>DATNML010000032.1:0-21806 GCA_035602315.1 Candidatus Dormiibacterota bacterium
TCCGCCGCGCATCGCCGAGACGCCCAGCGGGATGCTCAACGCCATCGGGTTGCAGGGTCCGGGAGTCGAGGCTCTGATCCGCGACTACGCGCCGCAGTGGGCGGAATGGGATTTCCCGGTGTTCGTCAACATCAACGGCGAGACTGCCGCCGAGTACGGAGAGCTCGCGGCGCGCCTGGATGGCGTCCCGGGAGTGAGCGGGCTCGAGATCAACATCTCGTGTCCCAACGTCGAGCAGGGTGGGCTCTACTTCGGCAACGACCCGCACGCCGCGTCGGCGGTGACTGAATCAGTGCGCAGACGGACGAAGCTACCGGTGTGGGTGAAGCTCACGCCGATGGTTAGCGACCTCGGGGTCATCGCGCGCGCGGTCGAGGCTGCGGGCGCCGACGCGATCTGTGCGATCAACACCTTCGTCGGCATGTCGATGGACCTGAACGCGTACAGGCCAAGGCTGAGCTTCCGCACGGGAGGCCTCTCCGGTCCCGCGATCCGGCCGCTGGCCGTGCACCTGGCTCACCAGGTGGCGCAGGCCGTGACAATCCCTGTGGTCGGCATCGGCGGGATCGCGCGGGCGGAGGACGCGCTGGAGTTCTTGGTCGCGGGGTGCAGCGCGGTGCAGGTGGGCACGGCCACGTTCGTCAATCCACGCGCGATCGCCGAGGTGCACGATGGCATCGCTGCCTTCATGGCGGCAAAGGGAATAGCCTCACTCTCCGACCTGCCCCGATACCTACCTCGCGACTAGGAGACACGATGTCGACCGAGATGCCGCCGGCTGGACGAGACCCCGTAGCCGGGGCCAAGCTGCAGATCCTCGCCACCGAGCACTGGAGCCTCCTCGCGACCCGTTCGCTGACGTACACCGAGTCGCTGGGGCGGGTGAATATGTTCCTGGCCATCCTGTCCGGCGCTGTGATCGCGCTGGCGCTGGTCGCGCAGGCTGATCGCTTCGGCCCCACGTTCATCTCCGTTGCGATCTTCATGCTCTCTGTCGTCTTGTTCGTGGGCGTCGCCACGGTCGCACGCCTGATGGCGCTCAACCGGGATGACTACCGGTGGGTCGTCGGAATGAACCGGCTTCGCAAGGCTTACCTCGAGCTGCACCCGGAGCTGGAGCCTCATTTCGTCACGAGCCCATACGACGATTTCGCAGGAGCGCTCCAGACGCTCGGGATCGAAGTCTCGATCGGCAAGCCAGGTCTGGGCTCGGCGTTTCACGGGCTCCAGACATTGCCGGGCATGCTGTCGGTGATCGTCGCAGCCGACGCCGGCGCGATTGGCGCCTTGATCGCGTTCGCGATCGGCCTTCCTCTGTACGGGGTGCTGATTGCGGGCGGGGCCGGCTTCGTAGCCGCCGCATTGTTGCTGGGAATTTGGGGCAGCAGGAATGTCAGGCGCTTCAGTCCAAGTCTTGCCGCACGGTTTCCGTCACCGAAAACTTAGCCCGGTCCGACGCAAAGACCTCCGGACGGATGATCCGGATGGCAACGATGACGGCGCCCGCGATGACGGCGCCGATCGCCATAGCCCACGGAGCGCCGAGCCATTCGGCGAGCACGCCGGCTTGCGTGCTGCCCAAAGGCCCGACGCCGATCAACGCCTGTGCATAGAGCGACATCACCCGCCCGCGAAGGTGATCCGGAGTGAGCATCTGGATGCGGTTGTTGGCGGTCGCGACGAACGAGATCTGGCAGTAGCCCGCGACGCACAGCGCAGCCAGCGAAAGTACGAACTCCCTCGAGATCGAGAACTCGAGCAGGGCCGCGACCCAGATCACCGCCATCCACAGCTGGCGCCTCGGATCGGCTCCTAGGGTCGGAAAGAACGCGAGCGTCAACGCGCCGAACAGTGCACCCAAGCCCATCGAGGCCAGCAGGAATCCGTAGCCGTGCGCGCCGACGTGAAGCACGTCGGCGGCAAACAGCGGCATGAGAGTGAGACGGTTCATGGCGAAGAGCGAGAACACCGCGACTGCGACCAGGAGCATGCCCACGACAGGCTCGCGTCGGGCGTACGACAGGCCTTCCGCAATACGCGTCATGAACGGCTGGTCTGCGTGGTGGTGCACGATGCCTGGCAGGTCGCGCATCATCACGAGCGCTCCGATGGCCGCCAGGTAGCTGACCGAATTGGCGAGAAAGCAGATCGGCACGCCAACCGCCGCGATGACAAGACCCGCCATCGCGGGGCCGATCACGGCCGAGGCGTTGAAGACGGACGAGTTGAGCGCGATGGCATTCATGAGGTCCTGCCGGCCGACCATCTCGATGACGAAGGCCTGGCGTGCCGGAACGTCGAACAGGTTGATGGTCCCCGTCGCGAACGCGGCGACGACGACCATCCAGTATTGGGCGTGGCCGGTTGCGCTGACGGCGAAGAGCACAAAGGAGGGGATCATGAACAGCGACTGCGTCGCGAGCAGCACCCTTCGCTTGCGATAGCGGTCGGCGACCACTCCACCTAGCGGCCCGCCGACCAGCACCGGAAGGAATTGAGCGGCGAGCACCAGCCCGACGAGCAGGGCGCTGCCGGTCAGCTCGAGCGCCAGCCACGGCATGGCGACGCTCTGCATCCAGGTGCCGACGGTGGAGATGATCTGGCCGGTCAAGAACAGCCGGTAGTTCCTGTGCCTCAGCGCGCCGAGCATCCGCGGGTTGGCGTTTCCCGGCACTCATGGGATCATCGCAGGGTGCCCAAGCTGCGCGAGGAGGTCGACATCAAGGCACCTGCCTCGCGGGTCTGGGCGGTCGTCCAGGAGGACGTGGTTCACGCGCCGAAGTGGTCCTCCTACCTCGTCAAGGTCGAGAAGCTCGATGACGGGCCTCCCGGCAAGGGAACCCAATACCGCTACCACCTCGAGCTTCCGGGAGGCTTCAAGGAAACGCTCGAGGTCGAGCAAGCGGTGTGGACTAAACCAAAGCGGTGCGCCGGCAAGTTCATTCGAGGTCCGCTCAAGGGCACCTGGTCGTACACGTACACGGAGAAAAACGACGGCACCACCCATGTGCGGTACGAGATGGACTACGAGCTCACCGGGCTGCTGCGCTTCACTGGAGGTCTGCTGACGAAGCAGTACGCCGAGGGCATTCGCAAGAACATGGCTGCCCTGAAGAAGTACATCGAAGCCGGGAAAGGACCGAAGCCCTAGTCGGTGCTCGCTTATGTCTTTTTTCATCGCGCGGCACTCGGCGTCGAAACGCAGGCTTACGAGACGGCGCTGCGGCGATTCCACTCGTCGCTGAAGGTGGAGCCACCCGCAGGCTTCATCGGCTCATCGACATTTCGAGTTGGCGCCGGCTACGCCGACTGGTATCTGGTCGACGGCTCAGCCGCGCTCGACCTGCTGAATGAAGCTGCGGTCAACCAAGCGAGGTCGGCAAGTCACGACGCGGTGGCGCACATGGCGAGCGACGGCGCCGGCAAGCTGCTGACTCTCATTTCAGGCGCCGCGCCGGGAGGAGCCGGCTTCGAGATCCGCTTCTCCAAGCCCGCAGGCATGGGTTACCGAGAGCTGTACGAGCGGCTGAAGCCTTGGACAGACCAGGCCGAGCTCACGCTGTGGCGCCGGATGATGGTCCTTGGTCCGCCGCCCGAGTTCTGCCTCCTGGCACCGTCAGAAATTGAGCTTCCGACTGAAACGAAGCCCGAGGTGCTGCGCCGAGAACTCCTCTAAGGCCGCTTGAAGGGCAGCAGCTCGAGCTGCTCAAATCGATCCTGCACCGCGGTTCGCAGCTCGGTCGACAGCGCCTTCAAGCGCTGCTGTGAGCTCTCCTCGACGTTGAGCGCGCGGACTTTCCGCAGCGAGGTCTGCAGCGCGTAGAGGCCGGCCGGCTCGTTGCTGCTCAGGCGCGCGGCGGCGCCGCGGAGCTCGCGCGAGAGCTCCTCTTGGCCTTGAGCACGCAGCCAGGTGGACAGGCGTGCCGCCGCCACGACTACGCGCTGGGTCTTCGCGTTCAAACCTGGCGTCGAGGCCTCGCGCTGAGGTGTCTGGAACACTGAAGGCACCCTGACGGGCCGCCGCAATGAGCGGAGGCGGCGAATGGATCCCATCAGGTTGGGGCCCATCATCACAGCGACGCCGGCCAGGACGAGAAGGCCGACGATGCACCCGACGAGGACCTCCAGCAGCATTTTCTCTAGGGTACGCTGCATACGGAGGTAGGGGTACGAACAAGTCGACTCCGGTCGCGGTCATCACCGGGGCTTCGTCGGGCATCGGCGCGGCGACTGCTGTGGCGCTGGGGCGGCGGGGCTTCCAGATTGTGGTCGGGGCACGCCGTCTCGATCGCCTCAAGCGTGTCGCGGGTGAGGATGGCCTTGCGCTGGAGCTCGACGTCACCGACAAGGAAAGCATCGAATCCTTTGTCGGCGAAGTGTCGAAAAGATTCGGTCGCATCGACGTGCTGGTCAACAACGCGGGCGGCGCTCTCGGCCTCGCGCCCATTGAGAAAGCCGTGGACGAAGACTGGATTGGCATGTGGAAGGTCAACGTGCTGGGCTTGATGTGGATGACACGGGCGTCGATCCGACTTCTGCGCAAGGCCAAACACGGACACGTGGTCAACATCGGGTCGGTCGCCGGCTTCGAGACCTACAAAGGCGGCGGGGGTTACACGGCGGCCAAGCACGCCGTCCGCGCGATCACGCGCACACTGCGTCTCGAGCTGAACGGAGAGCATATCCGCGTGACGGAGATCGACCCGGGACTCGTTGAGACTGAATTCAGCATGGTGCGGTTCCACGGCGACCGCAAGGCGGCCAAGGCCGTGTACCAGGGTCTAAAGCCGCTGTCCGCCGAGGACGTGGCCGATTGCGTGATCTTCGCCGTGACTCGCCCGCCGCACGTGGACATCGACGAGATCGTGGTCCGGCCGGTGGCCCAGGCTACGACCTGGATGGTGTCGCGCAAGCCGCCAAAGGCTCGGACCTAGGCCCTCTGCGTGGCAGGTAGGCCTGGCTTCGCCAGGCCGTCTAACCGCCTCCATGAAAGTTGCCCATCGTAGTGGCGAGTGACAACCTGAACAAGACCCATCCGTATACCGGAAGGAGAGCAGCGCCTGCGGCGTAGCCGCACGCGCGATGAGAGGAAACCATCCAGCCATCTCAAGGGGTCACTGCACCACCTCCTTGGTCTAGAGGACGCTTAGGCGGCCAAGGAGGTGTTCGATGGGAGGAGCAGCGGTCACAGAGGCCGAGAAGGCTGAGATCTGGGAACGGCGAAGCCAGGGCGAATCGATGTCTGCAATAGCCAGGCATGTCGGCCGAGGCTTGGAGACGGTGCGACGGTGCGTTTTGGTCAATGGAGGCGTTCGTCCCAGGTCAAGAACGCGGTCGCGATGCGAGCTGACCGCGGTAGAGCGGGAAGAGATTTCACGAGGCCTGGCAGCACAGCAGTCCTGTCATGCCATTGCGAAACAGATCCGGAGGGCACACTCGTCGGTCTCACGCGAGGTGGCTCGCAACGGAGGACGAGTCGGTTATCGGGCGGCTGAGGCCGAGCAGGCAGCTCTTCGACGAAGCCGGCGACCCAAGGCGAGCAAGCTGGCGCTCTACCCAAGACTGCGGGCCGAAGTGGAAAGCAGGCTCAGCCTTCGTTGGTCGCCACAACAAATCTCTGCTTTCCTGAAGGAGGAGTACGCCCAAGATCCGGACATGCAGATATCCCACGAAACGATCTATCTCAGCCTCTTCATCCAGAGCCGGGGGACTCTGCGCAAGGAGTTGGCCCGGCATCTGCGGACTCGCCGCCTGGTCCGACAGTCGAAGAAGCAGCTGTCGAGTGGCCGCGGTCAGATCGTGGACAAAATCATGATCAGCGAGCGCCCGGCGGAAGCCACTGACCGGGCGGTGCCTGGCCATTGGGAGGGGGACCTGCTGGTGGGTACGAAGTCCAGTGCCATTGGCACGCTGGTCGAACGCAGCACGCGTTACGCGATGCTTTTCGCGTTACCGGATGGCCTCACCGCCGAGCGGGTTCGCGAGGCGCTCGCAAAAACCGTCCAAAAGCTTCCCACCAGCCTGCGACGCTCGCTGACCTGGGACCAAGGTCCAGAGATGGCTGAACATGTCCATTTCACAGTCGACACCGGAGTCCAAGTCTTCTTCTGCGACCCAAGAAGTCCATGGCAGCGAGGCAGCAACGAGAACACCAATGGACTCCTCCGCCAATACTTTCCTAAGGGCCAGAGCCTTGCCGGGGTCACGCAGGACGAGCTCGACCGCGTGGCTCACGAGCTCAATGGCCGCCCGCGCCAGACACTCGGTTGGCGATCACCTACTCAGAAGTTGGCCGAGTTTCTGGAACAATCGTCATCGGCGGGTGGTGCAACCACCGAATGAGACCGCCTCCGGGTTTCCTCTCATTTCTTACTCGTAGTAGTTCTGCCCGAGCTCGATCCAGCCTGGATTTGGGCAGCCGCTCGAGGTGTGAGCGTGTGTGCAGTGCACGCCGATCCGCGGGCCGGGATCGATATAGAGCTGACCGTGGATCACGAGCTGGTCTCCGGCGTGAGTGGGAACGTTGGGCGCCAGGCTGGTGTTGTGGTCGACCTCGAGCGTCTCTCCCGTGGTCGCCTTCACCTCGAAGCGCTCGTGTCCGCCAGATTCCACCGGGTCGTTCAAGACGGTCGCGTCGAAAGTCACCTCGGCTCCGCTGGAGCCGCTGACGATGTCCTGGTGCAGCGCCTGGTCGTCCGGCACATCGCGTCCACCGCAGGCGATCAGGACGAGCGCGAGCGCGAGGGCGATCCCGATTCGCCTCACGTGGCGAGCGCCTGCTCCAGGGTGAACCTGCCCTCGTAAAGCGCCTTGCCGATGATCACTGCCTGCGCTCCGGCGGCGGCCACGCGCCCGATGTCGTCGAGCGAAGTCACGCCGCCTGAGTACTGCAGCGTCAGGCTGGTCATCGCGCGCGCCCTGGCCAGCGTTTTCAGATCCGGGCCCCCCAGCGTGCCGTCCTGGTCGATGGCGGTCAGGACTACACCGGCGAGCGGCAAGCTGTCCCAGCGTCCGAGGATGGCGCCAATCATCACCGGCTCTGTCTCCGTCCAACCGCTCACGGCGGCCTGGTCGTTGCGCACGTCCAGGGCGGCGAGCACGCGGGCGGGATGACTGCGCGCGCACCGCTCGAGAAGGCGCGGGTCGCGCACCGCGGCTGTGCCCATGACCACCGCGTGAGCTCCCGCGGTCAGCCATCCGACCACCGTCTCGGCCGTCCTGACGCCACCGGCAACCTGGACCTTGAGGTCCTTGCGCCGCAGGATCGACTGGATCACGCTCCGGTTGTCGCCCGACCCCCGCGCGGCGTCGAGGTCGACCACGTGGACGTGCTCAGCCCCGGCTTGGGCGAACTCTTCCGCAACATCCGCCGGGTCATCGGAATACACCTTTGGATGCTCGAAGTCGCCGCGCACGAGTCGCACGCAGCGGCCGCCGAGGATGTCGATGGCGGGGATGACGACCACGTCCTCACTATGACCCATAGATATGAGCGGGAACCCGGATGGTTCCCGCTGCGCGCAAGCGGCGATAAGGATGGGACCTACTGATTGCATCGCCCGGTCGCTTCGCGACGGGGCTGCTCACCCTCCGGTATATGGATGGGGCTGTTCAAAATGGCTGAAACCTGGTCACGATTGGGTTGACCAGAGACAAATTGCGGCTGGGTTAAACCCAGCCGCCCCTGCGACGCGGGTTCGGCGTGTCTGGCTGCTAGCGGTAGTTCGTGAACTGAAGCGGGACGGGGATGTCCTCGGCTTCGCGGAGTGACTTGATCACGAGCTGCAGCGTGTCCTTGTCCTTGCTGACGACGCGCAGCTGGTCGCCCTGGATGCGCACCTGCAGCTTGGGCGAGACGTTCTGGATCCGCTTGCGCAGGTCGCGCGCGATGTCTTCGGTGATGCCTGCATTGAGCAGAATCTCAATCTGGCCGCGACCCTTGCCGACCGTTTTCGGGTCGCCCGCCTTGAAGAGCTTGGGTGAAAGCTGCCTCCGGGCGCCCTTCTCGCGCAGCACCTGGAGCGCCGCCTTCGCCCTTTCCTCGCTGGCCGACTCGATCAAGATCTTGCTCTCCTGATGGTCGTAGATCGTCGCCGTGTCCTTGAAGTCGTAGCGCGTGCCGACCTCGCGGCGGGCCTGGTCCAGCGCGTTGGTCAGCTCGGCGGCATCGAATTCCGAGACAACGTCGAAGGAGAACTCAGCCACTGCTTGAGCTGAGGATCTGGTTCAGTGCGAGCCACACCGCGATCAGCGCCAGCGCGATGCTCACGATGGAGCTGATGGCAAGCAGTGCGCCGATGCCCGCGGTGCCCTCGTCGAGAGGCTCGGGGGGTGGCTTGTCGTAGGGGTCCGGGCCGTAGTCGAGGTCGTAGACGCCCTCCTTTCGCGCTCGCTCGACGAGCTCGTCGAGGATGGGCTTGCCGCCTGGCGGAAGAGGCTTGTCACCCAGCGCGGCGACCGCGTCCTTGAGGTTGTCGCGGGTGCGGCCGAGCTCCGCCGTAACCAGGTCCAGAGTTTGGGTGGCGGCCGGAGTCGGGTGCTCCCGACGCAGGTCCGCGATGATGCCGTAGAGGCTCACCTCCGGATTCATAACAGATGCCGGTCGCGCTGTGCATTGCCGCACCGCGGTCCGGGCCTACACTTATTTCGAGATGAGCGTGGAAACCAAAGCCAAGGGGGCGGCCAAGAAGCCCCCGCTCCACCCCAACACGTGGGTCTTTAACGAAGGCGAGTTCGTTCGCTACCACGACGTCAGGCTCGGCCTGATGACGCACGCCCTTCACTACGGCACCGGGGTCTTCGAGGGCATTCGCGCTTACTGGAATGAGAAGCAAGAGCAGCTCTACCTGCTCCAGGGAGCAGCGCACTACGACCGCATGCGACGGTCGGCCAACGTCATGCGGATGACCCTCCCGCACTCGACCGAGGAGCTGGTGAACTTCACGCTCGAACTGCTCCGCCGCAATCAGTTCAAGTCCGACGTCTACGTGCGTCCGCTGCTCTACACGTCCAGCGAGGAGATCGGCGTGCGCCTTCACAACCTCGAGCACAACTTCTTCATCTACGCGATTCCGTTCGGCAACTACGTCGAGATCGAGGCGGGCATCCGCTGCATGGTCAGCACCTGGCGCAGAGTGCCCGACCAGTCCTTGCCGGCGCGCGCGAAGGTGACGGGTGCGTACGCGCAGTCAGCCCTGGCGAAGTCGGAAGCGGTCGAGGCCGGGTTTGACGAGGCGATCGTGCTCACGGTGGACGGCCACGTCTCCGAGGGGTCCGCGGAAAACCTCTTCATGCTGAGAGACGGCGCCTTCGTCACTCCGCCCGTCACCGACGACATCCTTGAAGGCGTGACGCGAACGCTGCTCATCCGCATGATCAAGGAAGAGCTGCACATGCCGGTGATCGAGCGCAGCATCGACCGCACCGAGCTGTACATCTGCGACGAGCTGCTGCTGTGCGGCACCGGGGCGCAGATCTCGCCTGTGGTCGAGGTCGACCGTCGCACGGTCGGGAACGGCACCGTGGGCGAGTTCAGCCAAGAGCTGCAGAACATCTACTTCGGGGCGGTCCGCGGCGAATCGCCGAAGTACAAGGACTGGACGATCCCCGTCTATTAAGGTCGGGCCCCCATGAAGGTGGTCGTCGCGCCCAACGCTTTCAAAGGATCGCTCTCTGCCTCTGAGGCCGCGTCTGCCATTGCCCGCGGTGTGCGCCAGGCGTTTCCCGACGCCGAGGTCGTCGAGGTGCCGGTGGCGGACGGAGGCGAAGGCACGGTCGAAGCGCTGGTCAGCGCGCACCATGGCGCGTATCGGACCGCCGAGGTGGCGGGGCCGCTTGGAGACCCGGTGGCGGCTCCCTATGGACTGATCGAAGGGGGCCGAACCGGAGTGGTGGAGCTCGCGTCCGCGAGTGGCTTGACGCTGATCGCACCCGAGCGCCGCGACCCGCGCAAGACCTCGACCTATGGGTTCGGGCAGCTGCTGGAGGAGGTCCGCTCGGCGGGCGTGGGGCAGATCATCGCGGGGATCGGCGGCTCCGCGACCAACGACGGCGGCGCGGGGATGGCCCAGGCGCTCGGCTACCGGTTGCTCGATGCCGACGGCCATGACCTCCCGCGAGGAGGCGCCGCCCTGGCACGCCTGGAGCGGATCGACCTTGCAGGCTTCGATCCCCGCTGGCATTCGGTGAAGGTGAAGGTGGCCTGCGATGTGACCAATCCGCTGACGGGCCCACAGGGGGCGAGCGCCGTCTACGGGCCTCAGAAGGGCGCCGACGACCAGGCCGTTATCGAACTCGATGCCGCCCTTGCCAGGCTGGCGGCAGTGATCGAACAGGACCTCGGGAAGCGCGTCGCCGACGTCCCCGGGGCTGGAGCCGCCGGCGGCGCCGGGGCGGGGCTGATGGCCTTCCTCGACGCAGCGCTTGTGGCCGGCGCCCCGCTCGTGGTTGAGGCGAGCGGCTTCGACGCGAAGCTGAGTGGCGCAGACCTGGTGATCACAGGGGAGGGGCGGGCCGACGACCAGACCGCCTATGGAAAAGCGCCTGGCGAGGTGGCAAAACGCGCCCAAGCGGCTAGAATCCCGGTTCTGCTGATCGCCGGAGCAAGAGGCCCCGGTTGGGAGGCGTTGAGCGACCTGGGCGTCACCGCGATCGTGACGCTCGACGAGGAAGGACAGAATCTGCAGCAACTCATGCGAGAGGCCGGCCCAATGCTGACCCGCGCCGCGGCGCGGGCCTGCCAGGAACGGGTTTGGGAATAGACGAAAAGGAGCCGCCAACCAAGGAGGGCCTTGAGCCCAGCGACGTCGAGTTGGTCAAGGCCTATCGCAGCGGTGACATCCACGCGTTCGAGGAGCTCCACCGTCGCTACGTCGCGTCGATCTACCGGTTGGTGCGTCGCAAGCTCGGCGACGCGCTGCTCGCAGAGGACATCGCGCAGGAGACCTTCATGAAGGCGCTGCGCATGATGGACCGGGTCGACGACTCGTTCAACTTCGGCGGCTGGGTGCACACGGTGGCGCGCAACCTGTGCTTTGACGAGTTGCGGCGCCGCCAGCGTGACCTACGCGCCGACGATGGGGTGGAGGAGGAAGCCGGCGAGTTGCTCGCCAACCTGCCTTCCACCAGCAAGAGCTTCGACCCGGTCCAGGTCCAGGAGTCCAACGAGATGCGGCGCCAGGTCTGGGCGGTTGCCCAGCGGCTGCCGGAGAAGTACCGCCTGGTGCTGACGCTCCGTGAGCTGCAGGACCTGAGCTACCGGCAGATCGCGCGCACGCTCAAGATGTCAGAGAGCGCTGTCGAAACCCTTCTCTACCGTGCCCGCCTGCGCTTCAAGGAGGAGTACATCGCCGCGGAAGGCGAGGGGGAGCTCAGCCACGACGAAGCCGTGCCCCTCCTGGCGCCGTACCTGGCCGGCAAGCTCCGGCGCAGCCAATCCGAAGCCGTTCGCAAGCATCTCGCGATATGCATGAAATGCGCCCGTCGCATCGGAAGGCGACGAGCGCGCAGGAGTGTGGAGACATGAGGGTTAGTACAGTAGGTGTGACATGGCCAAGGTAGTCGTGCGCTTCTTCGACGATGAGACCCTGGAAGGGGTCGCGCGGGATCTCGATTTCGACGAGCCCGACTTCCTGGTCGAGGTCGACGACGCGGGCGGCCTGGAGAACAACGAGACCGCCTGGATCCCGCTGACCGCCGTCAAATGGGTCGAGCTGCCCCGCGACCAGGACCTCGCCTCAGAGACGCCCACCCGGAAGGTCGCGATCAGGTTTCTCGACGGCGAGGTTCTGCGGGGCCACCTGGACGGCACCCTCGAGCGCCACCGCTACGGTGTAGTCCTGCACCTGCACGCCGAGCAGAGCGACAGCCCCATCCGCAAGCTCGGCATCCCGTTCTCCGCCGTCAAGGCGCTTTTCTTCGTGCGCGAGTTCGACGCGCGCGGCGAGGAGGCCGGCACTGCCTCCGATGCGTACCTGGCGCGGCGGACGATGGCGCCGCTCCTGGACGTGCTCGAGGAGATGGACATGCTGACCCGTCTGCACAGGGACGGGGTGCTTTCCGACAATGAGTACGCCACGAAGCGGACCCTGGTCCTGGAGCGACTCTAAAAATCAGGCAGTCCGGAACCCCGGCGTAGAATTCGGTTCGTGGCCGAAGGCAACGGTTCGCGTAATGGAAACGGCGCGGTGAAAGGCTCTTTCAAGGTCAAGGCCGGGCTCGCCCAGATGCTGAAAGGCGGCGTCATCATGGACGTCGTCACGGCCGAGCACGCCCGCATCGCGCAGGAGGCCGGCGCATGCGCTGTGATGGCCCTCGAGCGCGTGCCGGCCGACATCCGCAAGGAAGGCGGCGTGGCGCGCATGTCGGACCCCGACCTGATTAGGTCGATCATGGAAGCGGTGACCATCCCCGTCATGGCGAAATGCCGGATCGGGCATTTCGTCGAGGCGCGGATCCTTGAAGCGTTGGGCATCGACTATATCGACGAGTCCGAGGTCCTGACGCCCGCCGATGAGGAGAACCACATCGACAAGCATCCGTTCAAGGTGCCGTTCGTCTGCGGGTGCCGTGATCTCGGCGAGGCGACGCGCCGGATCGCCGAGGGCGCGGCAATGATCCGCACCAAGGGTGAAGCGGGAACGGGCAACATTGTCGAGGCGGTCCGCCACGCGCGGGCGGTCAACGCGGGAATCCGCAAGCTGCAGGGCATGA
The DNA here is from genome assembly GCA_035602315.1 of Candidatus Dormiibacterota bacterium. Lineage (GTDB taxonomy): Bacteria > Chloroflexota > Dormibacteria > Dormibacterales > Dormibacteraceae > Palsa-870. The sequence goes on from DATNML010000032.1 coordinate 12,712, forward strand.
ACCGCGCAGAGCTCGTGCACGAGGCGAAGCTCATTGGCGCCCCGGTGGAAGTTCTTGCCGAGTGCCAGCGCCTGGGCCGCCTCCCGGTCGTCAACTTCGCGGCGGGCGGCATCGCGACTCCCGCCGACGCCGCGCTGATGATGCAGCTCGGGGTGGATGGAGTCTTCGTCGGGTCGGGCATCTTCAAGTCCGAGGACCCCTTGAAGCGTGCCAAGGCCATCGTCGCGGCCACCACGTACCACGACAAGCCGGAGATCCTGGCCGAAGTTTCCGCGGGACTGGGGAAGGCGATGGATGGTCTCGAGATCCCCGCCATCCCCAAGGACGAGCTGCTCGCTGCTAGAGGCTGGTAGCTCCGCTCCTATCGGGAGCAAATCTCGTGAGGGGCGCCCTGGGCGCGCCGGGCCGGTCATCGGGGTCCTCGCGATGCAGGGCGCCTTTGCCGAGCACGTCCGCGCGTTGGAGAAAGTCGGTGCCCACACTCGACTGGTGCGGACTCGAGAAGACCTCGTCGGCCTCGATGGCATCGTGCTGCCCGGAGGCGAGAGCACAACGATGACGATGCTCCTCGAGCGCACGCACCTGCTCGAGCCGCTGCGCGAGGCGATCTCTGGCGGCCTCGCGACGCTGGCCACGTGCGCGGGCATGATCGTGCTCGCGCGTGACGTCGTCGACGGCATGGCCGACCAACACGGCCTTGGGCTGCTCGACATCGGAGTCCGGCGCAACGGGTACGGACGGCAGGTGGACAGCTTCGAGGCCGCGCTTGACGTTAAAAGTCTGGGTGGCAAGTCATTTCCGGGCGTCTTCATCCGATCGCCGCTGGTCGAGTCGACGGGCGCGGTCGAGGTGATCGCGGAGCACGGCGGGCACCCGGTCGCCGTCCGCCAGGACCGCATCGTGGCCCTGTGCTTCCACCCTGAGCTGACGGACGACCTGCGCCTCCATCGTGAGTTCGTGAAGTTGGCTGCATCGTGAAGATTCGCGCTGCGGGGTTGCTGGACCTGGCCCGCATCGAGGAGATGCACCGCTCGGCCGACGTGCGCCTCAGCGAGGCGGAGCCCCCGGCCGCCAGGTTGTGGTCGCTGCTCAGCGCAACCCTCTCCGCCCTCCTGCCGCTTTCACAGGAGACGCTGATCTACGTCGCCGAAGAGAACGGCAGGGTCGTCGGCTTCATCCAGGCCTCCGGCCAGCCGCTGGGCCTCGACCTGCGCGGCGCGAGGGTGCTTCAGGTCCTGAACCTGCAGGTGGCTGAGGCATCCGATTCGGACGACGTGGCTCTCGCACTGGTGGAACACCTCTCCAACCAGGCCCTCGAGAAGGGCGCGCTGCGGCTCTTCGTTCGCCTTCCCGAGCGCGATCCGCTCCTGCCGGCCTTCCGCCTGCGCGGCTTCCGCCAGTACGCGACCGAGGTCGTCGTCTACGCCGACAAGCCGGTCATGCGGTCAGAGCAATTTCCAGAGGGCGTCCGGCCGGTCAAGCGTGGAGACAACCGCATGCTCTATCAGCTTTACCGCAAGGTGACGCCGCAAGGCGTGTCCCAGCTGGAGGCGCCGACGTATCGCGAGTGGAGAGCGCTGCATGGCGGGGAGTGGACGGGCAGGCTGGCAGCTCGCGGATCGGAAAAACAGGAGTTTGTCGTCGACCGCATCGAGGTCGTGGGATGGGCCAAGGCCGAACGCAGCTCGGGGGCGCGCCCTGACACGCTGAACTTCATGGCGTTGCCCGAAGGCCCCCTGCCGGGAGAGCTGGCTGACTTTGGGCTGTCGCTGCTCAAGGGCTCGGAAGGGCCGGCCTGGTCGAGCTTGCGTCACTATGATTCCCACATGATCGACGCCCTGCGCGGGCGTGGGTTCAGCATGCTGTTGACGCAGCTGCTCCTGGTCAAAGAGCTTGCGGTCCGCGTACCGGCGCGCGAGAAGGGACTGGTACCTTCGTTCGGATGAGCCTGTGCTCCTGGCCAGAGGCCCTCGGCGGATCTTCGGCGCCCATGCGGCCCATCTGCGTCGTTGCGACCTGCGCTTCTCGCTCACGCATCAACGGATGCGCTCGCTGCGATGCTCGGCCCGTCCACTGGGGTCCCCATGACGAAGTCATGGGAGGGGCCCCTGGACACCGAATCTCTCGCCGCGGTCTCCGGCCATGAGCACTCCGGAAATCAGGCGCCCAAATGGCGCCGGGCGGGCGCAGGCCGCACATTCAAACTGGTCAGAAGAGATCGAGCTCCTGGCCCGGGCATTGCCACCTGACCTCGCCCATGCACTGCACGAGCGCACCGATCCACGCGAGCTGCTCGAGATCGTGCTTGACCTGGGCCGCGAGCCCGAGGCTCGAGTGCCGGGCCGCGAGGTGCTGCTCGCCGATCACCCGGTGTCCGCGTCCGACCTCGAGCATGTGACCAATAATGTCGGGCAGTTCGGCGACGACAACCGCGCCGGGATCGAGCGCACACTGCACCGGGTCTCGGCCATCCGCAACCGTTCCGGCCGGATCACCGGGTTGACGATGCGAGTCGGCCGCGCCGTCACCGGAACGGGCGAGATCATCCGCGACATCGTGGTCAGCGGCCAGAGCATCCTGCTGCTCGGCCGGCCGGGCATCGGCAAGACCACGATGCTTCGCGAGTGCGCGCGGCTGCTGGCGGACGAGCTGCGCAAGCGGGTCGTGATCGTCGACACGTCGAACGAAATCGGCGGCGACGGCGACATTCCTCACCCCGGCATCGGTCGCGCGCGGCGCATGCAGGTGCGGACGCCGCTGCTGCAGCACGCAGTGATGATCGAGGCGGTCGAAAACCACATGCCAGAGGTCATCGTTATCGACGAGATCGGCACCGAGCTCGAGGCCGCCGCGGCGCGCACCATCGCCGAGCGCGGCGTCCAGCTGATCGCCACCGCGCACGGACAGACGCTCGAGAACCTACTGGTCAACCCAACGCTCAACGACCTGCTCGGTGGCATCCAGAGCGTGACCCTCTCCGACGAGGAAGCGCGCCGCAGAGGAACACAGAAATCGGTGCTCGAGCGCAAGGCGCCGCCGACGTTCGACGTGCTGGTCGAGATCCAGGACCGCGACCGAGTGGCGATTCATCAGCCGCTCGCGGATGTGGTCGACACGGCGCTGCGCGGACCGCTGCTTACTCCCAAGATTCGCCTGCGCACAAAAGAGGGACGCGTCATCTCCAACGTCGACGCTCCGGTCGTCCTCACCCCCGAGTTGCCGGCGGCGCCACCCGCGCCGAACAAGCCGCTCGGCATCTTTCCGTACGGCGTGAGCCGGCATCACGTGGAGCAGACGATCAAGGAGCTCGAGCTGCCGGTGAAGGTGCTGGGCAACCTCGACGGTGCAGGCGCCGTATTGACGTTGAAGAATCACTACCGGCGCCGGCCGGACAGCTTGCGCCAGGCCGAGAGCCGCGGCCTCCCGATTCACATCCTGAAGAGCAACTCGGTGACACAGGTCCGCGATGCCCTGTCCCGAATCTACGGCGTCGACCGGCACGACGAAGCCACGACGCGAGCGCTGGCCGAGGCCGCGGCCGCCATCAAGACGGTCAAGACCACGCTGCGCCCGGTCGAGATCGCGCCCCAGAACGCCTACCTGCGAAGACTTCAGCACCAGCTCGTCTCCGAGAACGAGCTCTCGGCTCGGAGCATGGGCAAGGAGCCCCAGCGCCGCCTGCGCATCACACCCTCGCCCGAAGAACCGGCTTAAAGTTCCCGGAACATGGCGCGCGGACTCTTCATCACCTTCGAGGGCACGGAGGGTTCCGGCAAGACGACCCAGGTCGAGATGCTGGGCGAGTGGCTCGCGTCACACGACCCAGTAGTCGTGCGCGAGCCTGGTGGGACCGAGCTTGGGGAGCGAATTCGCGAGGTCGTGCTTTACGCGGGCCTGGTGATCGACGCAGAGGCCGAGATGTACCTCTTCATGGCCGCGCGCCGTCAGCTCATCGGCGAGGTGATCGCGCCCGCACTGGCGGCCGGCCAGGTCGTGATCGCAGATCGATACCAGGACTCGACGCTTGCTTACCAGGGCGGTGCCCGCGGGGTGCCGTCGATCTGGCCGGCGACGTTTCCTCACCCGGACATCACTTTCTTGCTGGAAGGCCCGGTCGAGAACGGGCTCGAGCGGCACGTGGCGGCGGGCAAGGCGCCCGACCGGATGGAGGCGGAGTCGATCGAGTTTCACCGGAAGGTCGCGGCCGCCTATGACCGGCTTGCCGCTGCAGAACCAGCGCGGTTCGTGCGTCTCGACGCCACGGGGTCCCGCGAGAAGATCCACTTCGAGGTCAGAGATCGCTTGACGCCGCTTATCGAAGCGATGAAATGAAGGCGGCGGCGTAACCTACGCACTCCAGTGATCCGGGTCGAGGGACTGCGTAAGAGCTTCGGAGACGTGCGCGCGGTCGATGGTGTGGACCTGTGTGTCGAGCGTGGTGAAATCCTCGTCCTGCTGGGACAAAACGGCGCGGGCAAGTCGACGACCCTCCGCTGTCTCGGCGGAATCCTCCACCCAGATGCAGGACTGATCGAGCTCGACGGGTTGAGGTTGCCCGATCGTCTCGACGAGGTGCGTGGCCGGCTGGGCGTGGTGACCGACCAGGCAAGGTTGTACGGCCGGAACACCGCGCCCGAGTACCTCGACCATTTCGGATACCTGTACGGGGTTCCCGAAAAAGAGCGTCGCGACCGTATCGCAAAGTTGCTCGAACGATTCGAGCTGGCGGACCGAGTCGACACCGTGCTCGCCGCCTACTCCCGCGGCATGGCCCAAAAAGTAGCGCTCATCAGGGCCACGCTGCATGACCCGGACTGGATCTTCTGCGACGAGCCCACGGCCGGTCTTGACCCTGTCGCGGCAGCCGACATGCGTCACTACCTCGACGAGCAGCGAGCGCGCGGCGCCGCCCTGATCGTCACGACCCATGTGCTTGGCGAGGGAGAGCTGATGGCGGATCGCATCGCGATCATGCGTCGCGGCCTCATCGTCACCACCGGCACCCTCGATGAGCTGCGCCGCGAGTCGACACAGGGCCGGCGCTTTGCCGCACAGCTCGCTGCGCCACCTTCGGACCAGGCGTCGATCGATCGATGGCTGCTTGAGCACACGCTCGATCACCGGCTGGACGGCAACCGGCTTACGTACGCGCTGCCATGGTCCGCCTCCGTGAGCGACCGCGCCGCTTTTGCCGCTCAGCTGCAGAGCCGGTTGTCGGATCACGGAGCGCCGTTTCATCAGCTCGAGGAGGAGCAGACGAGCCTGGAGTCGGTCTACATCAAGGCGATGTCCGAGCCTCTACCCACGGTGCCTGACCGGCCACCGTCCATTGCGGAGCGCCCGGCGCCGGGGCAGGTCGTTTCCGGGATCCCGGCGACCCGCATGTTCGCGTCGCTGCAGTCGCAGGGCAGCCTGCTCCGCCATGCGCTTCCTTTCTACGTGAGCTCGTGGTGGCGTCGCGGCGACCTCAGCTGGGTCATGTACCTGAACGCGTTCGTGCTCCTGCTCGTCGCCGGTACGTCGCTGTTCGGGCAGCTGCCCGGGGTGGCCGGACAGGTCGCGCAGAAAATCGCCGGCGGCGCCGCGCTGCAGGCCGGCCTGCTGCTGCCGCTGTTCTTCATGTCGTTCGCACTGCTCGAGTCGATCAAGAGCTCGATCGGGATCTGGTGGGAGAAGGCGCAGGGCTCCCTGGAGGTGCTGCTCTACACGCCGGTGGATGATCCTTCGCTGATCTGGCTCGAGGTCCTCCCCGGTGCGGTGGTCAGCACGGTCTGGGTGACCCTCTGGATGGGGGCTGGAATGGCATTCCTCAGCCTTTTCGGACAGGTCGCCCCCTGGGACCTGCTGCCGGTCTTCGCTTTGGTCGCCGCGGTCACGGCGTACTGGGCTGCGATGGGCCGAATGCTCGGATTCATGCTGTTTCCGCGCGAGGGTGCGGCCGGTGGCGCCTGGTCGTTCCTGCTCTCGCCGGTGTCGGCGGCCGTCGCCGACCTGCCGCTCGCACTCTTCGTCTTCCGTTCGCCCCTCGCGCTGCCCTCTCTGCTGCTTCCGATCACTGCCTGCTTCGCGCTTACCGTCCTGTGCGGGACGACGTTCGACCGCGAACGGCTGATGGAGACCGGCCTCGGGCGGACTCGCCGCCGCCGGACGTGGTTCCCGGTTGCGACTCTTCGCCGCAACGCCGCGGCCGTCGCCGCCGGCGTGCTCATCGCCGCGGCATCGGCTGGAGTCGCGGGCACGATCACCGCCAGCGCGCACTGGCACTCATGGCAGGATGTGCGTGCATCGGTCACCGGCTCAGCCCCCGATCCGGTGCCGGTCGCATCGGCAAGCGCAACCCTGGTCACCCCATCAGCGAGCGGCGTGACTATCGCGGCCGCCGCGCTGGCCGGCATCGTCGCGACCCTTGCGTTGATGCTCGCCATGGTCATCGTCAGCTTCGCCGCCTTCTTTCTGCTCGGCTTGCCCGCGCTGCTCGCCCTGGTCATCGCAGGCTCCTTATGGGGCATGCAGGCGGGGTTTGGCGACACGGCTCCCCTTCAGCCATGGCTTGCGGGCGCGGGCGGGATCGCGCTCCTCGCGCTCGCCCTGAACACCGGCGCAGCGCTCCCGATCTACTGGTCCCTCGTCTTTGGCTCCGGCCGGCGTCTGGACCGCCTACGCGAGGCGTGGTCGGGTTACTGGGCGCTGTACCGAGGCCTGGTCATCCCGGCTTCCGCGCTTTTCGGCCTGGTGGTCTTCAGGCTGCTCGCCGGCGGTTAAAGGTCCAGGGATTGGGCGACCAGCTCGCGGTGGTACGTCGCGTCCCCCAGCGTGACCTCGGATGATTTGGCTCGCTTGAAGTACAGGTGCATGTCGTGCTCCCATGTGAAGCCGATGCCGCCGTGCACCTGGATTCCATCGCCCGCGACCTTGCGATAGGCATCCGAAACGTAGGCCTTCGCCATCGACGAGGCGAGCGACCGGTCCGGCGCGTCGGCGTCAACCGCCCATGCTGCGTAGTAGGTGGCCGAGCGTCCGCTCTCGGACAGCACCAGCATGTCGGCGAGCTTGTGCGACACGGCCTGGTAGATCCCGATCGGCTTGCCGAACTGATGGCGGGATTTCGCATACTCGGTCGAGGCCTCGAGGACTTTCTGCGTGCCGCCGACCATCTCCGCGCATAGGGCGGCGGTGGCCCAGTCCAGGGCTCGCTTCAATGCGGGCCATCCCTTATGCGCCGCGCCCATCAGAGAATCCCCATCCAACTTCACTCCGTCGAAACGGACCTCGCTCCAGCGCCTTGTCATGTCCAGCGTCTTGAGCGGGTTGACGGTCATGCCTCGAGGCCGTCCCTTGACCAGGAACAGCGAGATGCCATCCTCGCCTTCAGCGCGTGTGCGCGCCGCGACGACCATGTAGTCAGCGGCCTCTGCGTCCGGCACGAAGAGCTTGACGCCGTCCAGCTGCCAACCGCCGCCGCTGGGCTTGGCGCTGAGAGTGACGGAGCCCGCATCCCACCGCCCTGACGGCTCGGTGAACGCCAGCGTGGCGCGGGCCGAGCCCTGCGCGATGGCTCCAAGCACCTCTTTTTTCTGAGCTTCGGTACCGGCTTCAATCAAGGCAGGCGCCGCCAGGGCCATGGTGGCGAAAAAGGGGCCGGGCAACAGCACGCGACCGGCCTCCTCGAGCACGACGACCAGGTCGAGGAACGTGCCTACGCCTCCGTACTCCTCGGGGATGCCCAGCGCGGTCCAGCCGAGGCCGGCGAGCTTCTGCCACAGGGCCTTGTCGTAGGCGTCTGAGCTCTCCATGAGCTTGCGCACGACCTTGGGACTGCACTCCTTGGCCAGGAAGTCGCGAGCCGAGCGCCGGAGCATCTCCTGCTCTTCGGAGAACGCGAAATCCATCAGTCGAGAGTCTAAGAGTCCGGGTTTGGCGGGGTCGAAGCGTCTGATGCCACCTTTGGGGCTCGGCGCCTTCTCGGCCTGGGCGCCGGCGCGGCAATGTTTGGCTCGGCAGCTTCCTCTGCAGTCGGGGCCGGCAGCTCCAGAGCTTCGGCCGGAGCGGGCAGCTCATCGAGCTCAACCTTGGCCTCGGGCGTGGCAGGCTCGGGGGCGGCCACGGGTTTCGGTGGTGGCGGCGCGTCGGCGACCACCGGCGCGATGCGGCGGGTCGGAGGAGGGGTCGGAGGAAGCGCGGACGCCGCGTGCCGCCTGTACACGTTGACCAGCCCGAAGAAACCTGTGAAGAGCGCGACGACTCCAATCCCCAGCGCGAACGCGAAGCTGGTCGTCTCTTCGCTCGTCAACGTCCGTTCCAATCCCACGGCACAGGCTGCCGGCTCCGGCGGGCACGTACCGACCACGGCCAGACGCAGCGGCAGCTCGATCATCGCGAGACTGCCGAAGACGATCGCCACGCCGGCGATGAAAAAGAGCCCGGTGGCGACGGGCTTTCCCTGCTGGTAGAAGACGGCGCACGCCCCGAGGGCGACGGCCGCCACCAGGTATGGATAAACCAGGCCGATTCGGTTCGATCCACCGCCGATAAGGACTGGCGCCACCCCTGCCACGGCGGCGAGCCCGCAGGCAATCCAGAAAGCCCACATCGCTCGTCGGTCGTGAACGGATCGTTCCACAGCGGCCTAGTTTAGGCCGCGCGACTCATTCCTCAGCCGCAACTGATCTTGGGCCGCGACCGGCGGCGACATGTGCGGTCTGGCGCAGGGGCAGCTCCTTGATGAACAGCGTGGCGATGAACGCGATCGCGATGATCGGGAGGCCGGCCATGAAGACGGGGTGCAGCGCGTCCGCGAGTCCGTGCCGGATGCCGGCGGCGATCGCTGGCGGAAGATGCGCCAGCTGCGCCGGGTCAAACACGGCCCCGGCCGTCGAGCTGCCCGACGCCTGAAACTGCTTGAGGGCCGACTCAGGCAGATATTTCGCCATCGACGAAGCCAGGCCCTGGCTGAGGATCGTGCCCAGGATGGCGAGTCCAACCGCTGCGCCGATCGACCGCGACAGCTGTGTGGCGGATGTCGCCACGGCCATGTCGGATTGGCTGACCGAGTTCTGTACCACCAGCGTGTAGGTCTGCATCGTGACTCCAAGCCC
>DATNML010000033.1:0-2940 GCA_035602315.1 Candidatus Dormiibacterota bacterium
GGCCGGGCGCGCCAAGCAATCGGGACGCGCAAAGGCTGCACCAACCGGGCCGGAAGCGCCGGTCACGTAAGTCAATCGGGAGGACCCCACGCTGGTTTAGCGCGGGTCAGCTCTTAGAAGCTCTCACTGAGGCGCCGGCGCGCATCGCGCGCAAGGCAACACCTAAGCGGCGGCTGCTAGGAACCTGACCCAGATCGCGCCTCCGCGGGCCGTCCTCCCAGAACATGGAGGTAGTTGACGTGGCAATCGTCACCAAGAACGTTGAGGTCGCTGACAAGCGGCTTTCGATCGAGACCGGCCGGGTGGCCGAGCAGGCAAATGGAGCGGTGATCCTGCGTCAGGGCGACACCGTCGTCCTGAGCACCGCAGTCATGGCCAAAGAGCCAAGGGTGGGGATCGACTGGTTCCCGCTCACCTGCGACTACGAAGAGAAGCTCTACGCCGCGGGCAAGATCCCGGGCGCATTCATGCGCCGCGAGGGACGGCCAAGCGAGACGGCGATCTTGGCCTCTCGGCTCACGGACCGGCCGCTGCGGCCGCTGTTCCCGGAGGGCTTCAGACTCGACGTCCAGGTCGTCTCGACCGTGCTTTCGGTGGACCAGGAGAACGACCCGACGATCCTGAGCATCAACGGCGCATCGACAGCGCTGGTGATCTCGGACATTCCGTTTGGTGGCCCGGTCGGCGCGGTCCGGATGGGCCTCCTCGACGGAAAGATCGTCGTCAACCCGACGCTCTCGCGCATGAGCGAGTCAGAGCTCGACCTCGTGGTCGCCGGCACGGCCGATGCGATCCTGATGGTCGAGGCGGGGGCGAAGGGCGTCACCGAGCAGACCGTGCTCGAAGCCCTGGAGATGGCCCACGACGCGATCAAGGGAATCTGCGCCGCGCAGGTCGAGCTGCAGCAGCAGGTCGGCCGGGAGAAGCGCGAATGGATCCCGCCGATGTATCCGCCACAGATGCTCGAGATCGTCGGCGAGTACCTTGCGCTGCGCCTGGACCAGGTGCTCTATAAGGCGGACAAGGCCACGCGCGAGGCCGACATCGACGACCTGCGAACCAAGACCATCGTCGAGCTCGGCGAGCGGTTTCCCGAGCACATAGAGATCCTCGGCAAGCTCTTCGACAAGGCGCTCAAGGACAGAGTCCGCGAGCGGATCGTCGAGGAGGGCGTTCGCATCGACGGCCGCGGACTGAAGGATGTTCGCAACATCACGGTCGAGGTCGGCGTTCTGCCTCGCACGCACGGCTCTGGTCTCTTCACGCGCGGACAGACCCAGGCCCTGACCATCGCGACGCTGGGCTCGATGTCCGACCAGCAGAAGCTCGATGGACTCACCGACGAGACCTTCAAGCGGTACATGCATCACTACAACTTCCCCCCATTCTCGGTGGGTGAAGCTCGACCTCTGCGCGGCCCAGGCCGGCGCGAGATCGGACACGGGGCGCTCGCCGAGCGCGCGCTGCTTGCTGTCATTCCTCCGATCGAGGAATGGCCCTACACGATGCGCCTGGTCTCGGAGATCCTCAGCTCCAACGGCTCGACCTCGATGGCGTCGGTGTGCGGTTCGACGCTCGCCTTGATGGACGCCGGAGTCCCGATCAAGTCGCCGGTCGCGGGCATCGCGATGGGCCTGGTCACGCGCGAAGGCAAGTTCGCGGTGCTCACCGACATCCAGGGAGTCGAGGACAACCTCGGTGACATGGACTTCAAGGTCGCCGGCACGCGGGACGGGATCACCGCCCTGCAGATGGACATCAAGATCAAGGGCCTGACGCACGAGATCTTCGCTCAGGCGCTGGAGCAGGCTCGCGAGGCGCGCCTCTTCGTGCTGGACAAGATGCTCGCTGTGCTGCCCAGGCCTCGCAGCGAGATGAGCCCCTACGCGCCGCGCATCACCACGATCATGATCAACCCAGACAAGATCCGCGACATCATCGGCCCGGGAGGCAAGATGATTCGCAAGATCACGGAGGAGACGGGCGCGCAGATCGACGTCGAGGACGACGGCCGCGTCTTCATCGCCGCGGTCGACCAGGAAGGCGGAAAGCGCGCGATCGACTGGATCAAGGGCCTCACCGACGAGGTTGAGGTCGGCAAGATCTACAAGGGCAAGGTCGTCCGCATCATGCCCTTCGGCGCGTTCGTCGAGGTGCTCCCCAACCAGGACGGCCTCGTGCACATCTCCAAGCTGAGCGACCACAGGGTCGAGCGGGTGGAAGAGGTGGTCAACGTCGGCGACGAGATCGTCGTCAAGGCGACGGAGGTCGACAGCCAGGGACGGCTCAACCTGAGCCGCCAGGCTGCGATCGAGGAGCTGACAGCCAAGGGCGAGCCGATCGAAGAAAAGATCGACAAAGAAGTGATGGCAGCCGCCCTCGCACTGCCACCCGCGCCACCACGTGAAGGTGGCTTCGGGGGCGGTCGAGACCGCGGCGGTCGCAACGGTGGCGGGCGGGACCGCGGTCCTCGCCGGAATTAGGTAACCACATGGCCGAGCCGATTCGTGTCGCGGTCGCCGGGTACCGCGGCAAGGTCGGCTCGGTCCTCGCCGCCGCTTTCCAGTCCGAACCCGACCTCGCGTACGTCGGGGGCGTCGAGCTGGGAGACGACCTGGCCGCCTTCTTGCACGAGAAACGGCCGAGGGCGCTGGTCGACTTCACGCAACCGTCCGAGGCCCTGCACAACGCGCTGGCAGCTGTCGCCTCCGGCGCATCGCCTGTCATCGGCACGACCGGCTTAACCGCCGACGCCATCGACAAGCTCGAGACCGCATGCAAGAGCAAAGGCCTGGGCGGGATCATCGCGCCGAACTTCGCCGTCGGCGCCGTGCTGATGATGCACCTGGCCGACATCGCCGCCCCGCATTTCGATGCGGCGGAGGTGATCGAGATGCATCACGCGACCAAGCTGGACGCGCCGTCGGGAACAGCGCTCTC
>DATNML010000034.1:0-3507 GCA_035602315.1 Candidatus Dormiibacterota bacterium
GACTCCTTCGGGCGGGTCGCGGACGACCTCCGGATCTCGATCACCGACCGCTGCAACTTCCGCTGCATCTACTGCATGCCGGCGGAGGGACTCAAGTGGCTGAAGCGCGACGACATCCTGCGCTTCGAGGAGATCGTCCGCCTGGCGCGCATCTTTGTGGAACGCTACGGCGTGAGGACGATCCGGATCACGGGCGGCGAGCCGCTCGTACGAATCAAGGTCGAGGAGCTGGTCGGGATGATCAACGCGATCGATCCCACGCTCGACATCACCATGACCACGAACGGCGTGCTGCTGCGCGACAAGGCCCAGGCGCTCAAAGAGGCCGGCCTGAAGCGCATCAACATCTCGCTGGACACGCTCAACATGGAGCGCTTCCACGAGATCGCTCGCAGCGATCAGTTCGCCCGCACGATGGACGGCATCCAGGCCGCCCGCGAGGCCGGCCTGTGGCCGATCAAGCTGAACATGGTGGTGATGAAGGGCCATAACGATGACGAGGTCGTCGACTTCGCACGCCTGGCCCGTGACCAGGGCTACGAGGTGCGCTTCATCGAGTTCATGCCGCTCGACGGCGATGGCATCTGGACCAACGAGCAGGTCGTGCCCAGCCGGCGGATCCAGGAGCAGATCGAGGACCTCTTCCCGCTGGTACCGGTCGCGGACACCAGGCCCGGACCGGCAACGCGATTCAAGTTTGCCGACGGAGCGGCCGGAGGCGTCGGCTTCATCTCCTCCGTCAGCCAGGCGTTCTGCACCACCTGCAACCGCATCCGCCTCACCGCCGAAGGCGGCCTGCGCACGTGCCTTTTCTCGCTGCAGGAGACACCGCTGCGCGACCTCATGCGCTCGGGCGTGTCCGACGATCACCTCAGCCGGGTGATCGAGACGGCGGTCTGGCGCAAGGAGGAGGGCCACCTGATCAACCAGCCCGGATTCATCAAGCCGGGCAAGTCGATGTCGCAGATTGGCGGATGAGCCTCGCCCGGACGGGCGAGCGACTGGATGGATCCAGGTGGATCCAGCCGTAGGAGCGGCGAGCATCGAAGCGCAATGCATCCCGTGGATGCATGAGCATCGAAGCGCAGCCGCGACAACCGGATGGACCCGCCTGGGCCGGCCAGACGCCGTCCGGCCGAGCGCGGCTCAGCTGCCAATCTGCAGGATCGGGGGGTGATCGAGGAGATCCAGGCCCCGGCGACCCATCTCGCCCACAAGGCCATGGTCGAGCTCAGACCGAACATCGGTCCGGAGCTCGCGTTCGCTGAGCACGTGGACAAGGTGCAGCGACCCGAGGGCTACCGCCTGGTCGGTTTTTTCGTCAAGGACGATCTCTACGCGGTGGCCGTGGCCGGCTTCCGCGTCGTGAACTTCCTGGCCTGGGGCCACGCGCTCTACTGCGATGACCTCAGCACCCGGTACGAGCATCGCAGCCAGGGGTACGCCGGCCAGCTGATGGAATGGATGATCGACGAGGCAAAGCGCCTACACCTCGATGAGTTCCACCTTGATTCGGGAGTGGGGCCCGACCGCACTGACGCGCACCGCCTCTACTTCAACAAGCGGATGCGGATCTCAGCCCACCACTTCTCGCGTCCGGTCTAGATGCTGCGGCCCGAAGAAGCTCAGCGGCCCTACACCGTGACGGAGCTCGCCAATGAGATCCGGCGCGAGCTGCGCCCGCTCACCGCGCTGCTGCTAAAGGGCGAGGTGAGCGGCATGAAGCGCGGCCCGTCGGGCCACTTCAACTTCTCGATCCAGGACGGAGTCAGCCGCCTGGACGCCGTGCTGTTCGCCGATGACGCGCGCCGGGTGACGACCCTGCCCGAAGACGGCCAGGTGTTTGTGTTTCGCGGCCGGATCGACTTCTTCGGCAAGACCGGGCGGCTCAGCTTCATCGTCGACCAGGTCGAGTTCGACGACGTCGGCAAGCTCCGCGCGCGACTGGAAGAGCTGAAGCGGCGCCTCGAGGCGGAGGGAGCGTTCGCGGCCACCCGCAAGCGCCGGCTGCCTTTCCTGCCTCGCGCGATCGCCCTGCTGACCTCGCCGACCGGCGCCGTCATCCACGACCTGCAGGAAACGATCTGGGAACGCTACCCAAACATGGGCGTGGTCGTGTACCCGGTCCAGGTGCAGGGAGCGAGCGCGCCGATGAGCGTCGCGCGGGCATTGAGGCGCTGCAACCAGGAAAACCTGGCGGACGTGATCGTGCTCGCGCGCGGGGGCGGGAGCTTCGAAGAGCTCTACGCGTTCAACACCGAGGTGGTGGCCCGGGCCATCCTCGAGTCTCGCCTGCCGGTCGTGACTGCGCTCGGCCACACCTCCGACCGGACCGTGGCCGACCTCGTCGGGGACGCCGAGTGCCGGACCCCGACCGAAGCCGGAGCGCGGGTGGTGCCCAAGAAGTCGGACCTCCTTCTGCAGCTCCGCGAGCGTGGCCGGCGAATGGACCGGGAGATCACGCAGCGCGTGGCCCGCGAAGGTGACCGGCTGACGAACAAGAAGCAGCGCCTGGTCCAGCTCCTGCCTGCCCTGGTGCGCCACCGCGTCGAGCGGCTGGCCCGCGCTGCCACAGAGCTCGGCCGACTCAGTCCTATCGCCCAGGTTGCGCGCCGTGAGGAGGCGCTGCTCGAACGCGGCCGCCGCTTGAACAGCGCCGCTGCGACGCGGCTCACACGGAGCCGCAACGCACTCGCCGCGCGCCGCGCCGCGGATCGTCTCGATCGCGCTCTGACCGAGCGCTTCGCGGCAGCCACGCGAGGACTCGAGCACCGGCGGCAGCGGCTGGTCGCCCTCAGCCCCGACGGGGTGCTTGCACGCGGGTACAGCATCACGCAAGACGCGGAATCGGGCGCGGTGCTGCGCTCGTCGGACGCCACCGCAGTCGATCGCCGCGTTCGGATTCGGCTTGCCGCCGGGCGTCTGGGCGCTAAGGTCGACGAGGTGGAGCCGTGAGCGAGGAGCTGACCTACGAGCAGGCGCTGGCGAAGCTCGACGAGAAGCTGAAGGTCCTCGAGGATGGGGAGCTGTCTCTTGACGACGCGCTCAAGGCGGTGGATGAAGCTCGCATCTACCTGAAGGTGTGTACGGATCGCCTCGAGGTCGCTCGCAAGAAAATCGAAATCAGGGCCGAGCCCGAAACCATTCCCGAGTAGTCAGCCGCCGGGCGGTTCGGCGTCGACGAACGGCTTCAACTGCTCGATGTCTGACTCGCTGAGGTCGGCGAACAGCGCCATGTCGTCCGCTCGGTTGATGAACTTTTTGGGCAGCACGACGTCGCGCTTGAAGAAGCCATCCGGCCGGATCACGACACCGATCAGATCGCCATGGTCGAACAGCACGTCCTCGACGCGCCCCAACCGGCGGCCCGTCTTGCCGAGCATGACGTTCTCGCCACGGTCGATCTCGATCTCGCCATCCGGCTTGTTGGCGACTTCCTCGACTTTGGGCAAGCCCAAACCGCCGCCGATCAGCTGCCCTTCTTCAAGCACGGCCTCCTCAGTCGTC
>DATNML010000035.1:0-6957 GCA_035602315.1 Candidatus Dormiibacterota bacterium
CGGATGAGCGACCGGGGCGGAGCACGCGTGGTGCAGAACCGCCGGCGCAAGGGCCGCCAGCGGCTGTCTAGCTAGCCCGGTGAAGCGGCGCAGCCGCCTGCGCCGGCAGGGCGACTTCCAGGCCGCGATCGGCGGCAAGCGGTTTTTCAGCGGTAGGACATTGGTCGCTTTTGCGGTGCCCAACCAACAGGACCGGAGCCGGGTTGGCGTGACGGTCAGCCGCGCGGTCAAGGGGTCAATCGACCGAAACCGGGCTCGGCGCCGGCTGCGGGAGCTGGCTCGCCTCAGCTTGCTGGGCGGTGATTCGCCGCTCACCGGCGTGGGAATACGATATGACGTGGTACTGATCGCTCGACCGGCTGCGCTTGAGGTTCCGTTCGCCGATCTCGTCGCCGAGGCGGAACAGGCTGCGCTCAGGCTCTCGAAGCTGAACTGATGACCAGGTTGCTGCTCGCTCTGATTCGGGGTTACCAGATGTCGTTTTCCAAGATCCTTCCGCCTTCATGCCGCTACTACCCGTCCTGCTCTCACTACACGTATGAGGCGGTGGAGAGGTATGGCTGGCTGCGCGGAGGATGGATGGGCGCGGCGCGGATCGCGCGCTGCCATCCATTCGCCAAGGGTGGCTACGATCCTGTTCCCTAGCCGCTCGGCCGCGGAGATACTGAGTTGAGCGACCTTTTCAAGAGCCTCGGAAATCTCTTCTCGCCCATCCACGATCTGTGGCAGGCGTGGATCGAGCAGCCCCTCGCCCACTTCCTGATGTTCCTGTACACGCACCTTTCGACGGTGCCGGTCATCCACGCCATCGGCGCCTACGGCGTGGCGATCATCATCCTCACGATCATCATCCGGCTGGCCCTGGCCCCGCTTCAGCAGTTCCAGCTGGTCACGCAGAGAAAGACGATGGTCGAGCAGCGAAAGCTGGCGCCCCAGGTCGCCGAGCTGCGCAAGAAGTACAAGAAGGACCCCCAGAAGCTGAACACGGAGATGATGGCTCTCTATCGGGAGCATGGGGTCAACCCGCTAGGAGGGATGGTCGGCTGCCTGCCGTTGATCGTGCAGATTCCGATCCTCACCGCCCTGTACTACGTGTTCACTGGCTTTACCAAGACGAGCGAGCTGGCCCAGCCGTTCCTGTTCATCCCCAACCTGAACGAGAACCCGAATCACCACGTGATGTTCCCGGGCCTCCCGATCCCGATGCTCTCCTACCTGGTGTTTCCCCTGCTGGCGGCCTTGACCACGCTCATCCAGTCGAGGATGCTGCAGATGCCGCCGCCGCCCAACCCGACCGAGCAAGAGCTCCAAACCCAGTCGATGCAGCGCACGATGGTGTGGCTGTCGCCGCTGATGATCGGCTACTTCGCGCTGAACGTGCCGGCGGGTCTGGGCCTCTACTGGTTTATCGGGAACTGCGTCAGTATCATTCAGCAGAGCTTCGTCGTCGGCTGGGGAAACGTGCTGCCGGCTCGGTTTAGAGGGCCGGCGATTGGAGGGGCTTCCGGCGCGGGAAATGGGCCACCGCCAAAAAAGCTCCCGCCGGGCGGCCCGAAGAACGGTCCCGGTAACGGCTCGAAACCGAAGAAACCCAAGAGATAAGAGGGGAAGAGGTGAGTTGCGATGAAGTCCGCTGAAGGTCGCGGGCGGACCCTGGACGAGGCCGTCGACGCGGCGTTGATCGAGCTGAAAGAGAGCCGGCGCAACGTCGACATCAAGGTGATCAGCGAGGGCTCGGAGGAGACGATCGTCGAGGTCACGGTGATCGATCAAGCAGCTGGATCTGCGGAGGCCGCGGCTCCGGCCAACGGGAAGGCCGAGATCGCGCGCGGTCTGGTCGAAGGCCTGCTCAAGCACATGGGCGTTCGCGCGCAGGTGACAGTGCGACCCGGCACCGAACCGATCACCCTGGACATCAGCGGCCGCGACCTGGGCGCGCTGATCGGCTGGCGGGGCGAGACGCTGCGTGCGCTGCAGTCGGTGACCAACGTGATGGTCGGCCGGCACCTGGAGGAAGGCGAGCGAATCATCGTCGACGTGGAGCGTTACCGGCAACGGCGAGAGCACACGGTGCGCGAAATCGCGATGCGAGCGGCGCGCCAGGTGAAGATGACTGGCGACGCGATCACGCTCGATGCGATGCAGCCGTTCGAGCGCCGGGCGATTCACCTCGCGCTCGAGGGTGACCCTGACGTGACGAGCGGGAGCATCGGCGAAGAGCCGGAGCGTCGCGTAGTCGTCGGCCCGCGCAAGCCGGCCGCCGAGTAACGAGCCGATGCCGGGCCGGGCCGCCGAGCGGATCCGGAAGGCGATCGCGCTGGTCAACTCCGTCGCGGACGACGCAGGCGACGAGGACATCACACCAACCGAGATCGCCGAAGCCATCCGCGACTGCCTCGAGATGAGCGAGGTGGACCAGGTGGCCAACGTCCGAAAATACCTGGGCGAGGCGCTCGACGCAGTCTCGGATGGGATGCCGGCAGACTTCGTCGCGATGACCCTTTACGCCGCACTCGGAGCCCTTCGAGAAGGAGGCTCGTTGGTCTAGAGGTTCCAGCCGGGCCCATTCAGGGGCCGTCCTATACTGGCCCTCCCATGGCCTCCCAGCATCAAGTCCGCGTACTGCCGGGAGGCGCGAAGCTGGTCACGGCCTCGCTGCCTGAGCGTCTTTCGTCGAGCATCGTCGTCATGGTCGGCGGAGGTTCGCGGCTGGAGGACGACCGGCTCGCCGGGGTCTCGCATTTCATCGAGCATCTCTTCTTCAAAGGCACGCGCAGGCGGCCTACGTCGAAGGAGATCGCTGATGCGATCGAGGGAGTCGGCGGTTTCATCAACGCATCCACCGACAAGGAGCTGACCGCCTACTGGGCGCGCGTGCCATCGGAGCACACGGAACTCGGCTTCGACGTTCTCTTCGACATCATGTCGAACTCGAAGCTCGACCCCGCGGACATCGAACGCGAGCGCGCAGTGATCCTCGAAGAGTTGAAGATGTACCAGGATCAGCCGCAGGATTTCGTCCAGAACCTCTTCGAGGAGCTGATGTGGCCGGACCATCCGCTGGGCCGCGACATCGCGGGTACGCAGGAGTCGGTCAGCCGTCTCACGCGCGATGACATTCTCGAGTACGCCAACGCGCAGTACCGCCTGCCCAATGTTGTGATCGGGGCGGCGGGCGCGGTTGACGAGGCGGAGATAGTGGAGCTCGTGAGCCCGCGGCTGACACTGCCGGCGGACCCGAACGGGTCTGTCCCCGTGGTTGCACCTGCCCCGCTTGGCGGAGCTCGGGTGCTGGTCCGGCGCAAGCGGACCGAGCAGGCGCACATCTGCGTCGGCGTGCGCGCCTACAGCTATCTGCACCCGGACCGCTACGTCATCGACCTGCTGAACACCGTCCTCGGGGAAGGCATGAGCTCGCGGCTCTTTTTGAACATCCGCGAGCGGTTGGGTCTTGCTTACGACGTGCACAGCTTCGCTCAGAAGCACCGCGACACGGGCTACCTCGGCGTCTACCTTGGAGTGGACCCGAAGAAGGCGGTGGAAGCAGTCAACGCGGTGATTGCCGAGCTGCGGATGCTGGGCGAGCGCGATGTCTTGCCGGAAGAGCTCGAGCGGGCGAAGGAATTCACCAAGGGACGCTTGCGGCTCGAGCTGGAGACGACCAACGGCGTGTCGTTCTGGCTCACCTACCAGGAGCTCTTGCTGGGCGAGATCAAAACCATCGAAGAAGAGCTGGTGCTGATCGACGCAGTGTCGGCGGCGGATATCAGACGGGTTGCCGCTGAGATCCTGCGTGGACCACTTCAGATGGCGGTGATCGGCCCCTTCTCGAGTGAGGCCGGCTTCCGGTCGGCGATCGGCGCTTAGCTCAGAGCGTCAGCCGACGGCGGTGGTCGACGTTTCGAGCGTCGGCACCTTCGAGTAGATATCCCCGAAGTGATTCAGAGGCCAGATGCGAAACCACGCGCGCCCGTCGATCCGGTCGCGTCCGATCGGACCGAAGATGCGTGAATCCTGCGAGCGGTTGCGGTTGTCGCCCATCACGAAATACTCGTTCGAGCGCATCACCTGTCCGTCCGAGCCGGTTTGAGGCCAGTTGTTCAGTGTCGTCCAGGCCTCCGGCAGATACGGCTCGTCAAGCCGTCTTCCGTTGATGTAGACGATGCTGTCGCGGATGAGCAGCTTTTCTCCGGGCAGCGCGATCACGCGCTTGATGAAGTCCTTCGAGTTGTCGGTAGGCGGCCGCAGGATGATGATGTCGCCGCGCTGCGGCGGGTGGAGCCGGTAGTCGATCTTGTTGGCGATCAGGTAGTCGTTGTCGTCGAGGGTCGCGTACATGGAGAGCCCCTCCACGTGCACCGCCTGGACGGCGAAGCTGATGCCGAAGTACAGGATGATCGCGAGCACGACGACCTCGGCGACCTCGCGCAGCAGCGAAGAGGCGCCTGTGGTCACGGCGGGAGCGGCTTGGGCCGCGCGCGGTTGGGGGGCGGCCATGAATTCAGGTGACGAGCTTAGCGCAGACCCGTTCCAGCTCCTCGCGACTCGAGTAGCGCAACTCGATCTTTCCGCGGTTGAGGCTGCCGGTGAGCTTGATCGGCAGGCCAAGCCTGGACTCGATGTCGGCGGCGATCGCCCGCAGCTCCGCGGTCGAATCGATCCGTGGCTTGCGACGCGGCCGGTAGGTCCTGACCCAGTTTTCGGTCTGGCGAACCGACAGGTGGCGCGAGATCACCACCTTGAGCCCGTGTTCCTGCGCCGCCTGCCCGTCGAGAGCGACCAGCGCGCGCGCGTGTCCCGCGTTGATGACGCCCGCTGCGACAGCGGATTGCACCGCCGCGCAGCCGGCGAGCAGGCGCAGAGACTGCGTCACCGAGACGCGATGCTTGCCAATCCGCTGCGCGACCTCCTCGTGCGTGAGACCGAACTCTTCGGTGAGTCGCCGCAAGCCGCGCGCTTCTTCGACCGGGTCGAGATCTTCGCGCTGTAGGTTTTCGATGAGGCCCAGCACGAGCTGCGTGTCGTTGCCCGCGTCGCTGCGCACGACCGCCGGCACCGCTGTGAGACCGGCCAGCCGGGCGGCGCGCCATCGCCGCTCGCCGGCGATGAGCTCGTAGCCGTCGGGCAGCCGCCGCACGAGAATCGGCTGAAGCACGCCGTGCAGGCGGATCGATTCCGCGAGCTCGCCGAGGGGTTCGGCGTCAAAACGCGTGCGCACCTGTTGATGTGAAGGTCGAATCTGATCGACCGCGATCATCTGCGGCACCAGGGCGTCGCCCCCGCGAGACATCGGGATCAAGGCCTCGAGTCCGCGCCCGAGACCGCGCATGCGTGATTGACTCATCGTTCCAGCAGCTCCTTTGCGAGCGCGCGATATGCGGCCGCGCCTCGACATGTGGGGTCGTATTCGATCACCGATTTGCCGTGACTCGGCGCTTCGCTGATGCGAACGTTGCGGGGGATCAGGGTTTGCAGGATGTCGTTGGGGTAAGAGCGCCGCACCGATTCCAGGACATCCCAGGCCAGTGTCGTGCGCGCGTCAAATTGCGTCATAACGATGCCGGCGATGACGAGCTTGGGGTTAAGGTTCGACCGCATCAGCTGGTGCGTGTACATAAGGTGTCGCAGGCCTTCGAGCGCGAAGTATTCGCACTGGGTGGGGACGAGCATGCTGGTCGCTGCGGCAAGTGCGTTGAGGGTGAGCAGGCCCAGCGACGGCGGGCAGTCGATGATCACGCACTCGATTCCGGGCTGCGGAATGGACAGCGCCTTGCGCAGCAACGTCTCGCGTGCGTTGAGCGTGGCGAGCTCGATCTCGGCCCCGGCGAGGTCGATATGCGAGGGGACGAGCTCCAGGTTCGCGACGCCGGTCGGCTGCGCCACCTGGGCCAGGTCGGCCTCGCCGATGAGGAGGTGGTAGACGTTGAGCCGCGCCCTCGTCGGATCGAGGCCCAGCCCCGAGGTCGAGTTGGCTTGCGGATCCAGGTCGATCAGCAGCACGCCGTGACCAAGCTCCGCCAGGGCAGCGCCCAGGTTGATGGCGGTCGTCGTTTTTCCAACTCCGCCCTTCTGGTTGACGACTGCGATGATGGGAGGGATGGTAGAGGCCAACATCTTGGGGTTGGCTCGCTCCAGAGATCCTATATCTGGGAGCATGGTGGGAATTCTAGTTCAGAATGACGAGGCTGCCAAGCCAGCCTGTTAAGGGCTCGTTGGGCCCGGTCCGGGGAGGTAACGGTTTAAGGATTCGCGGCCGCCGGCGCCCGGCGTCGATTGGACCAGATCGCGTACGCCGAAACCGCAATCAAAACCACCTCGAGTGCAATCGCGTAGTCGAGCTGTGCGGCCGCGACGCCGATGCCGACGGCGAGGTTGTACGTGACATGGCAGATCATCGAGGTCGTCGTGTTCGTGAACTTTCGAATCAACCCCAGGCCCAGCGCGATCACGAACACGGACAGCGCGGCCAGCGACACGCCGTACTGCGTGTGGATGGACGTGAAGAGAAGCGCGGTGGCGAGAAGGCCGAGCCGCGGCTGCAGCGCGCCCCTGAACATGATCTCCTCGCAGACTCCAGGCGCCAGGGCAAGGGCCGCGATCCCAAGTGGATTGTCGAGGCCGCCAAAGAGCTGCTGCGAGGTCTTGTCGACGTTCCGGGCAATGTCTGGTGTCCAGGCATGGCTGAGCACGTCCATCGCCTGCCCGAAAGCGAAGAAAACGCCCGCCGCCGCGATGGCGATGACCACCTGCCACCACGTCGGTATGACCAGTCCGAGCCGCGCGGTGACCTGCGGCAGGTTGCGGCGCATGAAGATGCCGACGCCGGCGGCGGCGAGGATGAGAAACGGTGCCTCCTGCGAGATCAGGTCGCCCAGGGTGAGCGCCGGCTGGGCGGCGGCCGCCAGGTTCGTGAACAGGATCGAGGTCACCTGGGTGCCGAACAGAAGCACCGCGAGC
>DATNML010000036.1:0-20671 GCA_035602315.1 Candidatus Dormiibacterota bacterium
CGGCCAAAACCGTCGAGCGGCTGGCCTGCGACGCGTCGATCACGCGGATCGTGCTCGGCTCGGAGTCGATGGTGATCGACGTCGGGCGTGCCCGACGAACAATCTCAGGGCCGGCGCGCAAGGCGCTCAACGTGCGCGACAAGCACTGCACCTGGCCGGGCTGCGAGCGAACGGCGAGCTGGTGCTCGGGACATCACCTGCAGCACTGGGTTCACGGCGGTACAAATGAACCGCCCAACCTGACTTTGCTCTGCAACCGGCATCACTGGATGGTTCACGAGGGCAACTGGCAGATCGTTCGGGGCGATGGCGGCCGCATGCTGACCATCCCTCCGACCGTAAGGTTTGCCCCTCTCCTAAACTGAGCCCCGTGTCCAAGCTCCTTGGGTTGCGTTGTCGCGAGTGCGGCGCCGAATACGAGCTGCAGGCGACGCACGTCTGCGAGATGTGCTTTGGGCCGCTTGACGTTGTCTACGACCAGGCGGCGCTGAAGAAGGTCGTGAGCCGGCAGCGTATCGAGGCTGGGCCCAAGTCGATGTGGAGATATCGCGACCTGCTGCCCGTCGAAGAGTCAGTGCCGGTGGTGACGCTGGGGGAGGGCATGACGCCGCTCGTCAAGGCCGACCGGCTTGGCGCCGAGCTCGGGCTGCGGAATCTCTACCTGAAAAACGACAGCATGAACCCGACGAACTCGTTCAAGGATCGCGTGGTTTCGGTCGCGATCAGCTGGGCGCGGTCGAACGGATTCGAAACGATCGCGTGCGCGTCCACAGGCAACCTGGCCAACGCGGTGGCGGCGTATGCCGCGCGGGCGGGACTCGAGTGCTTCGTGTTCATCCCGGTCGACCTCGAGCCGGCCAAGCTAGTGAGCATCGGGGTGTTCGACCCCAACGTGGTCGCGGTGCGCGGCAACTACGACGAGGTGAACCGGCTGTGCAGCCAGCTAGTCGAGTCAACGCCATGGGCGTTCTGCAACATCAACATCAGGCCCTTCTACGCCGAGGGGTCGAAGACGCTGACGTTCGAGACGGCAGAGCAGCTGGGTTGGAGGCTGCCGGACGAGATCATCATCCCGATCGCGAGCGGTTGCCAGTTCGTCCGCCACCGGCAGGCGGCGAGGGAGCTGGTCGAGTACGGGCTGGTGCGCGAGGATCGTGTACCGAAGTTCACCGGCGCCCAGGCACTGGGTTGCGCTCCGGTGTACAACGCGTTCCACTCGGACACACCAGAGCGCGTGATGCCGGTCAAGCCGGACACGATCGCGCGCTCGATCGCGATCGGCAACCCGTCGGATGGGATGTACGTGAACCGGATCGCCCGCGAGACCGGCGGTGTGGTCGAGGCCGTCACCGAGGAGGAGATCGTCGCCGCGATGAGGCTGCTGGCCCGGACCGAGGGCATCTTCACCGAGACTGCCGGCGGGGTCACGATCGGCGTGCTGAAAAAGCTCGCCAAGGCCGGACGATGGAATGGCGACGAGGTGGTGGTCGCTTACGTGACCGGCCACGGCCTGAAGACGGCGGACGTGCTCGCCTCGGCGAACGGCCACGCGAAGCGCGTGGAAATAGAACCCACGCTAAAGTCGTTTCGCGAGATGGTGAAAATCTAGAAATGGCTCAATTCCGCATCCCCGGCCCGCTGCGGCGCCTTTCAGAAGGTCAGACCACAGTTGACGTGGAGGCGACAGACCTCGGGGCGGCAATCGCTGCTCTGGACGCTCGCTACCCCGGCTTCAGGGACCGTTTGCTCGACGAGAGTGGCGAGCTGCGCCAATTCGTCAACGTCTACTTGAATGATGAGGACGTGCGGCTCGGTGCGGGCCTGGGTGCGAAAGTTCACGAGAAGGACGAGATCTCGATCGTTCCCGCGGTGGCCGGGGGTCTCCACCGGGCTTAGACTCCGCGTATGGGGCGGAGGCGGCTGAAGCTGATCTTTGGCCCGGCCATGGTCAAGGAGCCGGTGATCTACCAGCTCGGTAAGCAGTTCAACCTGGTGACCAACATCCGGCGCGCCGATGTGTCGCGGGACCAGGGTTGGGTGCTGATGGAGATCACGGGCGAGGAGGAAGAGCTGGACCGCGGCGTTGCCTACCTCGAGTCGCGCGGGGTCAAGGTCGAGCCAGCCGAGGGAGACCTGGTCGAGTAGCTCAGCGAGTGGTGATCAGGAGGCGAGCTCCTGGAAGAGGCTTGGTCGCCGGAGGCAGGGCGCCGATGATCTGGAGCAGGCGGGGCCCAACATCCTTGGTCTCCGTCCGAAACAGTGAGAAGGCATCCTTCCCCTCCGGATGGGCGCGGAAGTGGAGCTCGACCTTACGCCCGCCGCGCGCCGGGGCGCGTGAAGTCAGCCGGTTGAAGTCCGGCGCCGGCACGAGCCACCAGACGATCGGCGCCAGGTCGAGGACAAGCACGATCACGTAGATCCACGACGGGTCTTTCGGGATCGAGCTCGCGAAGTAGGTGGCATTCGACTGGACGAAGCCGGATGCTCCAAGCGAGAAGCAGGCCTTGGCCTGCAGCGAGGCAAAAGCGCTCTTGCCTTTGGCGGCGACCACGAGGTCGCGATGGTCGTCGTCTGCTTCAACGTGAAACGGCACCAGCTCTCCGCTCGACGTCAGCATCGCGTAAACGGCGAGCAGGTACTCGCCGATCCGCCCCGCCTGCACGTCGCTGAGCTTCACCGGGTCGGAGCTTAGCGCCCAATTAAACTTGCCGCCGGGATGAAAGGCAGAGTGGACGTCGCGATCATCGGCGGGGGGCAGGCCGGGCTCGCGGTCAGCTGGCACCTCAATCAGGCAGGCGTCGACCACGTCCTGCTCGAAGCCGGCCGGGTCGCGGAGACCTGGCGCTCGCGTCGCTGGGACTCCTTCTGCCTGGTCACGCCCAACTGGAGCGTCATGCTCCCCGGCGCGACCTACGCCGGTCCCGATCCCGACGGGTTCATGCCGCTGGCCGAGCTCGTCGACTACTTCCAGTCGTGGGCGAATTCCTTCGACGCGCCGGTCGAGGAGAACAGCCCGGTCACCTCGGTCGAAGCCGACGGCGGCGAGTTCGTCCTGTCGCTGGCGTCGGGAAAGCTAAAAGCGCGGACGGTCGTCGTGGCATCCGGCGCTTACCAGCGCGCCCACCGGCCTTTCGGCGCCGAACAGCTTCCTGACGGTGTGCATCAGATCCTCGCCGAGGAATACCGCAATCCGGACGCTCTTACGCCGGGCGCCGTCCTGATCGTCGGAAGCGGCCAGACCGGCTGCCAGCTCGCCGAGGAGCTTCAGCAATCCGGTCGACAGGTGTTCCTCGCGTGCGGTCGGTGCGGCTGGCTGCCGCGCCGGATGGAGGGCCGCGACACGATGTGGTGGGCGCTCGAATCGGGTTTCCTGGATCGCACCCCCGACAAGCTGCCATCCCCGGCGGCGCGACTCATGTGCAATCCGTCATGGTCCGGTCACGACGGCGGCAGAGACCTGCATCTGCGGACGCTGCATCGTGACGGGGTGGAGCTCCTCGGCAGGTTCGTCGGCGCAGCAGAGGGCAAGCTCCACTTCGCGGACGATCTTGCGGCCAGCGCCGACTTCGGTGACGCGAGATGGGCTGATTTCAGGGGCTTCACCGATGCGTTCTGCAGCAAGACGGGCACGGCACGGCCCGACTACGACATCCCACCACCGCTGCGGATCAAAACCCGAGTCGAGCTCGGCGTCGTGCGTGATGGGATCGGCACGTTGATCTGGACCACCGGATACCGTCCTGAATACGGGTTCGTGAAGCTCCCGGTCTTCGACGAAATGGGCTTTCCGGTTCAGGTCGACGGGCAGACTTCGGTGCCGGGGCTCTACTTTGTGGGTGTGCACTGGATGAGGAAGTTCAAGTCGCCGATCCTCGCCGGCGTGGGGGAGGACGCGGAGATCGTGGCGCGTCAGATCGTTGAGGCACGCGCGTGAGAGTCGCTGTCGCGATGTCGGGCGGCGTGGACTCGTCGGTTGCAGCTGCGCTGCTGCAGGCGCAGGGGCACGACGTGGTCGGCGTCACATTGCAGCAGTGGCCGCGCGGTGACATGGAGGAATCGGCGAAGCACGGCGGATGCTGCTCCCTCAACGCCGTGGAGGACGCGCGCCGCGTCGCGTCGCTGCTCGACATTCCCTATTACTGCTGGAACCTGGAGAAGGAATTCGGCAAGCGCGTAATCGAACCGTTTCACCGCGACTACCTCGAGGGACGCACTCCGAATCCGTGCGTGAGGTGCAATGCGTTCGTGCGCTTCGACCTCATGCTTGGCCGGGTGCTCGAACTGGGATTCGACCGCCTCGCGACCGGTCACTACGCGCGCATCGTCAACGGGACCGAGCTGCACACCGCGGTGGACGACGCCAAGGATCAGTCCTACATGCTCTACCACCTGGACCGCGAGCGCCTCGGCCGCATCCTGTTTCCGTTGGGAGAGATGACGAAGCGTGAGGTGCGGGAGCACGCCCGCGAATTCGCGCTGCCGGTCGCGAACAAGGCAGAGAGCCAAGAGATCTGCTTCATCCCCCGCGGCGAAACGTCCCGCTACCTGGCGGATCGCCTTCCGGTCCGCGCGGGCGCGGTCGTCGACTCGAGCGGGCGCGAGCTCGGCGCGCATCGCGGCACAGCGCTCTACACGGTCGGGCAGCGAAGCGGGTTCGGAGACCTCGCCGAGTCTGGCCCGTGGTTTGTACTGAAAGTTGACGCGCCGGCCAACCGGCTCGTCGTCGGCCGCAAAGATGAGCTGGCCGTGCGCGAGGTCGAGCTGCGCGACGTGACTTTCGTCGACGGGTCCGTGCCCGAGCCGGTGAGGTGTGACGCGAGGCTGCGGTACCACGCTCAGCCGATTCCTGGCGTATACAGCCAGGGAAGGCTGTCCCTGGACGAGCCATTCTTCGGCGCCGCGCCGGGCCAGGCCGCGGTGCTCTACTCGGGCAGCCGCGTCATCGGCGGGGGAGTGATCGCCTCGGCGTCGTGAGCGGCAGCCCGGATGTCGCGCTCGCGGTGTTCCACTGGATCGAGTACCTCGGGCTGCTGGCCGGGATCGGGTCCATCGTCGTCAGGCGCCTGGCGCACAATCGCCCGCCGATCGCGTGGGCGCATCCGCCGATGCACGTGGCGTTGGGGATGGCATTCGTAGGCGGGCTGGCGGTAATTTCGGTCGAAGCCCTGCACGCGGGGACGCCGCCCGGGTGGGAGCGCCTGGCCCGCGTCGCGGCCGAGGGACTGGCGTTCGCCTTCTGCCTGCGTGGTGTGCGATTCGTCGCCCCGATCGCGCTGCTGGCCGTGGTGTTGCTGCCGTTCGCCGGCCATGCGGCGAAGGCGGGCGGCGGGGCTGAGTTTGCGGATGCGATCCACGTCCTGTCAGCGGGCGCGTGGGGAGGTGGCATCGCCGCGCTGGCCACGCTGCACCCGCCCGGCGGGTGGCGCGCACCGGAAGCACGAGCGCTGCTCGAACGCTTTGGTGGGGTCGCCCTGATCGCGTTCGCGGTGACCGCCATGACGGGGGTACTGCGGGCCAGCGACCAGGTCCACGACCTCAGCGGCCTTTGGACGACAACTTATGGAGTGGTGCTCGCGCTGAAGTCGACCGGTGTCGCGATCATGGCCGTGCTCTCGGCGCTGGCCTGGCGGCGTGGCCTGCCGGTGGCCCGCGTCGAGGCCGGCCTGGCAGTGCTCGTCATCGCCGCCACAGCCGTGCTCGCCAGCTTTCCGGCGCGGGCATAGAATCCGGGGATGGCGACAGTGCGCGAGGTCATGAAGACCACCCTTTACTCGGTCGACCCGTCGACCACCGTCGGTGAGGCGCTCTCGCTGATGGCGCAGAACCGGATCGGCTCCGCCCTGATCATGGAAGGCGGCAAGCTAATTGGGATCTTCACCGAGCGCGACACCGTGCGCGCGATCTCGCAGGCGTACGACGCGCCCACGCACGAGATCTCGTCCTGGATGACGCGCGACCCGAAGACGGTGAGCCCCGACCTTGATGTCGACGATGCGATGAAGACCATGCTCGACCACGGCTTCCGTCACCTGCCGGTCGTGGAGAAGGGAGAGGTGATCGGGATGGTGTCGATGAGGGACCTGGCGGCAGAACAGCAGTAGCAACCCTGTAAATTTCAAAGGGCATTGGGTCTGCTGGCGCTGAGGCGCTATCTCCCGTACCTGAGACCGTACGTCGGGCTCGTCGCCGTCTTCGGAATGGCGCAGCTCGGCAGCCTTGCCACGGCCGCGTCCATTCCAAAGGTCATACAGCTGATCATCGACGGGCCGATCACTCACCACCAGCTCGACCGCCTGTGGCAGCTGGCCGGCCTCCTGGTGCTGATCGGACTCCTCGAGTTCGCCTTCATCTATTTGCGCCGCAATTACTCAGGCGTCGTCTCTTTACGCATGGAGACCGACCTGCGCAATGACTTCTACGCCCACCTGCAAGGACTGCAGGTCGCGTTCCACGACAACTGGCAGTCGGGGCAGCTGCTGTCACGTGCGATCTCTGACATCGCGACGGTGCGGCGCTTCGTGAGCTTCGGCCTGATCTGGTTCCTGCAGACGATCGTCACCTTCGGTGTCGTTTTCGTCCTGATGTTCCAGCTGGACTGGAAGCTCGCGGTGGTCGTGGTCATCTGCATGCTGCCGATCGCGTACCTGAGCAACAAGTTCCACGACAAGTACAAGCTCATCGCGCGGCGGCTGCAGGATCAGCAGGGCGACCTCACGACGGTCATCGAGGAGACGGCCACTGGCGTCCGGATCATCAAGGCGTTCGGGCGCATGCCCTTGATGCAGAAGCGCTTCGAGGACCAGGCCAGCAATCTGCGCGCCACCAGCCTCGAAGGCATCAAGGCGCGGGCGGTGCTGTGGACTCAGCTCAACTTCCTGCCGAACCTCTCACTCGCTGCTGTGCTTCTGCTGGGCGGCTACAACGTGGTCCAGGGCTCACTGACCATCGGCGGTCTGGTCGCGTTCATGAACTACGTCTTTATGCTCACGTGGCCGATGGACGCCATCGGCTGGGTGCTGTCGATGAGCGAGGAATGCCAGACCGCCTCGGAGCGGCTGAACGAGGTGCTCGACTCGCGCCCGGAGATCGCAGACCACCCCGGCGCTCGCGCGCTGGAGCGCTGCCGCGGCCGCATCGAGCTGCGAGGCGTCGGATTCAAGTACCCGAAGTCGAACGAGTGGATCCTCCGCGACCTCAACCTGGTCATCGAGCCGGGCGAGACGCTGGGCATAGTCGGCCGCACGGGGAGCGGCAAGACCACGCTGGCCTACCTGCTGCCGCGACTTTACGACGTCGATGAAGGCTCAGTCCTCCTTGACGGCGTGGACGTGCGCGAGCTGCAGCTGCGATCCCTGCGCTCTCACATCGGCGTGGCGTTCGAGGACCCGATCCTGTTCTCGGCCTCGGTGCACGAAAACCTGGTGATGGGCAGGCCGATCACGTCGGACGACGAGCTCAAGCGCGCGATCGACATCGCGCGGGCGGGCTTCGTATGGGACCTGCCTTGGGGCCTCGAGACTCGCGTCGGCGAGCAGGGCTACACCCTCTCGGGCGGGCAGCGCCAGCGACTCGCGCTGGCCAGGGCCGTGCTGGGCGCGCCGCCGGTCCTGGTGCTCGACGACCCGCTTTCGTCCGTGGACGTGCACACCGAAGCCGTCATCGAAGAGTCGCTTGCCCGGGTGCTGCAGAACGTCACCGGCCTGCTCGTCGTCCACCGGCCGTCGACTCTGGCACTGGCGGATCGGGTCGCGCTCCTCGATGGAGGCGCCATCGTCGCGACCGGCACCCACACCGAGCTGATGAGGTCGAACGAGCTGTATCGCGCGCTGCTCTCGCAGGAGTACGAGCGAGAAGCGGAGGGGGTGACAGCGTGAGCGCTGTATCACCAGCCGACCGCTGGCGCGGCGTCGCCTCCGAAGAGGTCGACGAGTTCTCGGCAAGCGTCGCAGGCCTACTGCGACGCCGCAGCCGGCGCTTGCTCGCGGGCCTCGCCCGGCCGTACAAAAAGGAGCTGGCGCTTTCGGGACTGCTGATCCTCGTCCGCTCGGCCGCCTACCTCGCGCTGCCTTACCTCGTAGGCCTTGGCATCGACGCCGGCATCCGCCCCGGTCGCAGCGGCAACCTGCGGACTCTGGTCCTGGTCGTTGCCTTGCTGCTGCTCGCGCTGATCGTCAACGCCGCCGCCAACTATGCCTTCCTGCGCCTCTCGGGTCGGATCGGCGCGGACATCCTGTTCGACCTCCGCAAGACCCTGTTCGCGCACGTGCAGGAGCTCTCACTTTCGTTCTACGAGCGCTACACGTCCGGGCGCATCATCTCGCGCCTGACGTCTGACATCGACGCGCTCAACGAGCTGCTTGCGACCGGCCTGACGTCGGTCATCACATCGCTGATCTCGGTGGTCGCGATCACGGTGATCCTCCTGCACCTCGACGCGCGACTGGGCCTGGTGACCCTGGTCGCGATGCCGTTGGTGCTGGGTTTGACGTACTGGTTTCGCAGCAACTCGGCGCGCTCTTATCGTGCCGTGAGGCGCGCGATCGTGCTCGTGATCGTGCACTACGTCGAGTCGCTGGGCGGCATCAGGGCGGTGCACGCATTCCGGCGCGAACCCCGCAACCAGGAGATCTTCGAAGACGTCAACGCGCGCTACCGAGACGCCAACATCTGGTCCAACCGCCTGGCGTCGACGTTCGGTCCCGCCATCAACCTGCTCGGCCGGCTCACGACCGCCTCGGTGCTGCTGTTCGGCGGCTACCTCGTGGTGGAGGGCCAGCTGACGCTGGGCGTGCTGACCGCCTTCGTCCTTTATCTCCGGCAGTTCTTCGAGCCGATGCAGGACCTGTCGCAGTTCTACAACGTGTTCCAGGCCGCGGGGGCCGCGCTGGAAAAGCTGGCCGGAGTCATCGAGGAGACGCCGACCGTGCCCGAGCCGTCGAAGCCGGTGCGCATGGGCGAAGTGAAAGGCGCGATCGCTTTCGAGCACGTGACGTTCGCGTATCGCGACAAGCCGGTGCTGCACGACGTCGACCTGCAGATCCCGGCGGGGCAGATCGTTGCCGTCGTTGGCGAGACCGGCGCCGGGAAGACCACGATGGCGCGCCTGATGGCGCGGTTCTACGATCCCACCGAGGGCCGGCTCACGCTGGATGGCGTCGACCTCCGCTCGATCTCGGTGGGCGACTTGCGCCGGGCGATCGTGATGGTCACCCAGGAGACCTTTCTCTTCTCCGGCACGGTGGGCGAGAACCTGATGTTCGGGCGGCCGGACGCGACGCGTGAGGAGATGATCGCCGCCGCCCGCGCCCTCGGCGCGGACGAGTTCATCAGCGCGATGCCGGGCGGCTACGAGACGGACGTGCGGCGCCGTGGTGTCCGGCTGTCCTCGGGCCAGCGGCAGCTGGTCGCTTTCGCTCGCGCTTTCCTGGCCGACCCGAAGGTGCTGATCCTGGACGAGGCGACGTCGTCGCTGGACCTGCCCTCAGAGCGCCTCGTCCAGCGCGCGCTGCGGACGCTGCTGCGGGGCCGGACGGCGATCATCATCGCCCACCGCCTATCCACGGTCGAGATCGCGGACCGGGTGCTGGTCATCGACGCAGGCCGGGTGGTGGAGGACGGCGCGCCGTCCGACCTGCGCCAGCGGAGCGGCCGCTACGGGCTGCTGCACCGGCAGTGGGTGGAATCACTGGCCTAGCGACTCAGAGCACAAAGGTCCGCTGGTGGAGACTCGACCCCCAGCTAGAGGAAACTGGCAGCGATGAACGAGCCAGGCGCCCGATGGGATGGGCGGCAGTGGGTATCTGCGGATGGGCTTTGGGCCTGGACCGGGAACCAATGGGTCCGGTTCGGGTCGACTCTGCCAGTGGTCGGTCGGGCTGGGATTTATGCCGCGGCAGGTCTGGGCCTCAATTTGCCCAGCCTGTGGGTGTTGGCTCTCGTCTGGGGCCTGCAGTGACCAGGCTGGGCTACCAGCCCTCCGGATGTAATCGCCTCCATCGTTCAGATTGCTCTCACGCTCGGGGCTGGGCTATTCGCTTTTTGTGCTGGTTGGTTTCTCCTTCGCATCGATCGCCGCGATTGGTGGCTGGGAGCGGTCTTCGGTTGGCCCTGGATCGCAAGCGCCGTGGTGCTGGCTGCGGGATCTCTCGTTTCGCAGCCGCCGGATATAGGCGCTTTGTTCATAAGCGCGTGTGTTCTTCTGTTCGCGGCGTTCCCCCTAGCAGGTTCGATAGTGGGTCGTCGAAAGCTGCCGAGCGCGAGCGTGGCATCACCGTCGGCGGGACGGATGGCGATACCGTTCGGCCGGGCGACCAAAGCGAGCTGGATCTTCGTCCGGGCTTTCGTTCGTGCGTACATAGAAGGTAGTTCGAGACACTAAGACCCGTGACCAACATCGGCATCGACGTCGGGACCACCGGCGTCAAGACGATCGCGATCTCGCCGGAGGGCGACGTGATCGCGCAAGCGGAGCAAGGCTACACGCTGTCGACTCCGCTGCCCGGCTGGTCGGAGCAGGACCCGGAGGATTGGTGGCGCGCCACGGAGGCGACGCTCGAGATGATTGCCGCGTCGGGCGTACGGGACGTACGCGGTATCGGGCTTTCGGGCCAGATGCATGGCCTTGTCTGCCTGGACGAGCGCGACAGGGTGTTGCGACCGGCGATCCTCTGGAACGACCAGCGCACCAGCGCGGAATGTGCGGAGATCGAGGCGCGGATCGGCCTGGAGCGCTTGATCCAGCTGACGGGCAACCGTGCCCTCACCGGGTTCACAGCGCCGAAGCTGCTGTGGCTGCAGCGCCATGAGCCGGACGTTTACTCACGCATCGCGCACGTCCTTCTGCCCAAGGACTATGTCCGCCTGCGGCTGACCGGCGAGCGCGCCATCGACGTGAGCGACGCATCGGGCACGCTCCTGTTCGACGTCGGGCACAGGCGGTGGAGCGAAGAAGTAACTGATGCGCTGGAAGTGCCAATGTCGTGGTTGCCTCGCGCCCTCGAGTCACCGGAGGTCAGCGGCAAGACTGCGCAGGGCGTTCCGGTCGCGGCGGGCGCGGGGGACCAGGCGGCTGGCGCTCTTGGCGTGGGCGTCGACCGGCCCGGGCCGCTGTCCGTCGTGCTCGGCACGTCGGGCGTCGTATTCGCGGCTTTACCTACCTTTGCCGCCGACCCGCTGGCGCGAGTGCACGTGTTCTGCCACGCCGTACCCGGCGCGTGGCACGCGATGGGTGTGATGCTCTCGGCAGCAGGCTCGCTGCAGTGGTTCCGCGATGTCGTGGCCGCCGGGGTGCCGTTTGCCGACCTGGATGGTCAGGCGGCTTCGTGGGCGCCCGGCGCCGAGGGACTCTTCTTCCTTCCGTACCTCGCGGGTGAGCGCACGCCGCATGCGGACCCGGATGCGCGGGCAGCGTTCGTCGGTCTCTCGCTGCGGCATGACCGGGGCGCGATGGTGCGCGCGGTGATGGAGGGCGTGGCTTACGCCCTGCGCGATTCGCTCAACCTGCTGACGGAGCTGGGGGTCAAGGCCGAGCGTGGTCGCGCGTCCGGCGGCGGCGCCCGGAGCCGGCTGTGGCTGCGCATCGTGGCCTCGACCCTTGGCCTGCCGCTGGAGCTCACGGCGGTTGAGGAGGGTTCTGCGTACGGCGCCGCGCTGCTGGGCGGCGTGGCGGGGGGCGTTTTCGCCGACGTACATGAGGCGGTCGAAGCGTGCGTACGAGTGCGCGAGGTGGTGGAGCCTGAACCCGCCTGGGAAGACGTGTATTCCGGCGGGTACCAGCGGTTCCGTGAGCTATACCCGGCGCTCCACGGTCGCTAGATCCAGCGCGCCTCGCACTGCGCTACGAACGCCAGCAGGTCGCGGAGCTGGTTCAGCAGCGGCCCGTTGCTCGCGCGCAAGGTTCGCAGTTTCGCCATCTTCGTCATGTAGAACCTGTAGTTCTCGCTCATGTATCGACCTTAGGCAATGGTCAGTACTGCCCATAAGGTGAGAATCACCTGAATCCGGCCGTGGCAGGTACCCGAATTCAGGTACCTAGGGAGGCTATGAGGGAAAACCCGGATGGTTTTCCCTCATCGCGAGTGCGGCTTCGCCGCAGACGCTGCTCCCATTCCGGTATATCGATGATCTTGATTTAGGAAGCTGAAGCCCAGCAACGCCTGGAGACCCAGAGACAAAGTCGCGGCTGGGTGGAACCCAGCCGCCCCGGCAACGCTGGCGGTTAGGCTCGGGCTCTGGCCGCCACGGTCAGCAGCGCGATTTCCTCCAGGTGCGCCCAGCAGTGCGCGAAGCATGCGAGGCTCAGCACGACCCAGACTGGCCTCCCGGCGAGCCACTGGATCGCCTCCAGGCTCTCCGGATAGTTGTATTTGGCGTGGCCGGCCACGTGTTGGATCACGAGACTCTCGGCGTCCAGGTCGTCTTCTGTGACGGTCTTGAGCCACTGGTTCGTTGTCGAGCGGCAAGCGTCGGCGTACTCGATGACCTCGGCCGGGACGACGGTGGCTGCCAGCTCGTCGGCTTCGCTCAGCGAGTAGCCGACGCCGGTGCTCAGGCGGGACCACTCCTTCGAGGCCCAGGGTTCCGACTCGATCAGCTCGGGCTCGCCGCGGATGCCCATCTGGACGGTCGAATCGAGGATGCGCGCGACGTGCCAGAGGGTGAAGGCGGGGACGTTGGTGGTTGGTGCGGCGCGGCGCAGCCAATCCTCGGGCTCCAGCCTTCCGGCCACGTCGTGGAGCAGAAAGTTGACCGCGTTGAGCTGTCCGGCGAGGAGCCGCGCTGCCTGCACGGATCCAGCTTAGGCGGTGGTGGTGTCGAGGTAGAACCGGCGCCAGCCGACCGTCTCGAAGCCCAGCCCGGCCAGGATCGGCCGGGACATGTCGCCACCCCACACCGCGAGGCCGGCCACGCCCGCACGGCGCGCGATCTCGAGCCGCGCCGCAACCAGCGCTCGATAGACCCCGCGACCTCGGAACTTCGGCCGCACAGCACCGCCGTTGACCGTCGCGCCCCCGGGTGGAAAAAGGGCAAGCCCACCCGCGCCGGCCGGCTCGCCGTCCACCACCGCCAGGAGCCAGTGCCGGTTGCCGGCGGCAAGGGAGTTGAGGCGGCGCCGTTCCAGCATCGCGATGTACCCGGGGTCGTCGTTCTCCCACGCCCCTCTCCCTGACCCTCTTGTTTGAAGGGGCGCCCTGCGCGCGCCCGGCTCCTGAAGGGGAGAGGGAACTTGTCCGAAGGCCTCTGCGGCGGCTGCGTTCGCGCTCCTGAACGTGGAGGGGTCGGCGAGCGCATCGCGGATCTCGAGACCGCTGACCTCTGGAGCTTCGATGGTCGCATCGATCGGCAGCACCATCACCTCGAACTCCGAGCCGTTCGGGTCCGGGTGAATTCCATGGGCGGTGAGGTGGTCGGCGAAGTCGGGCGGCTCCGTTTCCGGGTCGAGCGTCCACATCACCGGCAGGTGGCGTGGCGAAATGGTCGCGCGCGCTTCGCGAATGACATCGTCTGATTCGTCCGGCCGGCACCGGATCCATGAGACGTTGTTGGGCCCGGGGATCGGAAAGTCCGGCTGCAGCGTGACCTGATACCGCGGAGTCACGATGACCTCGACGCCCGGCGCAGGCGGCATGCGGTGGTGGTTGGCGAACTCGACGAGCGCCTGCGATACTGCCGGCATGGCTACATTGTCGCGGGCGCTCAGGCGCTGGGATCCAATCCGGATCGCAGCCGCCTTCTTGGGCTTGGCGGTGCTGCTGCTGCTGGCCGCCTACGGATTCGCAGCAACCACGACTAATCCGACCCCCGGAGGCATCGCAGCGGCGGTCGCGCTGGTCGGAATCGCCGGTTCTGGGCTCCTGTATGCTTGGCGACTTGGAGCCGGCGGCATCGTCGATTAGCCGGTAAGACCACTCTCAGCAACCACGGAGTGCCGATGGACTCCCTCCACGCGATTGGCTTCTACGTGTCCGCCGCAATCTCGGTTGGTGGCGGGCTTGCAGTGGCATTCCTACCGGGACGCGGCTCCCGCGGTGTCGCCCTTGGGGCCGTTGGAGTCGGCATCGCCGGCCTATACCTTTCTCTGAACGCGGGATTCACCGCGCTGGTCGCGCTCGTCTGCTACGCCGGCTGCGCCCTGCTCATGGCGACGTCGCAGTACCGCGTCATGGAGACGGTGGTGGCGGACGAGCCGGGCGCGCGCAGGGCGCACAACTTCTATCGGCAGGTCGGCGCGGTCGCGGCCGGCGGCCTGTTCGTGCTCCTGGCCTACGCGGCGTGGCGAGGCAGGTTTGCGCACCCCACGTTCTTCTATCTGGGCGCAGTCAACAGCGACTCGGTCGGCAGGCTTCTGTTCGCGCACGACGCGCTGGCAGCCGAGGCCGTCGGCGTGCTGGTCCTCGTCGCTCTCGTCGGGGCGACGGCGGTTTGGCGCGTTCGGGACCGGGGCCGATGAGCGCGGGTCTCGTCGCGGTTCTCTTTGTGGCCGTAGCGCTCGTCGCGGTGGGCGCCTTCATCGCAGTCTGGAAACGCGACCTGACGGCGGCCCTCGCGGGTCTGCCCTTAATGTTTGGCGGGGCGGGAGTCGCCTTCGCGGGCGTATCTCGGTTCGCCGCGCCGGGCGGACCGCCGGCCCTCGGCCAGGGCGTCAGCGCATTGCTCGCGGTGGCCGCGCTTGCGCTGGTGGCGCTCGGAGTTGGGATCGCGGGTCGGGGGACCTCTCGCTGAGCCTGCTCGTCTCGATCGCGAACCTTGCCACCGCGGCTTCCGGCTCGGCATCTGGTTCGCGCCCACCCGGTGGGTTCACATTCGACCCGTCGACCACGCTTGCGTGGGCCGTGCCGCTGATCGTCATCGCACCGCTGGCCGCGTTCGTGATGGCGCTCTCCAGCGTTCGCACACGCCGGTCGTCAGCGAACCTGGCGATGTTCGGGGCGGTTGTAATGCTGCTCGCCACGCTGCTGGTCGGTTGGGGGCTGGCCAAGAGAACGGCTCCGTTCCAGGCGACCTATTCCTACCTCAACCTGCCGGTTGGATTCTCGGGCCCGGCCAACTTCCAGAGCTTTGTCGTCGAGATCGTGCTTCGCGTGGACCACATCACCGTCGCGGCGCTTGTCGTCGTCGAGCTCTGCGTCATCGGCGCGCTCGGATGGCACCAGGCGATGGGACGGTCCGAGCCAGGCCCGGCGCGATTCCACGCGCTGGTCAGCCTGCTGCTCTTCGCATGTGCTGGTTTGCTGGTGAGCGTTGACCTCGCCGAGCTGCTCGCCTTTTGGTTTCTGGCGGGAGCAGTCACATATCTGCTCCTCGCACACCGCTGGGGCCTGGACGAGGTCGCGGTTCGGGCCCGGGTCGCGCTCGCGCTCCCCTTCGCCACCGACCTGTCCTTACTGTGCGGCGTCGCGTGGCTCTATTCGCGTTACGGCTTGCAGAACATGAACACCCTGGTGCCGATCCTTCACACGAACCCCGGGTGGACGGTGCGGTCGCTGGTGGTTGCGTCGATCCTGCTGTTCATCGGCGTCGGCGGCCGCCTCGCGTTGTGGCCGCTGCACTCGTGGGTGACGAGGACCGCATCGGTCGCGCCGCCCGCCGCATCGGCCATCGCGCAAGCGGCCTGGTCGGTGATCGGGATCGTAGTTCTGTACCGGCTGATGCCGATCTTCGTGGCCTCGAACACGCAGACGCTGCAGGCGTGCCTGTACGCGTGCTCGGCCGCGGCCGTCGCGGCTCCGCTGCTGGCGTTGTTCGGCAACGAACCCAGGCGCGTCATCACCCTGCTCGCGTGCGGGGTGTCTGCCGTCGGTGCCGCGATCGTGGTTCGCGGATTTGAGGTACCCGGTGCCACGTTTGCCATCGCTGGAATCGCGTGCGTGCTTGCCGCCGCACCCGCGCGCGCCGCAGGTCTGCTGGCCGCGTCGGCGATCGCCGGGGCGATGCGGACGGACGACCTCGCCGAGATGGGAGACGCCTGGAAGCGCATGCGCGTGAGCGCGGTTGGCCTGCTGCTCGCCGGGCTGGTGCTTTCCCTCAGCGCGGTAGGCGCGATGGCATTCGCGGTCAACACTCGCTCCGGCCTCGGGATCTTCCTTGGCGAGACGGTGCTGCTCGGCTCCATCGGCGCCCTTCGCGTCTTCCTGGCCATGGCCACAGGCCCGCTGCGCCGCCGGCGTGCGTTCGAGCCCGATCGCGTTCGAGAGGCGGCGTCCGCCTCGCTCGCGTGGCCTTACTGGCTCGCCCTTGGCGGCGCGGCCCTGCTGCTGGCCTCGTTGATTGGCGGTTGGCTCGACTTCCTCGACGGCCACAAGCACCCGGTTCCGCCGGCCGGCGCGTACGTGTTGTGGATCGCCGTCGCGCTGGTCGGGTTTGGGGCTGCCGCGATCGCGTACACGCGCGACAAAGACGGCGCGCTCAGGGCGTCGGCGGTGTCCGGCGCATGGCTCAGCAGGCTGTCCTATGCCGCGTCT
Source organism: Candidatus Dormiibacterota bacterium (assembly GCA_035602315.1). Classification (GTDB taxonomy): domain Bacteria; phylum Chloroflexota; class Dormibacteria; order Dormibacterales; family Dormibacteraceae; genus Palsa-870. The sequence continues at coordinate 16,461 of DATNML010000036.1, forward strand.
CGGAACGTCGATCGCTTCCTGGTGGCTCCGGTGGCGGCGATCGCCGCGCGGCTGGAGAGCCGGTGGATCCCGGCTGGTGAAGGCGGAATCGGCGGCGCGCTCGACGCGACGGGCCGGTTTGCGGCTGCCGGCGCGCGGCTGCCGGTCCTGCCGGTCGCGATCGGGATCGCGGTCGTCCTCGCGGTGGTCGTGGGTTTGGTTTCACCGGGAGTGTTCAAGTGATCGCGCTGTCGATCTTTGCCGCCTCGCCGACACCGGTGCCCACTGTCCCCGGAGCCGGCATCTTCTCGTCGCCTCTGCTGCTGAGCCTGTCGATCTGGGTGCCCGTCGTGGCGGCGATCGCGATCGCCACCATGCCGAACCCGCGCGGTCGCTACGACGTGCTGATGAAGCAGATCGCGTTCTTCACCAACCTGGGAATCCTGTTCGTGCTCTTCATCGCCTACAACCAGTTCTCGTCGTTCCTGCCGACGGCGCAGTACGAGGAGAAGGTGCCGTGGCTGGCGGCCATCGGCGTCTCCTACCACCTCGGAGTCGATGGGCCGGGGATGATCATGCTCATCCTCTCGGGACTGATCGGCATCGTGTCGGTCCTGGCTTCCCTGGGAGTTCGCGAGCGTGTGCGCTCCTACTTCTGCCTCCTGCTGCTCACCCAGGCGGCTGTAAACGGGGCGATCGTGGCGCGCGATATGTTCGTGCTCGTCCTGTTCTGGGCGGCGGCGGTGATCCCGATCGCGATCCTCATCCTCGGGTGGGGAGGACCGCGGCGCAACGCGGCCGCGTGGAGGCTCGTCGGCTACTGGGGGCTCGGCACCGCCGCCCTGGTGATCGGGACCCTGGTCCTTTACTCGGCGACGGGCGCCACGAGCTTTGACAGCGACGTCCTGCTGAAAGCTGCTGTCAGCCCGCGCATCCAGCTGGTGGTGGCGTTGGCGATGATCGTCGCCGCGGCCACCCGCCTTCCTCTCTTCCCGCTGCACGGCTGGGCGCGCGACGTCTACGCGGACGCGCCGATCGGAGTGACGGTGGTCGTGGCTGGGACCGCATCCCGGCTTGGCGCCTACCTTCTATTGCGCACGGTCGTCGCGGCGGAACCGAGCGCCGCCCACCTGCTGGCGCCGTTGGTGGCGGCGCTGGCTGTGCTGACGGTCGTCTACGCCGCGCTGGCGGCGCTCCGCGCGATCGACCTGCGCCAGGCGGCCGGCTATCTCTCCATGATCCCGGGCGGCGTCACGGTCCTGGGCCTGGCGGCGCTGTCGCCTCTCGCCATCACTGGCGCGGTCCTATCCCTTTACAGCGGCGGCCTCGCGGCGGCGCTCATCGTCGGTGTCTGCGCGACGCTGGCGGACCGCGCGCAGTCGCGGAGCCTTTCAGTGCTCAGCGGCCTGGCCGCGCGGATGCCGAACTTGACGTGGCTGATGATCATCGGCGGCTTCGCCGTGCTGGGCGTTCCGCTGCTCGCCACTTATCTGAGTGGGGTGATGACGTTTTTCGGGTCGTTCAAGAATCAGCCGGTGGGCGCGTTCGCGGTGGCGGCCGGGCTGGCGCTCGCCGGGGTCGCGCTGGCTTCGCTGTTCCGGCGGGTGCTGTTCGGAGCGCCCAACCCTGATGCCCCAGGGGTCTCGGATGCCTCGCTGGGCGAGACGTGGTTCCTCGGCCTGCTGGCGGGCGCACTGCTGTGGGTCGGCGTCTTTCCGAGCGGCCCCAAGCTGCCGGGGACGGACACGCCGCTCTTCGACCCGGGACTCATCAACGTCATGGGGGCGGGCGTCAGCGAGATCGCCTCGCCCTACACGCTGCCGAACCCGAGCCCGAGTCCGAGCCCGTGAAGTATTTCGTCCTGGCACCCGAGGCGATCATCGTGGCGACGGCCGTCGTGCTGCTCGTCGCGACACGGCTGGCCTGGATCCGGCCGGCGGCGCGTCGCTACCTTCCGGCGATCTCAGCCCTGGCGGTCCTTGTGGCCCTTGGCGTCGAGCTGTGGGCCGGCGCCACGGTGAGCACGTATTTCGGAGGAGGCCTGGTACAGGACCGCTTCGCACTGTTTGCGAAGGCCGCCGTCCTGGTGACGGCCGCGATCGCGCTCGCCGTCGTGGACTGGACGGCCGAGGACTCGATGTCGATCGGCCTCGCTATGCCGCTGTTCGCTGCTTTTGGGGTGATGGTGGCGGCCTCGGCGGGGGATCTGGTCGCGCTGTGGGCGGGGCTCGAGTTGGCGGCGGCGGCAGGGGTCGTGATGGTGTCGCTGCGCCGGCCGGACCTGGGGCTGCGCCTTTTGGTCACCGGCGGGGTGGCGAGCGCGCTGCTGCTGATCGGCCTGGCCTTTCTGTATGCGTCGGCCGGCACATCCGATCTGACGGCCATGCGGGACGTTCTCTTCTCGAGAGTGCCGACCATCGCGCTGGCGATCCCCGTCTTCCTGCTGGTCAGCGGTCTTGCGCTCCGCGCCACGCTCGCGCCGTTCCACCTCGCTGGCCTTCCCGCGAGCCTCGGCGCGTCTCCGCTGGGAGCCGGGCTCTTGCTGGGCCTGGTGGCCGCGGCTGCGGCGACCGTCGCCATCAAGCTGGCGGGCGCGCTGACCCCGATCCCGTCCGTCTACTCGACCTACCTGGAGGTGGTCGCGGCGGTCGCGATGGTGGGGGGTGGGGCGGCGGCTCTCGCAGTGCGCTCGCCGCGCGCGCGCTTGGCCTACCTGGCGGCCGGGCAGATCGGATGGGTGGCGGCGGGGCTGGTCACGCACTATCGCTCGGGGCTGGGTGGGTCGCTGTTCCTGCTCGGTGCCTTTGTCGTCGCGGCGACGTGTGGGCCCGCGGTCATGGGGCGGGCGGACGGCGGCGAGGCGGCACTGGCCGGGATGGGGGTGCTGCGCCCGGCCCGGGCGGCAGGCCTGGCGCTGGCGATGCTGTCGCTCGCGGGCGCGCCTCCGCTGGCGGGGTTCTTCGGGGAGTTTGCTGTCGGTGCGGCGCTCGCGCAGAGCGGCCACTTCGGCCTGCTCACCCTGGGACTGCTGGGCTCGCTGCTCAGTCTGGCCGCTGCCGTGCGGACGCTGCGCCTGATCTACATCCACAGCCCCCTCGAGGAGGCACGGCGAGGTTCCGCGCTGCCGGTCCTGACGCGCCTGTCTACGCTTGGCGCGGTCGTTTTCTGCGGCGTGATCGGAGGGTACGGCCTCTTCTCCAACCCAATCCTGGGCCTGGCCGACCAGGGAGCAGAAGCGCTGGGGCTGCGGTAGACTCCCGCCAACGGTCGCAGCTCGCGTCGTAGTAAACGTCCTGGAGGTCCCGCCTGACCTTGGCTTCCCGCTCCCGCGCGCCCGCGGCGCGTAAACGCCGCACTCGCGCCCGCACCCGGCCACGCCGTGCGAACAAACGCCAATCGCATCACTGGCTCATGCGCGCGGCGCTGCTGTCCTTGATCGTGCTGTCGTCGACGGGTCTGATCGGGACCGCGGGCACGATCGGCGTGGTCGACTATTTCGCGGGGGACCTGCCTTCGATCGAATCCCTCCAGTCGAGCAAGCTCACGCAGACGACGCGCATCCTCGACCGCAACGGGAACTTGATCGAAGCGATGTACCACGAGAACCGCACCGTGGTGCCGCTGAGCAAGATCAGCGTCAAGCTGCAGCGCGCGACCATCGACACCGAGGACCGGACGTTCTACTCGAACTCCGGCGTCGACTATCGCCGCCTCGCGATCGCGATCGTCTATGACCTCACCCACCACTCGGCGACGCTTGGCGGCTCGACGATCACCGAGCAGGTCGTGAAGAACGACGTCCTCACCACCGCCGACGCGCAGGGCCGGACGATCAGCCGCAAGTTCCGCGAGCTGCTCCTCGCCGAGGAGATGGAGCGCCGCTACTCCAAGCAGCAGATCCTGGAGCTCTACCTCAACACGATCAATTACGGCAACGGCGCGTACGGTGCCGAGGCGGCGGCGGAGACGTACTTCCAGGTTCACGCCAGCGACCTGACCTGGGGACAGGCGAGCTTTCTGGCCGGATTGCCCCAGGCGCCCTCCGATTACGACCCCTTCGCCACGCCCGACCAGCTCTCGGCTGCGAAGTGGCGGTGGGGGACGGTCCTCGACGGAATGGTGACGGTGGGCGACATCAAGCGGTCAGAGGCGGACACGCTCTTGAACAGCGATTTGGTCACGAAGATGGTCGCGGCGCACAAGGCGCTGCCCGTGGCGCACAACCCGCTCAC
>DATNML010000037.1:0-30298 GCA_035602315.1 Candidatus Dormiibacterota bacterium
TGAGGGGGTTGTAACGATCGTTTCAGAATACGGCGCGGCTTCAAACGCCATGTCAGAACGCGAAACTAGACTTAACGTCGCTGTTAAGTTACGGTACCCCCGCAGGTCGCGGTCAGAGTGCTTCCCGCCGCGGCCTGCCCTCCCCCCTTGGGGGGAGGTCGCCCCGCTCGCAAAGCGAGCTGGGCGGAAGGGGGCGACGGTTACGCCGCCGGATAGGCGCCGAACAGCCTGATCTCGGCGCTGGCCTGTTCGAGGTCATTGAGCGCGGCCTCAGCCGCGGCCGCGTTGCCGTTGACGGCAAAATCGAGGTAGAACCGGTATTCAAACGGGCGGCCCTTCATGGGCCGGCTGTCGAGCCGGGTCAGGTTGATGTCGCGGCGGCCAAAGCAGTCGAGGGCCTGAGCAAGGCTTCCCGGCCGGTGCGCCGCCACGAACGCGAGCGAGCACTTGTACCCGGCGCCGGACACTCCGGGCCTGGCCGGTTGTCCGCGTTCGACGACGACGAATCGCGTCCGGTTCTCGGAGTCGTCCTGGATTGATTCGGCCAGCACGTACAACCCGTAGCGCGCCGCGGCCGCCTTGCTGGCGATCGCCGCGGTGCCTGGTTGACGCTGCTCCGCGACCGCCCGCGCAGCGCCGGCGGTGTCGTGGTAAGCCACCGACCGGATCTGGCGCGAGTGGAGGTAGGCATCGCACTGCGCGAGCGCTTGGGGATGCGATAGCGCCCGCTCGACCGGGCCCGGCCAGCCGAGAAGGCAGTGGCGCACCGGATGCACGTGCTCGCGTACGACGCGCAGGCCCGGCAGCTCCCACAAGAGGTCCGAGACCTCTTGCACGACACCTGCGCTGCTGTTCTCCACCGGGAGCACCGCGACGTCGACCGCTCCCATGGTCAGCGCCTCGAAGGTCAGCCGGAAGGTGGCGAAGCCGACAGCTTCGGCGCCTTCGAACAACACCGAGACGGCCTCATCGGAGTACGCGCCAGGTTCTCCCTGATAGGCGACCTTCACCCGAAGATGAGGTGCCGGAGGGTATCTGCGACGTGGTTGTGGTCGTGGAGCTGGTCGGTCACGGGCGGGTGGCCGTTAGTCTCGTGGCCATTGGTCTCGCTGCCGTTCGGCTCTGACGCGCTCGCGATCTTGCGCAGGTCCTCGTCCGTGACCTCTTTCTTGGTGTCCGCAACCTTTAGGAAGCGCTGCCAGGCCTCGTCCGCCTTGTCCCCCGCGAGCGTGATACCAATCCGGCCGAGCCGGTGGTGGAACGCGTGGCGTCCGGAGCGGGCGGTGAGGACGATGCGCGAGTCGGTCAGCCCGACGTCTTCAGGCTTCATGATCTCGTAGTTCAGGCGATCTTTCAGCACGCCGTCCTGGTGGATGCCTGACGCATGAGCGAAGGCGTTCGCCCCGACGACGGCCTTGTTCGGCTGCACCGGGTTGCCGGTCAGCTCCGCGACCAGCCTCGAGGTCCGCGTGATCTCTCTCGTGTCCACGCCGCACTCGAGACCGAGCTTCGCCTGCCGAACATTCAGCAGCATCACGATCTCTTCCAGCGAGGTGTTGCCGGCGCGCTCGCCGATGCCGTTGATTGTGCACTCGACTCGCCGCGCGCCCGCCTCGATCGCAGCCATCGTGTTGGCCACCGCGAGGCCCAGGTCATTGTGGCAGTGGACCGAGAACAACGCTTTCTCGCTGCCGCGAGCGTCCGCGATCACGCGGCGCACGATCCCGGCGAACTCGCTCGGGAGGCAGTAGCCGGTGGTGTCGGGGATGTTGATGACGGTCGCGCCCGCGGCGATCATCGTCTCTACCGTCTCGACCAGGTAGTCGAGGTCCGCGCGCCCGGCGTCTTCCGGCGAGTACTCGACGCGGTCGCACAGAGACCGCGCGTGCGAGACCATCTCGGCACCCTGCTTCAGCACCTGCGCCCGCGTCATGCCGAGCTTGCGCTCGATGTGCACGTCGGAGACCGACAGCACGATGTGGATCTGCGGCGTCTCCGCCTCTTTGATCGCGGCCCATACCGCGTCGATGTCTTCTTTGACCGCGCGAGCCAGCGCCGTCACCGTCGCGCCGCGAATCTCGCGAGCGATGCGCCTGCACGACTCGAAGTCGCCCGGAGAAGAGATCGGGAAGCCGGCCTCGATCACGTCCACGCCAAGCTTTTCGAGCTGGCGGGCGATCCGGAGCTTGGAGTTGGCATCCAGGTGGAACCCAGGCGACTGCTCGCCGTCGCGAAGAGTCGTGTCGAAGATGAATACTCTGTCGGGGACTTTCTCGCTCATTTCTCTACCGGCTCCAGCCAGGTCATCATCGAGCGCAGCTCGCGACCGACCTTCTCAATTTGGTGATCTGCGTCATTGCTGCGCATCGTCAGGAAACCCTCCCTTCCGTTCGAGTTCTCATCCAGCCACTTTTCGGCGAAGCTGCCGTCCTGGATCTCGTGCAGCACCTTGCGCATGTTCTCCCGGACGTGTGAGTCGATGACGCGCGGACCAGAGACGTAGTCGCCGTACTCGGCCGTGTCCGAGACCGAGTAGCGCATGAACCCCAGGCCGCCGCGATACATGAGGTCGACGATGAGCTTGAGCTCGTGGAGGACCTCGAAGTACGCGATCTCGGGCTGGTATCCAGCTTCAACCAGGGTTTCGAAGCCGGTCTTGACCAGCGAGCTGACACCTCCGCACAGGACCGCCTGCTCGCCAAACAGGTCCGTTTCGGTCTCCTCTTTGAAAGTGGTTTCGACAATTCCGGCGCGGCCCGCGCCCAGAGCCTTGGCGTACGCCAGCGCTCTTTGCTTGGCGCGGCCCGAGGCGTCCTGGTAGACCGCGATGAGCGCGGGCACGCCCATCCCCTGGGCGTAGGTGCTGCGCACAAGGTGGCCGGGGCCCTTAGGCGCGATCATCGCCACGTCGATGTTCTGGTCGGGCTTGATCTGCGCGAAGTGGATGGAAAAGCCGTGCGCGAACATCAACATCGTCCCGGGCTGGAGGTGCTTCTCGATCGACTCACGGAAGAGCTTGCCCTGGCCCGCGTCGGGCGTCAGCACCATGACCACCGTCGCCTCTGAGACCGCCTCCGGCACCGGTACCGCGCGCAGGCCGTCCTCCTCCACGCGCGCGATCGACTTGCTGCCGGGATACAGGCCCACGCGCACGTCCTCGCCGCTGTCGCGCAGGTTCAGAGCGTGGGCGCGGCCCTGGCTGCCGTAGCCGATCACTGCGACCGGCTCGCCCAGTGAGGGCGGGCAGTCGGCGTCGTAATTGATCTTCATGCGGTTCTCCTCATCACGACTGGTCCCGAGCGGGCGACATCCAGGACGCCATGTCGCATCAGCTCATCGATGAAGTCGCCGACGTCCTTGCCTTCGCCGGCGAACTCGACGGTGGTGCCCTCGGCACCGGTGTTCAACACCTTGGCGCCGCGCTCCACCAGGCCGGCGACTTGAGACGCCTTGACCTTCGCGACGACCAGCTCGCGGCTGTGCACGTCTTCGCCGGTCACGTCCTCGATCTCGATCACCTCGACCAGGCGCTCGAGCTGCTTGCGGACCTGGTCGGTCTCAGCGTGGCCGGCGTCGACAGTCAGCGTCATCCGGGACCGCCCGGGCTGAGGGCTCGGACCCACCGAGATGGAGCGGACGTGGAAGCCGCGACGGCGGATCAGGCCGGAGATCTTGCTCAACGTGTTGGAGCCGTCCTCGACGAGGACCGACAGCACGCGCACTCTGGCCTGTTTGGTCACCTCCCCACCATGTGGGGAGGTCCCCGGCGAAGCCGCGGGGTGGGGAGGTCCAGCTTGCAACTGCGTCACTTGTCAGGGGCCTCCCAGAAGTCGTTCAGGCTCTTGCCCAGCGGGACGATGGGATAGACGTTGGCCTCGGGGTCGATGCGGAAGTCGATCAGGAACGGGCCCTTCGTCTTTTCTGCGGCGTCCATCGCAGGGCCAACCTGCTCGAGTGTGTCGACCCGGATGCCCGGCAGTCCGTACGCGTCGGCCAGCTTGACGAAGTCCGGGATGACCGTCATGTCGACCTGCGACCGCACGCCTCCGTAGAAGTCGTCCTGGAACTGGCGCACCATGCCGAGCGAGAAGTTGTTGAGGATGACGATCTTGATGTCTAGGTTTTGCTCGACCGCGACGGACAGTTCCTGCGCCGTCATCACGAACCCACCCTCGCCTGCCACGCACCACACCGCCTTATCGGGCCGGGCGACCTTGGCGCCGATCGCCGCGGGAAGCGCGAAGCCCATGGTGCCCGCGCCGCCTGAGTTGATAAAGAGACCCGGGCGGTCGTAGTTCCACCACAGCGCGGCCCAGATCTGGTTCTGTCCCACGTCTGCAACGACGATCGCCTCGCTGCGGCAGCGCCGGTACATGTCGATCAGCACGTCCTGCGGCTGGAGGTGACCGTTCGAGTGTGTGTACTTGAGCGGGTGCTCCTCGCGCCACGCGTCGATCTGCGCGAGCCACTTGCCGCGTCCAGCGTCCACCTCACCCACGTGCGGGGTCATCGCTTCCAGTGCATTCCGCGCGTCGGCGACCAGCTCGATGTGGGGCCGCACGTTCTTCCCCATCTCGGAACCGTCGATATCCACGTGGATGAAGGTCTTGACGTTCGGTGCGAAGTCGGCCAGCTTCGCGGTGACGCGGTCGTCGACGCGCATGCCGACCATCATCAAGACGTCGGCGTTCTGGACTGCCTTCAGGTTCCAGCCCGTGCCCATGAAGCCGGTCATGTGCAGCGAGAGCGGGTGGTTGACCGGGAACGCGCCGATGCCGAGCAGCGTCGTGCCGACCGGCGCAGCCGCCTTCTCGGCGAACTTGAACAGTTCCTGCTCCGCATGGCTGAGCAGCACGCCGTGGCCGGCCAGGATGACGGGGCGCTCGGCGGAAGCCAGCGCGTGCGCGGCCGTGCGCGCCATGTCGAGGTTAACGTGGCCGTTTGGCTGGTAGCCGGGGATGTCGAGCCGCTCCGGCGTCACGGGCTCGGCGTTCGCCTGCTGCACGTCCTTGCAGATGTCGATCAGCACCGGGCCAGGGCGCCCCGTCGTGGCGATGTGGAACGCCTCGTGGATGACCCTGGGCAGCTGGTCGATGTGAGTGACCAGGTAGCTGTGCTTGGTCACCGAGCTAGTCGCGCCGATGACGTCCGACTCCTGAAAGGCGTCGCGCCCGACCTGCGTGCTGTTGACCTGGCCGGTGATGGCAATCATCGGGACGGAGTCCATATAGGCGGTGCAGAGGCCGGTCACCAGGTTCAGCGCGCCCGGACCGGACGTAGCGAACACGACGCCCGGCTTGCCGCACGCCCTCGCGTAGCCGTCGGCCATGTGCGCTGCGCCCTGCTCGTGGCGGACCAGGATGTGCTTGAGCTTGGGATGCTCGTGGAGGTGCTGGTAGATCGGGAGGTTGGCGCCGCCCGGGTAGCCGAAGATCACTTCGACTCCCTCGCGCTCCAGCGCCTCCAGGATCATGTCCGCTCCGGTCAACTTGGTTCCGTATCTCCTTTAGAAATGAAGAAGCCCCCACCTCTCGGTCGGGGGCTTTTGCGATCTACTCTTGGTGGTTTGGTTAGTTCGCGCGTGCCCCCGTTCGTCCGAAGCCAATAAGGCCCAGGAGTCCAAGAAGGAGTACGAGACTGCGAGATGAACCAACCATCGGACCTTGAATAGTAACGATCCAAACCGCCTTCGGGTTGTGTCCGGGCCACAAATTTCGCCCCAGGGCTTTGCGTAGAGTTGGCGTCGCGATGCCAAATTTCCGTTCTCCTCCGGGCAAAGCCGGGAGGACTTTGGCCCAGAAGCTGTGGGACTCACACGTGGTGCGCGTTGCTCCGGGCGAGCCCGACCTCCTGTACGTGGACCTGCACCTCGTCCACGAGGTCACCTCGCCGCAGGCATTTGAAGGGCTGCGGCTGGCCGGGCGGCGGGTTCGGCGGCCCGACCTGAGCCTGGCAACCATGGACCACAACGTGCCCACCCAGGGGGGCGTCCGGGCGGCCGACGACCTTTCCCGGCGGCAGATGGAGGTGCTGGCCGAGAACTGCCGGCGGGAGGGAATCCCGCTGTACCAGATCGGCAGCCGGCGCCAGGGGATCGTGCACGTGATCGGCCCGGAGCTCGGCCTCACCCAGCCCGGAATGCTGATCGTTTGCGGCGACTCGCACACCTCGACCCACGGCGCCTTCGGGGCGCTGGCCTTCGGGATCGGGACGTCGGAGGTCGAGGTGGTGCTGGCGACGCAGTGCCTGCCCCAAAAGCGCCTGGGCGACCTGGCCGTGACGGTTACAGGGGAGCTTCCCCTCGGCGTGACCGCCAAGGACATCGTGCTCGGACTGATCGGCAAGACGGGGATCTCGCAAGGCCAAGGGCACCTGGTCGAGTACCGGGGCCCGGCCATCGAAGCCCTGTCGATGGAAGGACGGATGACGGTCTGCAACATGACCATCGAGTGGGGCGCCAAGGCGGGCATGATCGCGCCGGACGACACGACGTTCACGTACCTGCAAGGCAGGCCCAGCGCGCCCAAGGGTGCGGCCTGGGAGAAGGCGCTGGAGTACTGGAAGTCGCTTTCAACCGACGCCGAAGCAGCATTCGACGGCGAGATCGAGATCGACGCTTCGCGCCTTGAGCCGCACGTCACGTGGGGCACCAACCCCGGCCAGGTGGCGCCGGTGACGGGGCGGGTGCCGCAGCCGCTGAACGACACGGACGTGCGTGCGCTGAAGTACATGGACCTGGCGCCGGGCACTGCCCTGGCCGATATCGCGGTGGACCGGGTGTTCATCGGCTCATGCACCAACGCACGAATCGAAGACCTGCGCGCAGCAGCGAGCGTGATCAGGGGCAAGCATGTCCATCCCAAGGTGCGCGCGATGGTCGTGCCGGGATCGATGACCGTCAAGCGGGCGGCCGAGGACGAGGGCCTGGACCTGGTCTTCAAGGCGGCCGGGTTTGAATGGCGCAACGCAGGCTGCTCGATGTGCCTGGGCATGAACACGGACATCCTGGCGCCGGGCGAGCGATGCGCCTCGACCTCGAACCGCAACTTCGAAGGCCGTCAGGGTTCCGGTGGCCGGACGCATCTGATGAGCCCGCCTATGGCGGCGGCGGCGGCGGTGACGGGACACCTCGTCGACGTGAGGGAGCTGCTCTAGATGGAACCGATCGCTCGCGTCGGCGGGCGGATGGCGCCACTGGACCGCGCGGACGTGGATACCGACCAGATCATCCCGAAGCAGTTCTTGAAGCGGATCGAACGCACGGGCTACGGGCCTTTTTTGTTCTTCGACTGGCGAGCGGACGGCAATTTCGTGCTCGACAAGCCGGAGCACGCCGGCGCGGCGGTGCTGATCACCGGCGGCAACTTCGGGTGCGGCTCCTCGCGCGAGCATGCTCCGTGGGCGCTGCGCGATTTCGGGTTCAAGGCGATCATCGCGCCGAGCTTTGCCGACATCTTCCGGGCGAACTGCTTCAAGACCGGGCTGCTGGCGGTGACGCTGACGGAGCGGCAGGTGAGGCACCTCATGGACCTGGCGTCAGAGGACCCGGCCGCGCAGGTGACCGTGGACCTGGAGAAGCAAGAGGTGCGCGGCGAGGGGTTCACCTACAAGTTCGAGGTCGATCCCTTCTCGCGCGACTGCCTGCTTCACGGCCTGGATGAGATCGGGTTGGTGGAGATGCACGACGCCGAGATCGCCGCCTTCGAAACCCACCGGCCATCGTGGCTTCCGGCGGTGAAGTAAGCGCTCGATCCGCACGTTTGGCGCCAAATGCTCGGGTTAAGCCTCGGATTACGCGTGTTTGGCGTCAACCGAGCGGAAGGCTACGGCTTGAGCATCGCCCCTTCGGAGGCCGAACCCACAAGCAGCGCATAGCGAGCCAGCACGCCTTTGCGATAGTGAGGCTCGGGCGGCGACCAGCTCTTCAGACGGCCCTCGATGTCCACGCCCTCGACGGCAAGCCGCCGGCTGTCCACGTCGATCTCGACGATGTCGCCGTCCTCCAGCGCGGCCAGCGGGCCGCCCACCGCGGCCTCCGGCGCCACATGCCCGACCATCAGCCCCTGGGTCGCTCCGGAGAAACGCCCGTCCGTGACCATCGCCACCGAATCCCCGAGGCCCTCACCGACGATCGCCGCGGTGACCTGCAGCATCTCCCGCATGCCAGGCCCGCCCTTCGGCCCCTCGTACCTGATCACCACCGTGTCGCCCGGCTTGATCCGGCCCGCGGACACAGCCGCGAAGGCATCCTCTTCCCGGTTGAACACGCGGGCGGGCCCACGATGCGAGGTTGGCGTGTGCTGCGTGACTTTGACCACGGCTCCATCTGGCGCGAGGTTGCCGCGCAGCACCACAAGGCCGCCCTCACCACGCAAGGGCCGTGAAAGTGGCGTCACGACTTCCTGGCCCACGGTCTCCGTCACCGACTCGCACTCCTCTCCAAGCGAGCGGCCGGTCACAGTCAGGGCATCCCCGTCCACGAAGCCGCCTTCGATGAGGCGCTTCGTCAGCAGCGCGATGCCGCCGGCTCGGTGCAGCTCCACAGCGGCAAACCGGCCGCCCGGCTTCAGGTCACACAACAAAGGTGTGCGCCGGCTGATCCGATCGATGTCGTCGATCGCCAGGTCCACGCCGACCTCGCGCGCCATCGCGAGCAGGTGCAGCACGGCGTTGGTCGATCCGCCGCTGGCCGCGACAGCGGCGATTGCGTTGTCGAAGGCGCGGCGCGTGAGGATTCGCGACGGCCGGAGATCTTCCTCGAGGGCATTCATGACAACCCGTCCCATGGCCTCTGCCGCGGGGTGCTTTTTTGGATCCATCGCCGGGATCGAGTTGAATCCGACCGGCGAGAGCCCGATGACCTCCATGACCATCGACATGGTGTTCGCCGTGTACTGGCCGCCACACGCCCCTGCTCCAGGACACGCCACTGCTTCGAGCTCGGCCAGGTCCGCGTCTGTGATCTTGCCGGCGGCGGCGGCGCCAATCGCCTCATAGATCTCGCCCACAGCCACCTGCCGGCCGCGAAACAAACCCGCCATGATCGACCCGCCGTACAGGAGCACCCCCGGACGGTCAAGCCGCACCAAGGCCATGGCCGAGGCAGGGATCGTCTTGTCGCACGCGCACAGGGTGACCATCGCGTCGAACATGTGACCGCGCCCCACGAGCTCGATGGAGTCGGCGATGACCTCGCGGCTCACGAGCGAGGTCTTCATGCCTTCGGTGCCCATCGTGATGCCATCGGAGATGGCGATCGTGTTGAACTCCATCGGGTTGGCTCCGGCGGCCCGGATGCCGGCCTTCAAAGGCGCAGCGAGGTCGCGCAGCCCGAAGTTGCAGGGCATCGTCTCGGTCCAGACGTTCGAGACGCCGACGAACGGCTTGGTTATGTCGGCGTTGGTCAGTCCAATCGCATGCAGAAAGGAACGCGCCGCCGCACGATCGCGCCCTTGATACAGGGTTCGGCTGGGCAGTTCACGGGAGGGCACGGCGGAAAAGTCTAGTCTCGCAAACGCCCTGATATCGTTACCGCCCGATGCGATGAGAGTCCTCGTCACCGGCGGGGCCGGCTACCTTGGCGCGCTGGCGACCGCCCGGCTGCTTCGCGAAGGCCACACGGTTCGCGTCCTGGACAACCTGCAGTACGGTGGAAGCTCGCTCCTGGCGGTTGCATCCGAAAGCGCCTTCGAGTTTTGCAAGGGTGACGTTCGCGACTCGAGCACAGTCGAGAAAAGCCTCGCCGGCACCCAGGCTGTGGTCCACCTTGCGGCGATCGTCGGCGACCCCGCTTGCGCCAGGAATCCAGCGCTCGCCCGCGAGGTCAACCTCGACGCCTCGCTCCAGCTTTTGGCGCTGGCGAAGAACGCCGGCGTCGAACGATTCATCTTTGCGTCGACCTGCAGCAACTACGGCCGAAGGAATGAGGCCGCCGGTTTCGCCCGAGAGGAAGACGAGCTCAAGCCGATCTCGCTCTACGCAGAGTCCAAGGTCGCAGTCGAGACAGAGCTGCTGCGAACCCAGTCCAATGGATTCGCGCCCACCGTCCTACGTTTTGCCACGCTTTACGGCGTGTCCCCGCGGATGCGCTTCGACCTCACGGTCAACCAGTTCACGATGGAGATGCTGACCCGCGGAAAAATTTCCGTCTACGGCGAGAAGTTCTGGCGGCCGTACGTTCACGCCTACGACGCCGCGCGTGCTATCGCCACAGTTCTTGCGACCGCCTCCGCGAAGGTCGCCAACCGTGTCTTCAATGTCGGCGACACGGCCGAGAACTACACCAAGCGCGACCTCGTCGAGCTGATCAGAGTCGAGGTGCCCGGCTGCACTGTCGAGTACGTTCAGAAGGACGAGGACCCTCGCGACTATCGGGTCTCGTTCGATCGGATTCGTTCCGAGCTGGCCTTCGAGGTGTCACGGCGAGTCCACGACGGAATCCATGAAGTGGCCACCGCGATTCGAGGCGGATTGATCGAGAACGTGGAAAGCCCCGTTCACTACAACACGCCCAATGAGTAAGGAAGCCGCCGGGCTCCGGGCGGTCATCCTGGCCGGCGGCAAGGGGACGAGGCTTGCGCCTTACACGGCCAACTTTCCCAAGCCCCTCATGCCGTTGGGAGACATGCCGGTAGTCGAGGTGCTCATCCGGCGGCTGGCGGCGTACGGAATCACCGACATCACGCTCACGCTCGGCCACCTCGCCGAACTCGTCAAGGCGTACTTCGGGCACCGGCGCGGCCTGGAGGACCTGGTCAATCTGCGCTTTGTGGAGGAGGACGAGCCGACGGGCACCGCAGGTTCATTGGCCCTGATCGATGGTCTTGATCAGACCTTCCTGACCATGAACGGCGACATCCTCACCGACCTTGACTTCGACGACCTGATCCGATTTCACCGCGAGAAAGGAGCAGACCTCACGATTGCCACGCACGAGCGTCGTGTGAAGCTCGACCTTGGAGTCATCGAGCTCGATGGGGACCGGCGGGTGCGGGGGTACAGGGAAAAACCCGAATCGGTGCACCACGTCAGCATGGGCATCTACGTCTATGAGCCAAGGGTGCTTGAGCGGATCGAAAAGGGCGTTTACCTCGACTTCCCGAGCCTGGTCCTCAAGCTCCTCGCCGAAGGGCGGCCGGTATGGTCGTTTGTGACGGACTGCCTCTGGCTCGATATCGGGCGCCCGGACGATTACGCGACCGCGCAGCAGATGTTCGCCGAGTCCAGGGAGACCTTCATGAGTGTCTGAGGCGCGGATTCCGCTGAGCGATCTCGCCTACGGCCCTGACGAGGAAGCGGCCGTCCAGAGGGTGCTGTCCAGGCGGTGGATCACGATGGGCCCCGAGGTCGAGGCCTTCGAGCAGGAGTTCGCAGCCATGCTCGGAGCGCGTCACGCGTTGGCCGTGGCCAACGGCACGGCCGCCCTTCATCTTTCTTACCTCGCCCTGGGACTCGATGCAGGCGACGAGATCATCCAGCCCGCCATCAACTTCGTTGCGTCGGCCAACCTGACCCTGATGATCGGTGCACATCCGGTCTTCGCGGACATCGTCGGGCTCGACGAGCCGACGATCGACCCGCAGCGGGTGGCGGCCCTGATCACTCCGGCAACGCGGGCCGTCGTGGTGATGCATTACGGCGGATATCTGTGCCGCATGGCGGAGATCCGTGCGGTCTGCAAAGAAAAGGGAGTCGCGCTGATCGAGGATGCGTGTCATGCGGTCGGCGCAGCCCATGAGCTCGGCATGGCAGGGACTCTCGGAGACATCGCCTGCTTCTCGTTCTTCGGCAACAAGAACATGGCCGTCGGCGAGGGCGGAATGGTCGTGACCAACCGCGACGACCTCGCCGAGAAGGTGCGCGCTTTGCGCTCGCATGGAATGACCAGCCTGAGCTGGGACCGCCACCAGGGCCACGCCCGATCGTATGAGGTCGTGATGCCAGGATTCAACTATCGGCTCGACGATCTTCACGCGGCGCTGGGACGAAGTCAGCTGGCCAAGCTGCCCGAAAATAACAAGCGACGCCGCACACTCGTGGAGCTGTATCGCAGGCACCTGGACGACCTTCCCGGCTGGACTCTTCCGTTTGGAGCGTATGAAGGCGACAGCGCGTACCACCTGATGACCGTGGTGGCTCCCGATGAATCGCAGCGAGAGCTTGTCGTCAAAGCGCTGGCGGAGAAGGACGTGCAGACCAGCCTCCACTACCCGTGCATCCCGCGGTTCCAGGCATTCCAATCCATCGGACACGATCACCTCGAACACTCCGACGCATATGCGGCGCGGACCATCACTCTTCCCCTCTACCCGGGCCTTCGGGAGGAGCAGGTTGAGCGCATCGCCTCGGTGATCCGAGACGCCGTCGACTGAACCCGCGAAACACGTGAACCTCTGCGTCGTCACGAGCTCGTACCCGGCCAACCCGAATGACGTTGCGGCCCCGGCTGCCGCCGATTTCTGCCGCGCGATTCAGAGACGGGGACATCGTGTCTTCGTGGTCGCCCCGGAACGGCCTGGACTCGAGGTCGACACGGGCGAGGTACCGGTGTTCTGGATTCCGCGGGGCACCAGCAAGCCTCTGGTCGGCACCAACCCGCTGTCTCCGGTTGAGCTGTGGCGGACGCTGCGGCTGATGGTCGACGGCGAGCGCCTCCTGATGCGGACGATGCGCAAGCAGTCGATCGATATGTGCCTTGCGCTGTGGGCCGTGCCGGCCGGCTACCTGGCCTGGCGGGTGCATTCGCGCGCGGGGGTGCCGTATGCGGTCTGGACGCTCGGCTCCGACATCAACTCGGTCGCGCGCTACCCGGTCCTGCGCTCGCTGATACGGCGAATCCTTCGTGGCGCGCGCTGGCGCTTCGCCGATGGAATCGAGCTCGCCGCGCGCACAAAGGCGATCGGCGGAATGGACTGCGAGTTCCTACCGACCACACGGAGCCTCCCGGCCACCGCTGAGCGCGTCGAGCTGCCGGGCAAGGTCAGGTTTCTCTATATCGGCAGGCTCGAGCGCGTGAAGGGGATCGACGTGCTTATCACCGCCATGGCCCGGCTCCGCGATGTGTCCGGCGCTCACCTTTACGTCATCGGCGGCGGCTCGCTGGAAGCGGAGGTCGCCGGACAGATTGCCTCCACCGGCCTCCAGGAAATGGTGACCATGGTGCCGCGCGGACCGGCCACGCAGCTGGTCGCCTACATGAGGGCGTGCGACTGCCTGGTCATCCCTTCGCGGAAAGAGAGCATCCCGGTGGTGTTCTCCGAAGCCCTCCAGGCGGGAATCCCGCTGCTGATGACCGACACCGGCGACCTGGGAACGCTCGCCCGCGAGCATCACCTGATGCACCCGGTGCCGGCCGGGGACCCGGCGGCCCTGGCCGAAGCGATGCGCACGTTCGCCGTCGATCCCGCCGCGCATCGGCAGCGCTTTGAGGCGGCGCGAGCAGAGCTGCTCAAAATCTTCGACGTGGAAGCGATCGCGGACCATTTCTTGAGCGCAGTCGGCATCATGTAGCCCGTTGAGCACCCGAGACGGCGCCTATGTGCATCCGTCGGCGTTCGTCTCGGAGGACGCCGAGCTCGGCTCCGGCACCAAGGTATGGCACCTGGCGCAGGTTCGGGAAGGAGCCAGGATCGGCGCGGAGTGCATCCTGGGCAAGGGCGCTTATGTCGGCGAAGGTGTGCACCTCGGCAACCGCGTGAAGGTCCAGAACGGCGCCTCCATCTACCCGGGAGCCACGGTTGAGGACGGCGTCCTGGTCGGCCCCCACGTGTGCTTCACCAACGATCGCTACCCACGCGCCATCAACGCTGACGGAACGCTCAAGACCTCAGACGATTGGGAGCTCGGCAAGATCCTGGTCCGCGAGGGGGCGTCTCTGGGCGCGGCCTCCGTGCTGATCGCGGGCGTAACGGTCGGCCGGTGGGCCATGGTTGCAGCCGGAGCGGTCGTTTCGCACGACGTCCCCGACTTCGGCCTGGTCGCGGGCAATCCCGCGCGCCGGATCGGAAGCGTGTGCGTGTGCGGGTTTCGCCTGCGCGAGGCGGGCGCCGGCCGGCTCGCCTGCGGGCACTGCGCCGCAACCTATCGATGCGAGCCCGACGGGTCGGTCTACCCCACTTGATCCCCTTAGCCCACCCTGAGATCGGCGAAGAGGAGAAGCGCGCAGTCCTTCGGGTGCTGGAGAGCGGGCAGCTCGCGCAGGGGCCCGTCGTCGCTGAGTTCGAGGAGGCGTTCGCGCGCTGGATCGGCGTCAAGCACGCGGTCGCGGTGTCCTCGGGCACGGCCGGACTCCACCTCGCGCTGCTGGCGCACGGGATCGGCAATGGAGACGAGGTCATCACGACCCCCTTCACCTTCATCGCCTCGGCAAATTCGGTTCTGTTCACGCAAGCAAAGCCGGTGTTCGCCGACGTCGAGCCCGAGACGCTGTGCATCGACCCGACATTGGTCGAGCGTGCGATCACCCCGCGAACGCGCGCCATTCTTCCCGTCCATCTATATGGACACCCGGCGGCGATGCCGGAGCTCGCCGACATTGCGCGCCGCCACTCGCTGGTCCTCATCGAAGATGCATGCCAGGCGCACGGCGCTACGGTGAACGGCACCAAAGTTGGCGCCCTGGGTCACACCTCGGTCTTCTCGCTCTATCCGACCAAGAACATGACCTCGGGGGAGGGCGGCTTCGTAACCACCGACGACCCCGCGATCGCCTCCGCGGTTCGCACTCTCCGGCAGCATGGGGAGAGCGAGCGCTACCACCACAGCGTGCTCGGGTACAACTTCCGGATGACGGACGTCGCCGCCGCTATCGGGCTCGCTCAGCTGGCCCGCCTCGATGGCTTCAACGCCGCCCGCCGCCGCAACGCCCACGAGCTCAGTGCCGGCCTGACCGGCATCCTCGGGCTCGCCCTTCCGATCGAGCGCGCCGGGTACGGCCATGCCTTTCACCAGTACACGGTTCGCGTCGCCCACCACCGGGACAGGTTGAAGGCAGCGCTGTCAGAGCGCGGGATCGGTTCGGGGGTCTACTACCCCGTGCCGCTGCACCGGCAGCCCGTGTACACGGACCGTGGCTATGGCGGCCAGTCCTTCCCGGTTTCTGAGCGGCTGGCGCAGGAAGTGCTGAGCCTTCCCGTTCACCCTGCCCTGACCGACTCGGATCGCCTGCGCATCGTCCGAGCGGTTCAGGAGGAGATGGAAGGGTGACCAGGATTGGGGTGGTCGGCCTCGGTGTGATGGGAAAGAGCCACGCCCGCATCCTCGACGACCTGGACCAGGCCGACCTTGTCGCCGTCTGCGACCCGACCGAGGAGGCCATGGCCTGGGCGAAGAAGCGGCGCCTGACCGGCTACCGCTCGTACAAGGACCTCTTCGAGAAGGAGAAGCTCGAGGCGGTCACCGTGGCCGTCCCGACGCGGTTTCACCTGGAGGTGGGGCTCGCTGCGATCGAATGTGGCCTGCAGGTGATGATCGAGAAGCCGATCGCCACCGACCTCGAGGAGGCGCAGCAGCTCGTAGCCGCCGCCAAGAGGCATGGCACGATCCTCGCCGTCGGCCACGTCGAGCGCTTCAACCCTGCCGTCCGGGAGCTCAAGAAGCGCCTCGACAGGGGCGAGCTGGGCCGCATCTTCCAGGTCCATTCGCGACGGCAGGGCCCTTTTCCGTCTCGGATCAGGGACGTGGGCGCCGTGATCGACCTGGCCACCCACGACCTCGACGTGATGCGCTACCTGCTCGGCGTCGAGGTCACGCGCCTGTACGCGGAGACGGAGCGGCGCATCCACACCGAGCACGAGGACATGCTCAACGCCTTGTTGAGATTCGACAACGGCGCCGTCGGCGTGATGCAGGTCAACTGGCTCACGCCGACCAAGATTCGGGAGCTGACGGTGCTCGGCGAGCGGGGCATGATCCACCTCAACTACCTCACTCAGGACCTCACCTTCTATGAGAACAGCACCGCGATAGGCGCCGAGCCGCCTCTGTCCCTGCTGACCGCCGTCAGCGAGGGCAAGCTGGTGCGCTACGTCGTCGATCGCGCCGAGCCATTGCGACTTGAGCTCGAGTCGTTTCTCACGTCCGTTTCGACCAAAACGCCGGCCGAGGTCGGCAGCGAGGACGGGCTCCATGCGCTGTCGCTTGCGCTCGACCTCGTCCGCTCGGCCAACGAGGGTCGCGTGCTGGACCTCGCCCACGACGACCGCGGGCGCAAAAGCCAGTCTTGAGCCGCACGTATCGAGTCGCGGTCGTCGGCCTGGGCAAGATCGGGCTGCCGCTTGCGGCGCAGATCGCGTCGAAGGGCCACACCGTCATCGGGTGCGACATCCGCGACGAGGTGGTCGCCTCGGTGAACGCCGGCCACAGTCATATCGAAGAAGAACCAGGACTCGCGGAGGCGGTGAGAGATGCGGTGGCCGCGGGCAGGCTCACAGCCACGACCGACACGGCCTCGGCCGTTGGCCGCTCACAAGTAGTGATGGTGATCGTGCCCGTCGTCGTGACCCCGGACAAGCGACCCGACTACCGCTCGCTCGACGCGGCGCTTCGATCGGTGGGCAAAGGGATTCAGAACGAAGCCCTCGTCATCGTCGAGACGACACTTCCAGTCGGCGCGACCCGCAACCATGCGGCCCCAATCGTTGAACATGAGTCCGGCCTCGTTTGCGGTGAGGGGTTCTGGCTCGCGTTCAGCCCCGAGCGGCTCTATGCCGGCCGCGTCTTTCAGGACCTGGTTCGTTATCCGAAGATCGTGGGCGGCGTCGACGACGAGAGCACGAGGCGCGCGGTGGAGTTCTACCGTGCGTGGCTCGAGGCCGAGGTCCGGCCGGTGGCCAACGCCGAGACGGCGGAGTTTGCAAAGCTCGCCGAGACGACGTACCGCGACGTCAACATCGCGCTCGCCAACCAGCTCGCGGTCTACGGCGGCTCGCGCGGGGCCGACGCGAAGGAGGCCTTCGATGCCGCCAACAGCCAGCCCTTTTCCCACCTCCACCGGCCCGGCATCGGCGTCGGAGGGCACTGCATCCCCGTCTATCCCCACTTCATGCTGAGCGACAGCACGGACGGCGAGCTCGACCTCGTGCGCGTCGCGCGTGAGGTCAACGACGGGATGGCCGCGCGCAGCCTTAATTGGCTCGATTCGGCGCTGGGCGGCCTTGCCGGGCGCAGGGTCCTGGTCCTCGGCCTCTCGTATCGCGAGGATGTCAAGGAGCTGTCCTTCTCGACCGCCTTAACGCTTATCGATCAGCTGCGCCGAGCCGGCGCCACGGTCCTGGCGCACGATCCGCATTTCACCGCTGCCGAGCTGGCGGATCTCGAGGTGGAGCTCGTTGACCTAAACACAGATGTGAAGGTGGATGCGGCCATCATCCAGGCTTTTCACCGCGAATACCGGACTCTCGACTGGGCTCGTCTGGAAGGTCTTCAAGTGGTTCTCGACGGTCGGGGTGGTTTCGACGCGGCGCCGCTTCGCGCACGTGGCGTGAAGGTGATCAGCGTCGCCCAGCCACCGGCCGGGGATCGATCAGGCCAGCGCTGATTCCAGGTCGGCGATCAGGTCGGCCACGTCCTCCACGCCCACGGAAAGCCTGATCAAGCCCTCCCTCAGCCCGGCGCGTTTTCGCTCCGAGGCGGGCATCGACGCGTGCGTCATGCGGGCCGGGTGCTCCGCGAGCGACTCCACCGCCCCGAGCGATTCGGCGAGCGCGAAGAGCTTGAGGCGCTCGAGGATCCGCAGCGCTGCGGCCTCGTCGCCCACCTCGAAGCTGACCATCCCCCCGAACATGCGCATCTGTCGAGCTGCGACGGAATGGCCCGGGTGCGAAGCCAGGCCCGGGTAATGCACTCGCGCCACAGAGCGGTGCTTTTCCAGAGCGACGGCGATCTCCGTCGCATTCTGGCTCTGGCGCTCGACGCGCAGCGCAAGTGTCTTGATGCCGCGCAGCAGAAGCCAGCAGTCGAAGGGCGACGGCACCGCGCCGAGCGCGTTCTGGTGGAAACGCAGCTGCTTCTCCAGCTCGTCATTGCCGGTCATGATCGCCCCGCCCACGACGTCGCTGTGGCCGCCGATGTACTTCGTCGAGCTGTGCACGACCACGTCCGCGCCCAGGTGCAGCGGCTGCTGGAGGTAGGGCGTCGCGAAGGTGTTGTCAACGCAGACCATCGCGCCGTGGCTGTGCGCGACCTCGCTGACGGCGTCGATGTCGACGACGCGGAGCAGCGGGTTGGTCGGTGACTCCAGCCACACGAGCCTGGTCGCCGGCGTGATCGACCGCTCGACCGCGTCGACGTCGGCCGCATCGACCGCGCTGAAGGTGAGGCCGTAGCGCTTGAGGACCTTGTCGAAGAGTCGGAAGGTTCCCCCGTAAACATCCTCCATGTAGACGACGTGATCGCCCGGGTTGAGCAGCAGCAGCAGGGTCGTCTCAGCACCGAGGCCCGAGGAGAACGCAAGGCCGTGCCTGGCATCCTCGAGCGCGGCCAGGCATTCCTCCAGGGCGGCCCGGGTCGGATTGCCCGATCGTGAGTACTCGTAGCCTTTGTGGTTCCCCACTCCCTGCTGCGCGTACGTGGTGGCCATGTGGATCGGCTGCACGACCGCGCCGGTCGCGGGGTCAGGGCCCTGGCCGACGTGCAGTGCCCTGGTCGCGAACCCCCAGGTATTTGATGCTTTGGGCAAGCTTCAGCCCTGGCCGCGGTGCGCGACGAACTCGAGCAGGTCGGCGCGCGTGATCATGGCGACCGGGTTGCCTCCGTCAACGACGAGCACCGCCTGCTCGCCCCGCAGCAGCGGCTCGAAGGCATCGTCCAGAGAGGAGTCAACTTCAATCTGGCTCAGCGGCGCGTCCATCGCCGCGGATACGGCGGTCGTGACGACGGCGGGGTCGCGGTAAACGCGGTCCAGCAGCGTCCGCTCCTGCAGCGTGCCGATCACGCCTTTGCCGTTCGAGTCCTCGACCACGGGCAGCTGCGAGATGCCGTACTGCTGCATCAGGTCGATCGCTTCGCCGACCGACCGTTGGGCCTCAACCGTCACCAGCTTCGGAAGGCCCTTGGGATGCGCCAGCAGCACCTCGCGGATGCGCACGGCGCCCAGCCGCGCGAGGTAGCCGTTCTGCCGCATCCACTCGTCGTTGAAGAACTTGCTCAGGTAATTGCGGCCCGTATCGGGGAACAGCACAACGATGACCTCGTCCGGTCCTCGCTCCGTGGCAACCTCGAGAGCGGCGTGCAGCGCCAAACCTGACGAACCGCCGACGAGGATGCCTTCCTCACGCGCCAGGCGCCGCGCGGCGACAAACGACTCTTTGTCGGTGACCTGAACGATCTGGTCGACAAGCTTGATGTCCATCGTGCCGGGCATGAAGTCCTCGCCCACGCCCTCGACCTTGTAAGGCGCGATCGGACCCGAGTAGAGCGATCCCTCCGGGTCAGCGCCCACCACGTGCACCGCGGGCTTGCGCTCCTTGAGAAATTTCGCGACGCCGCTGATCGTGCCGCCAGTCCCCATCCCTGCGACGAACACATCGAGGCGACCTTCCGTCTGCTCCCAGACCTCGGGCCCGGTGGTCTTGTAGTGAGCCTCTGGGTTGCGCGCGTTGAAGTACTGGTTGGGCTGAAACGCGCCAGGCACCTCGCGGGCCAGCCGGTCCGCAACCGAGTAGTAGGACTGCGGCGACGAGCGCTCGACGTTGGTCGGGCACACGACGACGTCTGCGCCATACGCCTTCAACAGGCTGATCTTCTCGGCCGACATCTTGTCGGGCATCACGAAGATCATCTTGTAGCCCTTGATCGCGGCCACCATCGCGAGACCGTGGCCGGTGTTGCCTGAGGTGGGTTCGACGATCGTGCCGCCCGGCCGCAGCTGCCCGGTGCGCTCAGCCTCTTCGATCATCGTCAGCCCGATCCGGTCCTTCACGCTTCCGCCGGGGTTCAGCTGTTCGAGCTTCGCCAGCACGATGGGCTTGAGTCCCTTGGTGACCTTCTGCAGGCGAACCAGAGGCGTGTTCCCGACGATGTCGAGAATGCTCTCGTAGTACTTCACCGCACCCCTGGCGATTCTATCGCCGATCCGGGACTCCTTGAACCCAAGGCCTGGATAAGGCCATTCGGGCCCAAATGGTCGTGTGTTAACGACTGACGGAAGGAGTCGTCGCCGCCAGGTCGGCTCGGTGCTCGGTCCCAAACCAACGGAAGAACACCGCGACCGCGGCGACCGCGAGGGTCGCCTTGCCGAGGATCATCAGCACCGCGCCGGCGACCGTCTGGTCGATCACCGGCGTGAGCGACGCGATCAGTCGAGGCGCATGCGTGTAGTACTCATAGAAGGGGACGCGCGAGAAGATGAGCGCGAGGGCCACCGCGTCCTGCGGCAGCGTCGCCACGAGCATGTAAAGGAGCCTGGCGCCCGGCGACATCTGCCATCGAGCATGCGCAGAGGTCGCCTCGAGCATGGGCCAATACATCACCCCGCCCGCCGCGATGAAAGAGACGTGCTCGACGATGTGCAGCGGCTCCGAGTAGAGGGTGGCGTCGTAAAGCGGCGGCAGGTGCCAGGCGATCATCACGACGCCGGCGATGACCTGGGCCGGCACAGGTTCGGTGATGGCCCGGACCCCAGGCACCCCGACGACGCGGCCCACCATCTGCGGCGACAGGCCGAGCAGCATTAGCGGCGGCGCCACGAATCCGAGCATTACGTGCTGGAGCATGTGCACGCTGTCCAGGTAGTGATCGCTGATCGTGTCGATGGGCGTCTCGAGCGCGACCCACAAGGCGAGAAGGCCAAGGCCGAAGTAGAGCGAATGCTTCCGCTGCGCATCGGACACCATGCCGGCGAGCCACGCGTGACCGAAGAAGAGGGCGACGAGACCCCCATAGACGGTCAGGTCAAGCGGCCAGCTCAACCAGTCTCCCTGGTGATGGGCTGGGCGAGGATCCATAGGCTGGTCATCGTGTACAGGACCATCAACAGCAGCATGGGGTACTGGCTGAGCAGTGCGCGCTGAGCCGTCCGGAAGCGCTCACCCGCACGGAGGTGGGCGAGGTATACGGCGACGACGTGCCCAAGCACGATCAGCACCACCTGCGCATACCACACGGTTGACGCCTGCGCCAGCGCGAAGCTCGGCTTGAAGCCCGCGACCGCCGGCCACAGATGCCAGCCCTTGGCGAGGGGATCGTTGAGCAGCGGGATCAGGCCCTGCGCCTGCACGACGAGATAGCTGTAGTTGTGGGCGGCGTTGTAAACGAGAGCGATGGGGACCAGCGTCAAAGCAAACGCGGAGACCGTCTCCTTGAGGTCGACGTTGCGCCTGCCGAAGAAGACGACCAGCTCCATGAACGTGATGAACACGAGAAGAAAGGCGACGGTCAGCAAGACGAGGCCGAGCGTGCGAACGAAAAAGAACCCGAACGCGCCCAGTGGAAGCCAGACCGGCTCGAGGTCGACAGTGAACTTCTGCCACGCGGGCGTGGCGAGGATCCCGTCGAAAGCGAGGGTCGACAGCATGAGGATGACGAAGACGACGCGATCCCACCCTGTGGATCCTGGCTTGAGCAGGCCCACGCCCCAAGGGCGGAGATAGACCATGGCGATGCGCCCCGCCTCGTCGCGTTCTGCCTCGACCGGGCCGAACCGGGCCACGATTCCGAACAACACGGTGAAAGCCTCGCCGTGCTCCAGCCATTCGTCGCGGCCGAACAGGATCATCCCGGCCAGGGTCACAGCCGTATAGACAAGCGAAAGCGTGGCGACGAGCCACGGCCGGTTGGCCATGCCGGTGGTGAGCTCGAGGCAGGCGAAGGCCAGGTAAGCCGCGGCCGCAGGCCAGACGCCAACCTCCGGGAGCTTCCAGACTGGCCCAAGCCGCGTAAACCTGCTTGCGGCGTCGTAAATCGCCGCCCAAGGATTGACGAGGTACCACAGGTTCCCGACCAACCCGCTGAAGATGACCAGCGCCGCCCAGAAATAGATCCAGACGATGTATTCGGAGGGGTTGTACAACGGGTTCGTCGAGCCGTAGAGGCCCGTGATCACGACGGCCAGGAGGCTCGCGATGCCGATCGCGCCGCCGACTCGCTGCGGCCATCCCGAGCGTGCCGCCGCCGACAGCCATTCAACGGGCCGGCGCGGGTACTGGAGCGCTTTGGCGCCAACCTGGTCTCCGGCGAAGAGGACGACGAGCACGAACGAGATGAAGACCACGCCCGCAGCCGCATATAGATAGAGGGCGAGGGAGATCGGCAGGTCGTAGCGCTGTCCGAAGCCGTGCAGAAAAATGCCTGCGGCGGGGATCATGGACTGACCACGAGCTGACCCAGCCCCGTGCTCGTGCTCTCCCACTCGATGTCGCACGTGCATGTCTTGTCGGCTTTGAACGTGTGGCTCACCGTCTGGCCGGACTTGGCGCTGAACACGATGTCGTAGACATGCAGGTGCACCTCACCGTCGGTGTCGCTTGTCACGTTGATCGTCACTGTGTCGTTTTGGTGGGCTGACAGGTTGCTTGGGGACATCGCCTTCGAGCCGGTGACCGTGACGTTGAACGTCACGTTCTGGCCGCCATGGCTGCGGCTGGCATAGATCAGGATTCCGCCCGCGACGATGAACACAACCAGGACGGCGACGGCGACGGCGATTCGATTGCGACTCATGTTTTTCTCCTCTTTACTCGTGTGCGCGCGCGTGCGCGCGTGCGATCAGTACGAGCTGACGCGCAACGAGGAGGGTGGCCCACGCTTGGCCAGCGAAGCGCAAGTCGCGGGCTTGAAAACCAGACCGCGGTCGAGGCTGACCCAGACCGAGACGGCGATTCCAGTCGGCGAAATCTGCCGCGGAATCGAGGCCAACGCGATGTGAAGCAGGGTGGCTGCGCTTTCGACACGGGTCAGCAGCCAGCGCAGTCCGGCGGCGGCCATCACGGCCACAGGCAGCTGGCCGAGCGTGCCCCAGAGCAGCAGGTGAGCGGCTGAGTCAACCGGCATTCCGGCGGCGAGCGCTTCTCCCACCTCTTGCCCCGCGAACGCGACGAGCTGGATCGTGAACAGGACCGCGGCGAGGCGGAGATAGGGCGGTGCGGAGCTGCGGCGCACCGATCGCCCGCCGAGCACGCGTGCCAGGCCGATCACGAAAACCGCCGCGAGGAGTAGCGTCGCGGCCACACCGAAGCCGGCGCGAATTACGGCGGGGAAGTAGGCATGGGCCCCTGAGCTCTGGAGCTGCTGGGCGGCGGCTCCAAATCGGACCTGGTAGGCGAGCAGATGCCCGGCCTGCGAGCCGATCAGGCCAATTCCCAGCACCGCCAACGAGCGCCTCCCAGTCACGGCTCCCGATGATAGGCTCACCGGGGGAACCAGCTGAGTAAGACCTGCTGCCGGCGCACTCTCGCCCCGGGTGGAAGCCTCGGGAAGAAGGCCGCAGGTGACGTGATGGGAGAGGCTACTAATGAATGCGCGTAGACCGTTAATGGCGCTAGCGGCAGCCATCCTGCTCGCCGCCTGCGGATCCTCGAGCACGCCGCCGTCCGGCACCGCCAAGGTCAGCCCGCCGCCCGACAGCGGGCTGTTCACCGCCGGAACCCTGACGGTCGGATCTGACGTCTCATACCCGCCGCAGGAATTCTTCCCGGTCGGATCGACGACAGCCACCGGCTTCGACATCGACCTGGGCAAGGCGCTCGCCGACGCGATGGGACTGAAGTACGCAGTCGTGAACACGCCGTTCGACGGCATCATCCCGGCCCTCAACTCGAAGAAGTTCGACATCATGATCTCGGCCATGACCATCACGGCCGACAGGTCGGCCGCGGTCGATTTCATCCCTTACTTCGTCGCCGGCGAGTCGTTCGTGGTCGCCAAGAAGGCGACCATCACCCCGACCAAGCTCGACGACCTGTGCGGCAAGAAGGTGGCGGCCGAGGCCGGGACAGCTGAGTTGGACGAGGCCACCGGCCTCAACGCGGCTGGCAAGACCTGCGCCAGCAACCACGTGAACGTCGTCACCTTCCAGAAGGACACCGAGGCTCTGACCGAGCTCAAGAAAGGCAACGTCGACATTCACTTCACCGACTCGCCGGTCGCGGCGTATGAGGTCCAGAACGACCCCAACAACCTGAAGATCTCCGGCGGCATCATCGAGGTCGCCCCGGAAGGCATCGCCGTCCGCAAGGGCGACACCGCGATCGAGACTCCGGTCAAGGCTGCCTTCGACAAGCTGAAGAGCGACGGCACGTACGCGAACCTGCTCAAGAAATGGAACGTCAGTGACGCCGACATCAAGAACGCTGCCTAGCACCGGTTGATTGACCCGACGCCGCTCGGACGACTCCGGGCGGCGTCTCCATAATGGGCACCGCCGCAATGACGCCACTGCTCGGGGTCTACCTCGACTTCGACTCGCAGTTCTTCTTCAAAATCCTGTTCAGCACCTCGTATATCTGGCCGGCGATCCTCGTCGTCGAGATCACCCTGGTGGCCCAGACGGCAGGGATCATCCTCGGATTTCCGCTCGCTCTCGGGCGCATGTCGCGCAATCCGCTGTTCAAGCTGCCCGTCGACTTCTACTTATGGATCTTTCGAGGCACGCCGCTGATCTTGCAGATCCTGTTCATCTACGACGGTACGGCGGAGATCTTCAACAACCCGGTGATCCTCTACCCCATCACGCGCAATGCGGTGGTCGCGGGCACGCTCGCGCTGGCGCTCAACGAGGCCGCGTATATGACTGAGATCATTCGGGCAGGCCTGCAGGCCGTAGACCCAGGGCAGGTCGACGCGGCAAAGGCGCTGGGCATGACCCGATGGCAGGCGCTGCGACGGGTCGTGATCCCGCAGGCGCTGCGCATCATCGTGCCGCCCACCTTCAACGAGTACATCAACATGAGCAAGAACACGTCGCTGCTCGTGGTCATGGGCGGCGTCGTCGAGCTGGTCGCGACGGCGCAGGCTTTCTACTCGGCGAACTTCCGCGTCTTCGAGGCGCTGGGCGTGGCCGCCATCTGGTACCTGATCATCACCACCGGCCTCGGTCAGGTCCAGAGCATGATCGAGAAGCGTTTCGGTGAGCGCCAGGACGTCGTTCCGGTGGAGCGATCGAGTTTCGTTCGGCGGGTAATCCTGGGTGGGCTGGGACGGCGATGAACGCGCCCGTGATCAAGGTCGAGGACGTGCACAAGCGCTTCCACTCTCTGGAGGTCCTGAAGGGTATCAACCTGACCGTCGCCGGCGGCGAGGTCGTCGTGATCATGGGGCCCTCGGGCTCGGGCAAGTCGACGTTTTTGCGGTGCCTCAACCACCTGGAGAAGATCGACGGCGGACGGATCGAGATCAACGGCCACTTCATCGGCTACCGCCAGGGCGCCGGCGGCAAGCTGATCGAAGAGAGCGACCGCAAAGTGGCGCGCCAGCGGGCGGAGATCGGGATGGTCTTCCAGCGCTTCAACCTCTTCCCACACATGACGGTGATCGAGAACGTCATGGAGGCGCCCGTCCTCGTCAAGGGGATTCCAAGGGACGTCGCCCGTCAGCGCGCCAAGGACCTTCTCGAGCAGGTCGGCCTACCGGAGAAGGCGGGCGTCTATCCCGCCAGGCTTTCCGGTGGGCAGCAGCAGCGCGTGGCGATCGCCCGCGCCCTGGCGATGGACCCGAAGGTAATGCTGTTCGACGAGCCGACGTCGGCCCTCGACCCGGAGCTGGTGGGCGAGGTGCTGGACACGATGAAGATACTGGCCACGTCAGGTATGACAATGGTTTGCGTGACTCACGAGGTGGGGTTTGCGCGCGAGGTCGCGGACCGGGCGGTGCTGATGGACGGCGGCGTGGTCGTCGAGGAAGGCGAGCCGGAAGCTTTTTTCACGGCGCCGCAGCACAGCCGCACTAAGCAGTTCCTCTCGAAAATTTTGTAGGGCTAATGAAGGGACTCGCCCGGTGCGTGGCCCTCCCACGCCGTCGTCTCCCAGTTGTCCTGCCGTTCATCCAGCGGCATCCATGGAGGTAGATCCATCAACAGCTCGTGACTCAGAGCGATCGCGTATGGCTCATAGCCCTTGCGCAATGCATTGAGCCGCTCCCTGAACGTAGAGAGGTCGACGTCGATCCCGGCCGCACGAGCCGCCTCGTGCAGCGACGCGAGCTCTTCCCTCGACAGGCGGTCAGGCGCGTCGAACTCGGGCGCGGCGCGCAGCACCTGGCTCAAGTCGCCCAGGGCGTGCCGGCCGATGGCATACACGCGCCGGGCCTGCCAGGACTTGCCTTGTGGCTTGGCCGCCTGCCACAGCGTGGAGAAATCCATGATCGCGGTCAGCGCGGCGACCCAGGATTGGTTCTCGTGCTGCGAGCGAAAGTAGCTGAGCACCTGGTACGAGAGGTGGCTCTCCAGAAGCTCGGCGGTCCACTGCTCCCAGCGCGCCATCAGGGGCAGCAGCTCACCCACCTCGCCTGACTCGGTCGCCCGGCGGAACAGGTCGCCCGCACTGGGCGGTGACCCGGCCCACTCGTCGAGCATCGAGATCGCGATCTCACGCCGCGAGAAGCTCTGGTACAGGACCGGCAGGTACGAGATGAGGATGGCGAGGAAGCCGAACCCGGTGCCGGCCTCGACCACGGTCACAAACCGCGCCAGGTCGGTCTTGGGCGTGAAGTCTCCGATGCCGAGGGTGGTGAACGTCGTCCCGCTGACGTAGAGGTGGTTCGCACCCGACAGCTGCGCATCGAACCCTGCCGCCCACAGCAAGGCTCCGAAGCCGACGATCAAGATCGAGCCCCAAAGAACGAACAGGAGGAGCAGGGATAGGGGCCCGAAGGTGCTGAGGAACGTCTCGCGCCAGTCACCGGGGCGCATCCGTCGCCCGAGGGCGGCCCAGGACTTCCACGTGAGCTGGTAGAAGATCTTCGACACCCGCATGCGGCTCGAGACGCGGCGCGGCAGGATGATCGTCTCGAACGCATCCCTGAGCACGATCGCGACGAGAAGAATCCCTACAACCGCAACCAGAATGTGCATTGCTCTCGCCTCAAACCTCGAGATCGAACGGAAAATTCATCATGGGGACTAGAATGCGGGTCGGTCGCCGGCCTGGTGCCGCCGCGCATCGCAATCAAGCAAGCAATTCACCACAACGCTTTAGCAACGAACCCGGAAAGGCAGGTGCGTATGAAACTGGTCAAGGTCGTTCCCGCTCTCGTCGTCGTGGGAATGCTGCTCACGGCGTGCGGCGGGAGCGGCAGCACTGGGGTAACTCTCGGCAAGAAGATCGCGTTTCTCTTGCCGGACTCCCAAGCCGCACGTTATGCGAATCAGGACGTTCCCCTTTTCACAGCCAAGCTCAAATCCATGTGCTCGGACTGCACAGTCGACTATCGCAACGCGAACCAGGACGCCGCGACCCAGCTGACCCAAGCCCAGGCGGCGCTCGCGGGAGGAGCCAATGTCCTCGTGCTCGATCCGGTCGACGGCGCGACCGCATCGAACATTGCCGCTAAGGCCAAGGCACGACAGGTCCCGGTCATCGCATACGACCGGCTCGTCCTCAACACGCCGGCGCTCGCTTACTTCGTCTCTTTCGACGAGTCCGCTGTTCC
This sequence comes from Candidatus Dormiibacterota bacterium, assembly GCA_035602315.1. GTDB lineage: Bacteria > Chloroflexota > Dormibacteria > Dormibacterales > Dormibacteraceae > Palsa-870. Next base: position 27,580 of record DATNML010000037.1, read on the forward strand.
CGCGCTGCAGGCCAACGGACTTCTGACCGCGCTGAAAGACAAGGCCAACCCCACCGTGGTGATGATCAACGGCGACTCCGGGGACGCGATCGCCAAGGCGCTCAAGCTCGGCGCCCAAAACATCCTCGGCAACAAGGTCAACATCGCGAAGGCATACGACACTCCGTCATCGAGTGCCGAAGGCGCTCAGACGGAGATGGCGGACGCGCTGACCGCGCTCCACGACAAGGTGGACGCGGTCTACGCCGTCGACGACGCCACGGCCGGCGGCGCCAGCGCGGCCTTGATCACCGCCGGCGTCAAGCCGTTCCCACCGATCACGGGGGATGGCGCGGAGCTCACGGCGGTCCAGCGCATCCTGGCGGGGCAGCAGTACATGACCGTCTACAGATCGATCAAGGCCGAGGCTGAAACGGCAGCTCAGCTGGCTTATGACCTCGCCTATGGCGTGACCGTGCCCGCCTCGATGACGAATGGAAAGACTGTCGACAACGGAAGCACCATGGTTCCTGCCTTGCTCATCAGCCCTGTGGGGGTGACGAGGCAGACGATCATCTCGACGGTGATCGCCGACCGTTTCTGGACCAGAGCCGACTTGTGCACTGACCAGTACGCGTCGGCTTGCACCGCCGCAGGAATCTCCTAACCGCCGGCTGCGAGAGCCATCCCTGTAACCAGCTCGCTCGATCCCTGCAAGGCAAGCGCTAGAGACCCGAGAAGCTCGGCTCGTTCTACAAACTCCGCGGGGACGACGTCGAGGCCCTCCGCCGCGGCCTGGACGGCATGGCGCCGGATCGACTCCCTGATCGGCTGGAGCAGAACCTCGCCGGTCCGGCTCAGCAGACCGCCGACGATCACGCGCTGAGGGTTGATGAGGTTGCAAAGGCCCGCGACGGCGACGCCGATCTCGTGGCCGGCATCCGAGATGGCGCGGCGGCAGCGCACGTCACCCGCGACCGCCAGCTCGACGATGCGAGACAGGGTGGGGACCTCTCCGTCCACAAGCCCGACGAGGTTGATGATCGCCGGCCCACCGGCCACGGTTTCGAGACACCCACGGTTTCCGCAGTAGCAAAGCGCCCCTGACTCGTCGAGGGTCGTATGCCCGATCTCGCCCGCTGTCCCCGACGCTCCGCGCAGGAGGCGGCCGCCGATCATGAGTCCGGCCCCGATTCCGGTGGCGACTTTGATGTAGGCGAAGTTCGTGCACTCACGCCCGGCGCCCCAGGTCAGCTCGGCCAGCGCACCCAGGTTTGCGTCGTTCTCGATCTCAACGGGCATGGCCAGTCGGTCACGCATCTCGTTCCCGATGCGAAGGCCGGTCCAGCCGGGCAGGATGCTGGCCGATCCGGCAGTGCCTCGCGTGCGATCGACTGGTCCAGGGATGCCGATTCCAGCTCCGATGACCGACTTCCGCTCCACGCCGGCTTCGGTCAGCACTTCGCCCACCATGCGTGCCGCGGTGTCGAAAGCTTCTCGGGCACGATGGTTTACGTTCAGATCGCTGCCCCGTTCCGCCAGGACGTTGTGTGCGATGTCGGCCACCGCAACCCCCACGTGACTGTGCCCGAAGTCGATGCCAACCACGGCCAGGGATGAACCCCGCAGCACGAGCTGCATGGCGGGCCGCCCACCACGAACGTCCGGCACGCTCGCCTCGAGCTCATGCACCAGGCCCGAATCCTTGAGCTCCGAGACGAGCGTATGCACGGTCGTGCGCGACAAGCCTGTGACACGAGCGATGTCGGCCTGGCTGATGCGCCCTCGCTCGCGCAGCACGCCCACGACACGCTCCCGATTTCGGTCTCGCAGCCACGCGAGCGACCCCTCACCTTTCTTCGGCATACCCCGAAACCGAATCATGGGCACCAGCGGGGGTTTGTCAAGAGTTTGAACAAATTGGGTGACCCGCACCATCGCACTCTTGACAAACATGTGGCCGTGAGACATGCTCTTGCCGGGCGGGGGCGTTCCCGCCATGGCTCTGAGTAAGGCCTGTTCGCCGGCGCACTCTCGCCCCGGAACCGCCGGGAAGAAGGCGACAGGTAGCTACTTACATAGGAGAAAGAACCATATGAGGTTCGCCAAACTTATCCCGACACTTGGGGTGGTCGGGCTCGTCGCTATGGCTTGCGGAGGCAGTAGCACGGCGACTGCGTCGCCGGCTACCATTCCGTCGTCTCTCAGCGTTTCTTCCTTCGATGTCAACTTCACGGCCATGGCCACGCTGAAGGACTTGCACGCGGCCGGAAGCGGCCTGGTCGGGGTACTCATGCCCGACACCACCTCGTCCACACGGTGGGTCAATTCAGACTTGCCGTACTTGACGAAAGCCTTCCAGATGGCCGGATACAGCTCGTCTGAGTTCAAGATCGACAATGCGCAGGGCAATGACGCGACCGAGCTGGCGCAGGCACAGGCGGACATCACGCAGGGCGCGAAGGTCCTGGTCATGGCCCCGAACGACAGCACCGTCGGTACCCAGATCCAGGCACTCGCGGCCTCGAAGGGCGTCAAGCTCATCAGCTACGACCGAGCCACCTTTACGGGTACCAACACCTACTACGTCAGCTTCGACAACGTGCAGGTCGGCAAGCTCATCGGCCAGGGCTTCAAGGACTGCCTCACCGCCTGGAACGTCACCAACCCGAAGGTCTTCACGCTGAACGGCGGCGAGGACACCGACCCGAACGCGATCGACTTCGCCAAGGGCTACAAC
>DATNML010000038.1:0-4466 GCA_035602315.1 Candidatus Dormiibacterota bacterium
GTCAGCGGCGACGCGGTCGAGTACGAGGTATTCGCCCGCAAGACCCGAGCGGAGCCGCTGCACCAGGTGGGCAGCGTGGTCGCGCCCGACGACGACCTCGCCATGGCCTACGCGCGCGCGACCTATGACGAAGAGCGCTGGTGCGAGATGGCGATTGTCCGCAAGGAGCACGTGATCGAGCTCTGGCAGCCGGGAGAAGTTTCGTGAGCCTCTCCGATCTTGTTTTGAGCATCGCCGACAACAAGCAGATGCTCGGCCTCCGCTACGCCGAGTGGGCGACGCGAGCCCCTTCGCTCGAGGCCGACATCGCCGCAGCGGCGATGGGCCTCGACGACCTCGGCCACAGCCGCGTCCTCTACGGATGCCTCGAGCCGTTGGGCGCCGACCCGCGCGGGCCCGACCGAGAGTCGGACCCCGCTAGCCTCCGCGCCCTCCCCTATTTCGACAAACCGTGGTCCGAGTGGGCCGAGTTCGTCGCCGCGAACGCCATCCTCGACACCGCATTCACGGCGATGATCGAGTCCTGCGTCAACGGTTCGGTCGAGGTTCTTCAGCACCGCCTGCGCAAGATGCTGATGGAAGAGCGCTACCACTTCCTGCACGGACGGAGTTGGCTCAAATCTGGAATCAACGCCGAGCCACTCGAGCGCGCGTGGCACGAGGCCATCGAATGGTTCGGGCCACCGGATGGCGACGTTGCCGTCCTCCACCACGAGGGAAAGCTCAGTTTGGGACCCCAAGAGCTTCGCGCAAGGCTCGAGGAGCGGCTCGAGATGAAATCGCCGGACATCCGTGTCGACTGGAAGGGATGGGACCCCGTGCGCCGCCGCATCAAGCCTGGGGCGATCGACGAGCGGACCTTCGGCATGCTGCGCGGGCTCGAGGAAAAGAAATTTGCCCCATCCAGTGCGACCAAAGAAGCCTGAGCAACCGCGCTCAGATCCTCGCTGCCCTCACTGCCGCGCCCGCGACGCGGAGGTCATCTCGCTGTTCGGCACGCAGGCGATGACGCTCCAGTACCGCTGCCGCAAGTGCGGCACCCTGTTCGAAGCCGTCAAGTACGACTAGTCGTCGCCTTCTTCGTCACGCGCTCCGCCCGAGCGGCGCCGGCGCATGAGGGCGAGCGGAAGGCCCGCCAGCACGACGAGAACGATGATGATCGCCACCACGATTGGCAGCACCTGCCCGCCGCCAACCGTCACAGTGCCGGGTGGCGGCGAAGCTGACGGGTATCCCGCGGCGAAGTAGCCCAACGCACTGGTCGTGGCGTCGATGGTGAACAGTGCCGACTGCTGCGCCGCGCCAATCGACCTCCACGGACCTGCGGGGTCGCTGGCGAAATAGACAGCAGTCGGAGCCGGTAAGAGGTTCGAATACACGAGCGCGACCGGCGATGGCTTCACGAGCGGCGCGGGGGCGGTGACCTGGTAGACGTTGGTCACGAATTGGATTCCCGGTGGCTGCGGACAAGTGGGCAGCGGAGTGATGTCGACATTGATCGTGGTCTTGCCGGTCGCGTCAAATGCGCCGGGCAGAAACCCGATGACGAGCTGCCCGTCAGTGTCGGGACTGACAGAGGCGGCTTCGCTGACACCGCCCACGACCTTGATCGTCGCGTGGCCTGAGCCCGGCTTTTCGTTGGCGCCGGCCTGTGGCGGGGGACACGTCCATTTATATGGCTGCACCGGGCCGAACCCGTCATAGAACCCTGGCGCCACCATCCAGGCCGCGACCATGTACGCGATCACGGCCCCCGCCAGGAGCGCGGCGCGCCTCACAGAGCGAGGTCCGCGATCAAGTGGCCGATGATCGGCGCCACCAGGTCCTTGCAGGCCCAGCGCCACAGCGCGAGCAGCAGGCCGGCTGCGGCGACCGCGCCCAGGAAAGCCGGCGGATGTGAGAGCGCATGGGCGGCGGTCCACAACGCCGTGCTTCCGATGATCGCCAGCGGCGCTCCGCCGAGCTCATCCAGCGCGGCGTACAGGGCCCCGCGGAACGCCAGCTCCTCACCCACCGAAACTGCGACCGCCGCCACGGCGAGGCCCGCCGGCAGCAGCGGGACGGCGGACGACCTCACAGCTGCGGGCAGCAGGAGCACGGATGCAAGCGCCAGGCCTCCAAGCACTCGCAGGCCGAAACGCGCTGTGCCGAGGCCGAGCCGGTGAGGCGCCCAGCTGATCGCGACGACCCCGAGCGCCACGCCGCCGAGCACCAGGGCTGCAACCGCAAGGCCCGGCTGCGTCTGGATCAGAGCACGTCCCCACTCGACGAGCAGCACGTAGGCACCCACAGCGGCCGCCCGCAGCGCCGGGTTGGAGCGCTTGAGGGCGAGGATCACCGGGTCAAGCGTTCGGGGCCCGCATATACGTTGAAGCGGTCGCCGCGGAGGAATCCGACAAGGGTCTGGTTGAACTCTCGGGCCAGGGCGACCGCGAGGCTCGATGGTGCACCCACCGCGGCGAGCACGGGAATGCCGGCGCTGATTGATTTCTGCACGATCTCGTAGCCCGCCCGCCCGCTCACGACCAGGATCGACGCTGACAGGTCCGCACCGTCGAGCAGCGCGCGTCCCACCACCTTGTCGACTGCGTTGTGCCGCCCCACGTCCTCGCGGAGGCAGGTGAGTGTTCCGTCCACCGCGAACAGACCGGCCGCGTGAAGTCCTCCCGTACGTTCGAACACGCCCTGTCCAGCCCGCAGCTGGTCGACCAGACCTGGCAGCAGCAACGGGTCGACCTGAGCTTCGCTTCGCAGGGGGGCGAGGTCGCGCCGCAGGTCTTCGATCAGGACGGTGCCGCAGACGCCGCATGCCGAGCTCGACAGCATCGAGCGCTCAGGCTTGCGTCGAGGAGCGTCGGCCAGGTGCACATCGACCTGGTTCGACTCGACGAGATCGGCATCGACGCGAATGCGTTCTTCTTGCTCGCCCGCTTCGGCGCTGATCCGGATGAGCCGCACCTCAGAAAGCGAGCGAAAGATGCCCTCCGCGACCATGAGGCCCAGGCACAGCTCGACGTCGTGCCCTGGCGTACGCATGACGACTGACAGCGGCGCGCCGTCGAGCATCAGCTGGAGCGGCTCCTCGGTGACCACCGCGTCGGGTGATTCGGTCCACTGTCCCGCCGACCACCGGCGAACGCTCAGTCCCGGTGCGGCCGGCTTGGCGGTCATGCCTGCGCGACACGGAGCTCGCGCGCTGTGCGTGGCACCGCGTTGGTAACAGCAAAACCGCGCCACGACGTAACGCGCTCGGGCCTGAGCTCGATTGCCGCGGGAACATCAGCCGGCTCGATGCCGTACCGCTCGGCGATGTCGGACCCGTCGTCAGCGGCGCCAAACGTCCCCCGGATGCACGCGCCCACCATCTGCGAAGGACGGAAGCGATGATGAGATTCGACGACCAGGGCGCCCGGCGATCCCGCGCGAGGCCGGCCGCTGACCGAGGCGAGCGTGACCTGTCCGCGGTCCACCTCCCAGAAACATGGCCGCACGACCGGCATGCCGCCCTCGAACCAGCACGCATAGCCCCGCGAGACGCCTGCCAGGCGGCGGCTCACCTCGGCGGGAACCGCGGGGACTCGGGCCGCCTGGGCCGCCGGGAACCGCTCGCCTTCGATGACCTCGGCGTGGCCTGGACGCAGCCGCAGCACGACGCGGTTGTAGGGGAGCCACTCGCGGGGCAGGTGAGTGATGTCGAGCGCATAGCCCGCAACGAAGGGCGCGTTCTTCAACGCGTAGCCCGCCATGCCAAGCACGTAGCCGGGCCCGTCGAGCATCGCGCGCACCTGGCTCGACACGGACAGCGGGTCGAACACCTCGATCGCACCTCGCAGGAGCACGGCCCGTGACCCGCTGTCGACCAGGAACGCCGCGCGCGGGTCGCGCCGGGCGAGCATCGTCTTGGCCGCAAAGCGCGAGGTCGTGAGCCACAACGACCCGGAGGCAAAGCTGAATACGGCTGGGTTGACCAGAGGGAAGTGCCCGCCCCGTAGGGCCAGCATGCCGATCGGGGACTGCCCGAGCAGGTCGCGCGCCTCGGTGGTGAGCTTCACTCACCACCCACTCTAGTGGACGGACCACTTCGGTCTTGCAGCTGGTCGCGGATGCGCTCGAGGGCCTTCTGTAGCCGGCGCCGGACCACCCAGTCCAGGCGTCCCGCGATGGCCCCGCCTAAGAAAGAAGCCGGCGGCTCGTACGCGATGCGCAGCTGGATGCGGACGCCGTCCTTCACCTTTTTGAAAGTGAAACCGCCCTCCTGCTTGATCAGCCCGGACTCGGATATCCAACCGATCTCGTGCGGGCGACGCCAGCGATTCAGGCGCAGCACGCTCTTCAGCGGAATACCAAGGGCCTGCATCTCCACGTTGTATCGAGCACCGACGCCTTCGGTTTTCCTTCCGGCCGGCTCCCACCGGCTCACCCCTTCGAGCACGGCTGCCACGTGCCGGTGGTCGGCAAAGTAGTCG
>DATNML010000039.1:0-4314 GCA_035602315.1 Candidatus Dormiibacterota bacterium
CCTCATCCAGGAGGTGGTGTCGAAGACCGGCGCCCCCGTTACGCCGGCCCTGTTGAAGAACTGGTGGGCTTTCAGCCTTGCCTGGCTGGCTCTGACCATCCTGGGTATGGTGACCAGCACGCCGGAAACGACCACTCCTCAAGCACTGCTTCAGGAGGCGGCGCTCGGACTTTCGATTGCGGCCGGATTGGCCGCCATCGTCTTCACCATCCGTCTGATCCACGCGGTCGACGCCGCAGAGCTGGCCCTGTACCACCGACATGGTCACGGAATGCGATAACCTCGGCGCGTCGTGAATTGGCGCACCGCCTTCATCTGGATCACCGTCGCGGCTGCGGTCGGCGCGATCCTCAGTCAGGTCTTTGATTGGGAATGGGTTCGGAACGGCATTCTCATCGCCTGGGTGGTCCTCGGTCTGCTGGTGGCGATGACTCACGGGATGCGCTGGACCAGCGCGCTCACTTTCGGCTCCGCGGTGGCGCTGCTGGGCGCGATGGCGAGCGAGCTCGGGGGCTTGCCGTCCGGGCGAGGCTGGTTCCTTCTCGCGTGGGCCGTCTTGCTGCTTCCGGTGACCATCTCGCTGTTCAGCCATCCAATGCGCGCACCCGCCTGGGGCCTGTTCGTCGGCTTCTGGGGAGTGGTGGCGGCGAACTGGCTGATCGTGCTTCAGATCCTGAACGTCGCGGACGTGCTGTCCGGCGAGGCGTACCGGGGTTGGGCGGCTTGGCCGCTCGCCGTGCTGGGAATCTGGCTGCTTGTCGCTTCGGGCCTGGGCTTCGGGGCTGAGCGATTCCCGCGTTGGGTCGACGGGCTGGGATTGCTCGCGGGCGCGGGTCTGCTCGCGATCAGCCTCGCGACGTGGATCGACCCATCCGGTGCCACCGCGCGGACAGCTGGGGTCGTCGCGGCCATCGCGTACATCCTGTGGGCCGCCGGCTTGGGTTGGGTCACCTGGGGTGCGCAGGACGTGACCCACCGGTTCCGCGGCCTCGCTGTCGAGCGCGCTACCTAGACCGGCGTCGAGCCTGAACCTAGTCCCACAGGCTCTTGCTGTCCGAGCCAGCCCGCCGGATGGCGCTGCCGTCGACCTCTATCGAGCTGAGGGGCACACCGCCCGCCAGCCACTCGATTGAAACGGTGAGCGGCCCATCGGGCGGGAGGGGCCACACCCAGTACTCCCAGTCCCAGCGCTTGCCGCCTCCGCCTGCGCTGGAGTGCGCGATGACCGGCCCGGCCGGCACCTCAGGCTCTCTGCCTTCTTGCCACGCCGCGTAGTAAGCCATCACGTCCGGGCTTGGCCCCTGACCTGATGTCGCCGTCTCGCGTCCGTCGGCAAATCGGAGTCCAACGCGCAGCGACTCTGGGGTCTCCCGCTCCATCGGAGGTCCGAAGCCAATCGGTCGATGGTCGATGTCGTCCTTCGACCGGACCGAGAGCCCGACCTTGAAGCCGTTGGAGTAGGCGACGCAGTCGACCAGCGCGAGGACCAGGCGAGGCTGCGCAACCACGACGATTCGCAGCGGCATCGCCACGCCGAGCTCGGATTCCGGCGGTCCCGCCCATGGCGGAGGCGCGGGAGGGCGGAAGTCGGCCGGAAGCGGCGGGGCGGGGTGCCTGAGCATGTGCCACCAGCGGCGCCAGAAAGGCCCGGGCACCTGAACCAACCGAGACGATTGGTAACCAGTCCAACGACGGCGACCCAGCGTCGCTCGGAGCCACCAGCGGAAGCCGCCGACCCGATCCATCCCGACCCAAATTGTGCGCTGCACCCTCAGTTAGAGTTCCGGCCAAAGACATGGCCAGCGTCGCGATGCCTGCCGCCGATCTGCTTCCGGTCAGCGCGCGCGCCAACCTCCCGTACCGCCTGTTCCGCGTGATCGCCGTCCCCCTCGTTCGCCTCTGCTTCCGATTCCAGGTGGAAGGCCGCGAGAACATGATCCGGTCAGGCAATTACATCGTCATCTCCAACCATCTGAACTGGCTGGACGAGTTCGCAATCCTGCTGCTGTTCCCGATCGAACCTCGCCTGCACTTCCTGGCGGACCCGACCCTCCTGGTGACGCGCAAGGTGCAGTGGTGGATCATTCGCACCACAGGCGGTTACGTGTCTGTCGTTCGGGAGCGCCACGGCGACACGGCCCTCTTTCACCACGTCGACCGATGCCTGGAGGTGGGGGGCGCGGTGGCGATCTTCCCGGAAGGCAACTACGGGCCGAAAGAGGGCGAGGTCCTGCCCTTCAAGAAGGGCTTCGCGCACTTCGCGATCAAGGCGAAAGTCCCGGTCGTGCCGATCGCGCTGTCCGGCACCAAGGACCTGTGGTTTCGCAAGCAGGTCCTGGTGGTCGTCGGCAAACCTCTCCTGCCTGACGGCTACGAACCCGCCTCTCTGACCGAGGCCGCCTTCCAGCGGATCAAGGCGCTGATGCCGCCGTACACGGAACGGCCCGGCCGGAAGCTCCTCAGGCGGCAGCTCACCCACCTCTTCTGACGGCTTTTTGCGGCCGTTGCACCGAATACAACCCGAATTCACTTTTCTGAACTTTCAACGGGTATCCAAGGCCGGGGCCTTTTTGATAAGGTGCCTCTCCCACGGTTCCTGAGCGGTCTTCCAGACGTCTCGCTCCGAGCTCAGGCCTGAACGGCGCCCCAGGGGTAGGGCGACTCAGAGGAGGAGCGCAAGGTTTTGCTGCCGTTGTTCCGCGCGGTCCTGGTGTGGGCCGTCGTGCTCGCCAGCGTGATCCTTCCTCGGCTGGAGGCGCCCGCGGGCGCAGCCACGCACGCGGTCGCGGTCACCCAGCTGAGCGCCTACGACCGGCTTTCGGTGGTGCAGCAGACTCGTAACGAGCGCGTGCAGGCGGCGCAGAAGGCCCAGGTCAGCGCCTGGTCGCAAGAGCTCAAGCAAGGCCTGGCCGACTACCAGGCGCAGCAAGACGCCCTTGCCGCGGCCCAGGCCCAGGCAGCCGTGATCGCGGCCCGCAGCAATCACGCCCCGCCGCCGCCCTACATCGCCAAGATCATCAACGACGCCTTCGGCCCATTGGGGCCGGCGGCGGTTCAGTGGGCGATCAACGTCGCCTACTGCGAGTCTCGCTACCACCCCAATTCGGTCAACTCCGACAGCGGCGCCTCTGGCCTGTTCCAGTTCATGCCCAGCACATGGGGAGGCACGCCGTGGGCCAGCCAGTCGCCATTCGACCCGGTCGCGAACGCCCAGGCTGCCGCGTGGCTGTACAGCCGCTACGGACCCGGGCGCTGGACCTGCAAGGGCTGAAGCTTACTTAGCGCGGCGACCGCGTTTGCGGAGCTTTCGATGCGTGCCGGCATGAGCTCGCTCGCCGGCCATTTCTGAAGCGGTGTCCGGCACGACCTCCGCCGGCTTCCGGGGACGGCCGGCTGGACGGCGGGTGCGTTTGAAGGCTTCGACGTCGTCAGGAAAGATGGCCCAGACAGATCCCACCTTGGTCCCGTACAGGCGTTGGCGGGCCAGCAAGCGGCGCACGTAGGCCTCCGACGCCTTGAGCTCGGCAGCTGCCTCGGCAACAGAAAGTAGGCGGGGGCGTTCGATTCGCAGAATATTAGCACGCGGCCGCAACCATTTTCTGCTATAGTGAAGCGCAGTTCGTTTCTGGACTGAGGTGAGAGCCGGGGCTCTCCCGGTTGCCTGTCTTGATCGAGATGCAATGGCAGTAGCCTCTTGGCCCTCCGCTTCGCGCTTACTCCTTAGGAGGAGACGCATGACTGACGTCAAAGACATCGCCACGCATTTCATTGCCGCGTTCAACGCACATGACGAGAAGGCGCTGGACGCACTTCACGCCGCCGACATCAAGTTCGAGGCGCCTGGCTTCAAGGCCTCCAACGGCCACGAAGCGACCGCTTACGCGATGGGCTGGCTGAAGGGATTCCCGAACGGCAAGATGACGCTTCGCCACGAGGTCGTGAACGCCCCCTGGGTCGTCCAGGAAGTCACGATGGAAGGCACCAACACCGGTCCTCTCGAGGGCCCGGGCGGCAAGATTCAGCCAACCAACAGAAAAGTGGTATCCAAGGGCATCCAGGTTCTCAAGATCGAGAACGGAAAGATCACCGAGACTCGGATCTACTTCGACCAGCTTGACCAGATGACCCAGCTCGGCCTGATGCCGGTACCGGCCACGGTCTAACCAGACATCTAACGACGGATCCGGTCCCTAACGAGGGGCCGGATTCTTTTTAGCTCTCCGCGGTGACGGTGAGCTCCAGCTGGTAGATCGGCTGCGGCTGGTTGGCTCCCTTCAGCAGCATTGGCTCGTAATCGGCCACCTCGAAACCGGC
>DATNML010000040.1:0-10058 GCA_035602315.1 Candidatus Dormiibacterota bacterium
CGCGCGCGGGCGGTTGTGATCGGTGGGGGCATCACCGGTGCGAGCGTCGCGTATCACCTCGCGAAGGCGGGTTGGCGCGACACGGTGCTGGTCGAGAAGGACGAGCTCACCAGCGGATCCACCTGTCACGCGGCAGGCCTCGTGACCCAGTTCAACCCGTCCGCGACCATGATGCGGTTCCGCTCGTACAGCATCGAGTTGTACGAGGAGCTCGGCGTCTTCGAGCGAGTCGGCAGCCTGCGCTTTGCTTCGAGCGAGGAGTCGCTGAAGGAGCTGCAGCGGGGCGTGAGCCGCGCGCGGGGCATCGGGCTCGACGTCGACCTGATCTCCGCCGAGGAGGCCGCCCGCCTAATGCCCGCGATCACCCAGCGCTCCCTGCACGGAGCGATCTGGATTCCCGGAGACGGCCACCTCGACCCGCATACCGCCACGCATGCGCTGGCCGCGGCCGCCCGCAAGCAAGGCGCCTCCGTCCTCACGCAGCATCGCGTTACCGGCATCGAGCTGTCAGAGACCGGCTCGGTGCAGGCCGTTCAGACCGACTCCGGCAGGATCGAAGCCGAGGTGGTGGTTGTCGCCGGAGGCATCTGGGCGCCGCAGATCGCGGCGATGGCGGGCGCGTTCATCGTCTCCACACCAGTCGACCACCAGCACGCGGCGCTGCTCGCTGTGCCCGGCCACGAGCTTCCCCACAACATGCCGTGCTTCCGCGACCCGGACAACCTGGTGTACGGCAAGTCCGAGGCCGGAGGGGTCGTGTTGGGCGGCTACGAATCCGACCCGGTCGCGCGCTGGATCGACGGCGTTCCGTGGGACCACGCCGGCACGTCGCTACCTCCCGACCAGGCGCGGTTTGAGCCGCTCCTGGCGGGCGCTGCGCGGCGTTTTCCGTTCCTGGGCGAGGCGGGAATCGTGAAGCTCGTCTGCCATCCGGACGCGATGACGCCGGACTCAAATCCTCTGGTCGGCCCGGTGCCGGGAGTGCGCGGGCTCTACATGGCGGCCGGTCTGTCGCTCAACGGTTTTGGCGGGGGCGGCGGAATCGGACGCTCGCTCGCCGAGCTCATCACCACGGGCGAGGCCGAGCTCGACCTGTACCCGTACCGGCCCTGGCGCTTCGGGCCGGTGCATCGCGACCATCGCTACGTCGCGGAGCTGGCGCGCGAGGCGTATCGCTACTACTACTACCTCCGCTATCCATTCGACTCTGACGAGTGGGGCAGGCCGCGCCGGACGAGCGCGCTGCATGAGCGCCTGCAGGACGGTGGCGCAGTCTTCGGCGCCAAGCACGGATGGGAGCGCGCGGAGTATCTCGAGCCAGGCCGTCCCTGGCGGCGCGCCGGCGCCGACCAGCGCGCGTTCGGCTGGACCAGGCCTCCGTACTTCGACGTGCTCGCGGAGGAGCATCGCGCGTTCCGTGAGCGCGTCGGGATCATCGACATGACGTCCTTCGGAAAGATCGACGTCCGCGGCCCCGGCGCGCCGGCTCTGCTCGAGCGCGTGGCCGGCAACCGGATCGACCGCCCGCCAGGCACGGTCGTCTACACGCAGTTCCTCGATGAGAGGGGTGGGATCGCCGCCGACGTCACCGTGACGCGTCTTGCCGAGCAGCATTTTCGCGTCGTCACCGGCGCGGGATACGTCAACAGCGACCTCGGATGGCTTCGCCTGCAGCTGCGCGACGGCGACGCCCCGGTCGTGCTGCGCGAGACCACCGAGGAGCTGTCGGTGATCGGCATATGGGGTCCGAACGCGCGCGACGTGCTCCAGCCGATCGCTGACGACGACGTCTCAGAAGCCGCGTTTCCATTCATGCACGCGCGGCAGCTCCGGATCGGCGGTGCCTCAGTGCTCGCGCAGCGCGTCACTTATGTCGGCGAGCTCGGCTGGGAGCTCTACGTCGATCCGGGCTGGGCCGTGCAGGTGTGGGATCGGCTGATGGCTGCGGGGCGCACATTCGGCATTCGCCCTGGCGGTTATCGCGTGCTGGACTCTCTGCGCATGGAAAAGGGCTACCGCTACTACGGGACCGACCTGACGCTGCTCGACAACCCGTTCGAGGCCGGCCTCGGCTTCTGCGTGCAGCTAGACAAGGGAGATTTCAACGGCCGGAAGGCGCTGCTGGCCGCTCGCGAGTCGGGCATCAAGAGGCGGCTGCGCACGCTGGCGATCGGCGGGGACGAGTACCTCCCCATCTACGGGGGCGAAGCGGTCCACGTGGAAGGTGCTGTGGTGGGGCGGGTCCGAAGCTGCGCCTACGGATTTACGGCCGCGAAGAACCTCGCGTACTCGTACCTCCCGGTCGAGATGAAGCCCGGAGGGCAGGTGCAGGTCGAGGTCTTCGGGCAGCTGGTACCGGCGATCGTGACCGCCGATGCAGTGATCTCGAAAGAGGGCGTAGCTCGGTGACCACGCTCGACGAAGCCGTCGCGCGCGTTTCGCTCTGGAAAGGTCAACAGCCAAATGTCTCGCAGCTTTCGGGAGGACTGACGAACGAGAACTACCTGGTCGAGACCGGCGGTCAGAAGTTCGTGATGCGCATCCCCGGCCAGTCGACTGAGCTGCTGTCGATCGACCGCGCCAACGAGGTGCACAACACCAAGGCCGCAGCCACCACCGGCATCGGGCCGCGCGTGCTCGAGCATGTTCCCGACCTTGACGTTCTGGTGCTGGAGTTCATCAAGGGGTCGACGATGGCTGCCGCCACCCTGCAATCAGAAGAAATGCCGGTGCGAATGGCCGCATCATTCCGCCGCCTGCACGCCTCGCCGCGCTTCCTCAATGACTTCAACATGTTCAGGCTGATCGAGTCCTATCTCGGGATCGTGGACGAGCACCACGTGACCATTCCGGACGGGTACCGCGACTGGCTTCCAACGATCGCGCGGATCGAGCAGGCCACCGCCGCCGGCGCGCTGCCATCCGTGCCCTGCCACAACGACCTCCTGTGCGAGAACTTCATCGATGACGGCGACGCGCTGCGGATCGTCGACTACGAGCTCAGCGGAAACAACGACCCGTGCTTCGACCTCGGCAACACAGCGCAGGAAGCCGAGTTCGACCAGGAGCTGCGCGCGGCCCTGTGCTCGGCGTACTTCGGTGAGGACGACGCGCGCCAGCTCGCGCGGATGAACCTGTTCGCGCTTATGTCGGATGTCGGATGGACGCTGTGGGGCGCCATCCAGGCCAAGATCTCGGCCGTCGAGTTCGACTTCCTCGCCTACTACATGGGCCGATGGGAGCGGGCCTTGGAGGTGCTCCACTCCGAACGTCTGCCACGTTGGCTCGAGGAGGCCTCCGCCTAACAAACTCTTTGACGAAGACCCGGGCCGGTGCTACGGTTCCCTCCGGTATATCGGCCGCATATCGGTCGGTCGATCAACGAGAGGGGTTGGACTAGGGGATGGCTTCGGCAACGCCGCTGGCGCTGGTCGCGACTGCCGATGCGGCTCGCTCGCAGAGCGAGGAAGCCTACCTGCGCATCCGTGAGCGCATCGTCTCGCTGGACATGCCTCCGGGCTCGGTCGTCAACGAGGGCCGACTTCGCGAGGAGCTGAAGATCGGGCGCACGCCGATCCGCGAAGCGCTGCAGCGCCTGGCCCGCGAGAACCTCGTCCGCTCGATCCCGCACCGCGGGACGTTCGTGACCGACGTCAACATCACCGACCTGGCGCGGATCACCGAGGTGAGGGTGGTCCTCGAAGGCCACTGCGCGAAGCTGGCCGCCGAGCGGCTGTCGATGGCCGATCGCGACTCCTTCGCACAGCTCCTCGAGCTCCTCGAGGAAGGGCCGAGCCTTGACCAGCGCGCCCTAATGCGGCTCGACCAGCAGATCCACCGGCAGATCTACAAGGCGGCGCGCAACCCATTTCTCGAGGCGACGCTCGAGCGCTACTTCAACCTCAGCCTGCGGCTGTGGTACCTGGTTCTCGACCGGCAGCACGGGCTGCGCGAGGCGGTGGAAGAGCACGCGGAGCTGCTGCGCGCCATTCTCGCCGGCGACGGGCCCGGCGCCGACGACTCGATGCGCCGCCACGTGACGGGCTTCGAAAGAGAGATCCGCAAGGTGCTGGTGGAGAGGTAAAGAGATGCCAAAGGTTTTTTTCGCGACCGATTTGCACGGCTCCGAGATGTGCTGGCGGAAGTTCCTGAACGCGGGCCGCTTCTATGACGCGGAGATCCTGATCTGCGGCGGCGACATGACCGGAAAGGCGCTCATCCCGATCGTCCAGGAGAACGGCCACTACACCTTCCAGCTCGGCGCAGAGCGGCAGCAGATCGAAGCGGCGCAGGTGCCCGATGTCGAAGCCCAGATCCGCCGCAAGGGCTATTACCCGCTCCAGATGAGCCTCGAGCGGCTGCATGAGCTGGACGCGGACCCGGTCAAGCGCGCGGAATGCTTTCAGCAGGTGATGCTCGACGGGGTCGACCGCTGGATGGGGATGGCCGCCGAGAAGCTGCGCGGCACCGGTATCCGGGTTTTCGTCTGCCCCGGCAACGACGACGAGATGGAGGTCGACGACGTGATCCGCCGCTCCGACTTCGTCGAGCTGGGCGAGGGCCGGCTGGTCGAGATCGGAGAATTCACCATGATCTCGACCGGCTGGTCGAACCACACACCGTGGAACACGCACCGAGAGGAGACCGAGGAGCAGCTCGGTGAGCGCATCGAAGCGATGGCGAAGCAGGTACCAGATGTGTCAAAGGCCATCTTCAACCTCCACTGCCCGCCCTTCAAGTCGGGTCTCGACGAGGCGCCCGCCATCGACGCCGACCTCAAGCTGCTGCACGGCGGCCGGGCGCTGCGACCGGTCGGATCTACCGCGGTCCGCGAAGCCATCGAGCGGCATCAGCCGCTCATCTCTCTGCACGGCCACATCCACGAGAGCAAAGGGGCCGTGAAGATTGGTAAGACGCTCTCGATCAACCCGGGAAGCTCGTACGAGGAAGGAATGCTTATGGGGGCCATCGTCCAACTCGATCCCAAGAAGGGGATCAAGAGCTACCAGCTGGTCAACGGATGAAGAGGTAGGAGGAAGCAACATGGCCGATACCACGATGGGCGCGCCGGGAGCTGCCCGGCCGGCGCTGTTCCTGCGGAACGCGACTGGGCTCGTCAAAGCCTGGTCGACGTTCGACGCGTTCGTGTACTCGTTCTGGTCCGTCAACCTGGTCACGCTCGGCCTCTACGGGATGTCCTACGTGTACAACATCCCGGACGGCCAGCTGCTGGCGTCAGTCCTGATCTTTGGAGTGCTGTGCACATTCCTGGTCGTCACCTATGCAGGGCTGGTCAGCGTGATGCCGCGCACCGGCGGCGACTATGCGTGGCAGAGCCGCGTGCTCGGGGGCGGGATCGGCTTCGTCCTCGCGGTAACAGGGTGGTGGTTCACCCTTTGGCTCTGGGCGCCGATCTACGCCAACATCCTGGTCGTTCAGTTCTTTTCGCCGCTCGCAGCCACGTTGGGATGGAGCAATGTCGCGACCTGGGCGGCCAGCCCTAACGGGCTGTTCGTCAGCGCCTTGATCCTCCTTGCGTTTGTCGGCGTCGTCGTGAGCCTTGGCATGGAGACCTATGCCAGGGTCCAGAAGATCTGCTTCTGGATCGGCCTGGCCGGGCTCGCCGTTGTCTGCATCCTGCTGGCCGTATACAGCCAGAGCGACTTCCACCAGGCGTTCAACCGAGAGGCTGCCTCCTTGTTCGGCGCCAAGGGTGACGCCTATCAGCAGACCATCGACGCCGCCTCCAAGGGCGGCTTCAGTCCGCAGGCATTTGGCACCTTCGCCCTGGTGCCGACACTCCTCGTGCTGCCGTACCTCGCCTTCTACCTTCTCTGGCCGACGTGGGGAGCGACTCTGTACGGCGAAGTCCGAGGGGCCAAGGACATCCGCAAGCCGTTCTGGAGCATGTTCTGGGGCCTGTGGGTGACCATCGCGCTGGTCGTGCTGGTGATCTTGCTGATGCTGAAGACCATCGGCTGGGATTTCTATTACGCGGCCAACGCGGCTTACTGGAACAATCTGTACGCGGTCTCGGGCGCCGTTGCTCCGCCGGTGCCGATCTGGCCGTATCCAGTCATGTGGGCCGGGTTCCTCGTGGACAACCACCTGTTCCAGGCGGTCCTGATCACCGTCATGGCGCTGTGGTTCTTCGGCTGGGCAGGCACGCTGTTCCTCTCGTCGACCCGCGTCATTTTCGCCGCCGCCTTCGATCGCGTCCTTCCCTCCTGGGCGGCCAACATCTCAGCCAAGCGACGTGTGCCGTACGGGTCGCTGGCCTTGATGATCGTCCCGGCGATCGTCGTCAGCTGGCTCTACGCCTACAAGCCGAGCGTCCAGGCTTTCACCTATGACGCCACCGCAGTCATTGCGCTCACGTTCCTCGGCACGGTGATCTCCGCGATCATCCTGCCCTGGCGGCGCAAGGACCTCTACGACGCCTCGCCGATCGTCCGGTACAAAGTTGCGGGCATACCGCTCATCACCATCGCCGGGGTCGTCAGCGCCGTCTTCCTGCTCGGGATGCTCTACGAGTGGGCGCACTGGTCGCTGTATGGGTCCAACAGCCCGGACTCGGCCAAGTACCTCCTCGTGACCTACATCGCAGCCGTCGTCATCTACGTCGCAGCGCGCATCGTGCGCAGCCGGCAGGGAATCGACCTGAACCGCATCCACCACGAGATTCCGGTTGAATAGCAGTTCCACGGCCGCCGGGCTTCTGCCCGGCGGCCACCCTTTCTAATCAATGCTGGAATACACACTTCGCACCTACCAGAGCCCGACGCGTCTCGTCCAGCGCCTCGGCGCGATCAAGGAGCTCGGCACCGAGGCGAGCCTCCTGGGCATTCGCCGCCCGCTCCTGGTCACCGATGCGGGCGTGAAGGCAGCGGGCCTGCTGGACACCGCGCTCGAAGCGCTGCGCGGCTCGGATGTCGAGCCGGTCGTGTTCGACAAGGTCCGCGCGAACCCGGGCGTCGAGCTGGTGGACGCGGGTGCGGCCGAGTACCGCGCGCAGGGGTGCGACGGGCTGGTCGCGATCGGCGGCGGCAGCTCGATGGACACCGCCAAGGGCATCGGCGTCGTCGCCGTGCACGACGGCAGCATCGTCGACTACGAGTGGGGCCACAGCCCGATCCGCTCGCGGATCCCGCCGATGATCGCCGTCCCCACGACGGCGGGCACCGGCAGCGAGGTCACGCTGTGGGCGGTCATCACCGACCCCAAACGCAAGATCAAGTTCAACGTCGGGGGCACGCCGGACATCGCGTCGTGGGTTGCTCTGATCGACCCCGAGCTCACGATCAAGCTGCCGCCTGGAGTCACGGCCGGCACAGGCATGGACGCGCTGGCCCACGCGGTCGAGTGCTTCACCATGGTCTATCACCAGCCGTTCACCGACGCGGTGGCGCTGCTCGCGATGGAGTACGTCGCGCGCTACCTGCGCGTCGCGTTCTCGCAGGCGAGCAACCTCGAGGCGCGCTATCACATGAGCGCGGCGGCGATGCTGGCCGGCCTTGCGTACGGAACCGACTCGGCAGGCGCGGCGCACGCGATGAGCCAGACTGCGGGCGGCGTCCACGACGCGCCGCATGGACAGCTGACTGCGCGACTGCTTGGACCAGTCATGGAGTACAACCACTCGGGCGAGCCGGAGCGGTTCGCGCGCATGGCGATCGCCTTCGGCCTGGACACGCGCGGGGTGTCGACATGGCGCGCCGCCGAGATGGCCGTCGAGTACGTCCACCAGCTGACCAAAGACGTGGACATCATGGGCATGCAGGAGCTGGGCTTCGGCGAAGACGAGATCCCCATGCTCGCCGACAAGGCGTTCGCCGACCCGCAGACCATCGGCAACCCACGCGATGTGGACGCGGCCGCCTACCGCCGCATTTACAAGCAGGCTTTCGATGCCCGCCCCAATGGAGACACACTGAAGAGATGACCATCGACGTTGCGCGCGACGTGAAGAAGATGTTCGTCGACGGAAAGTGGACTCAGTCGGAGAGCGGGCAGCTCTTCGAGGCCACGAGTCCCGCGACGGGCGAGGTGATCGGGCAGGTGCCGAAGGGCACGCGCGCCGACGCGCAGCGCGCCATTGAGGCCGCTCACAAGGCGCGCGGCGCGATGGCGAGCCTCAAGGGCTTCGAGCGCTCGAAGCGGCTGTACCGCATCGCCGAGGCAATCGAACGGCGCCGCGAGGAGCTCGGGCGGCTGCTGACGCTCGACCAGGGCAAGCCGCTCGTCGCCGAAGCGCTGGGCGAGGTCGACGAAGCGGCCGAGTACTTCCGGATCGCGGCCGAGGACCTGAAGCGGCTCGAGGGGCGCGTCCTGCCCTCCGCCAGCCCGAGCAAGCTCGTGCTCGCCCGGCACTACCCGCGCGGTGTCTACGGGATCATCACGCCCTGGAACTGGCCGCTCACCATGGCGGCCGAGCTGATCGCCCCCGCGCTGGCGGCGGGCAACACGGTGGTATGGACGCCGGCCACGTCGACGAGCGTGATCTCCGTCGCCCTGATGGAGTGCCTCGCCGAGGCCGACTTCCCCGCGGGTGCGGTCAACCTCGTCACCGGCCCAGGGTCCGAGGTGGGCGACGAGGTCGCGGGACATCCGCTGGTGGATGGAGTCGGCTTCGTCGGTTCCACCGAGACCGGCGCATCGGTCGCGCGCCGGGCGGCGGGCAAGCACGTGATGCTGGAGCTCGGCGGCAACGGCCCGATGGTCGTCTTCGCCGACGCGGACATCGGGCGCGCGGTGGAAGGCGCCATCGTCGGGTGCTACCTGTGCGCCGGCCAGAGCTGCACCGCGGGCGAGCGAATCCTGGTCGAGGAATCGGTGCGCGACGAGTTCGTGGCCCGGCTGGCGGACGCGGCGCGCGCCCTGCGGCTCGGCGACCCGTTCGCTCCTGAGACCACGCTCGGGCCGCTGAACAACGAAGGTGTCGCGACCAAGATGGACGAGCATGTCGCCGACGCCGTCAAGCGCGGCGCCAAGCTGATCCTCGGCGGCGAGCGGGCTGAAGGCTTCCCGACCCGCCTCTACTACCACGCGACGATCCTCGACGGCGTCGAGCCCTCGATGCGCGTGAGCCAGGAGGAGACGTTCGGGCCGATCGCGCCGATCATCAAGTTCCGCGACGAGAAGCAGGCGCTGGCCCTGGCCAACGACTCGCCGTACGGGCTGCTCGGCGCTGTGTACACCAGAGACCTGTCGCGCGCGCTTCGCTTCGCGGATGCGCTCGAGACCGGTTGGGTCAACATCAACGAGTCCACCAACTACTGGGAGGCGCACCTGCCGTTCGGCGGCCGCGCGGGCAAGAAGAGCGGCATCGGGCGGGTGGGTGGACGCTTCGCGCTGGAGCAGATGACGGACCTGAAGACGATCGTCATCGAGATCGAGGGTGCGTGAGCGAGCGACCTCTTGAGGATCCCATCGCCGAGGCCGCACGCATTGCCGAGGCGGCGAAGAGCAAGCAGTTGCACCTCAAGCTGCTGGGCGGAGCCGGCATCCACGTGCACTCCGCGAGCGCGCACAAGCCACCTCTGAAGCGGAAATATGGGGACCTCGACTACGCCATCTCCAAACGCGACCGCAAGGGCGTGCTCGAGCTCTTCCCAGCGCTTGGCTACGAGGCGAACGAGCGGTTCAACCTGATGCAGGGCGACCGGCGCCTCTATTTCTACGACTCTGACAACAGTCGCCAGGTCGACGTGTTCATCGACGTGTTCAAGATGTCGCACGTCATCGACCTGCGCGGACGACTCGACCACGAAGGCCCGTGCGCAAGCCCGTCCGACCTGCTGCTGAGCAAGCTCCAGATCTACGAGATGAACCGCAAGGACCTGGTGGACCTGGTCGCGCTCCTGCTTGACCACCCGGTCGAGGCCCAGTGGGGAGACGAAGTGATCGACTCCGGCTACATCGCGCGCGTGGCGGCCGATGACTGGGGCCTTTACCGCACGCTGCAGGTCAACACCGCAAAGCTTCGAGCCACGCTGAACGAGCTCGAGGTCGACCGGGAGCTGGTAGGGTCGCGGCTCGACCAGCTGTGGAGCGCGGTC
>DATNML010000041.1:0-16601 GCA_035602315.1 Candidatus Dormiibacterota bacterium
GATTCCTTGGCCTGGACGCTCATGCAGGGCCCTCCCTCCCTTCTACGCCGCCGGCAACGGGCCCAGCGAACAGGGCTTGGCGGGGAAGCTAACAGGGGATAGGATCTTTGTCAAGGATGGTCCGAACGGCGCCTTCATGAGCCGAGATGTAACAAACGTTGCAGGCCATGACTCGAAGGTCGGCGAGCTCGTCCGGCAGCGGCTCGACAGCCTCAGCCCGGCCGAGCGGAAGCTGGCGCGGGTGCTGCTCGCCTCCTACCCGATCGCGGGCCTGGAGAGCGTGGCCAGGTTCGCGGAACGGGCGCGCGTGAGCCCCCCGACGGTCACCCGGTTCATCACCAAGCTTGGCTTCAGCGGCTATCCCGAGTTCCAGGAGACGCTGCGCCACGAGGTGCAGGCGAGGCTTAGCTCACCTCTGACCCGCTATCGCGACGACCAGCCGGGTCGCGGGACGGACTCGGTGCTGAGCGACGCGATGGAGGTGGCGTCGGCCAACCTGAAAGCGACGCTGGTCGTGCTTTCTCATCGCGATGCGAACGAGGCGGTGGAGCTGCTGGCCGACGTCCGGCGTCGCGTGCTGGTGATCGGCGGCCGGATGAGCGCGCCCCTGGCGCGATACCTCGCCGGCCAGCTGCACCTCCTCCGCCCGGGAATCGGGCTCGTGGACGCCGAACGCAGCGCCCCCGCACAGCAGCTCATCGACATGAGGAAGGGCGACGTGCTGGTCGTCTTCGACTACCGCCGCTACCAGGCGGACACGATCGAGAGCGCCCGGGTGGCCTCCGTGCAGGGCTGCCACATCGTCCTGTTCACCGACCCGTGGCTTTCGCCCGCTTCGGCCTTTGCGCGCCAGGTGATCGTGACCAGCGTGGACATGGTGGGACCGTTCGACTCGCTGGTCGGCGCGATGGCGGTCGTCGAGGGAGTGGTCGCAGCCGTGCTCAGCCGCCTCGGGCCGCGCGCCCAGTCACGCATGCAGACGCTCGAGCGGCTCAGGGCCGGCGATGTGCTGGCCGATGACGGACAAGAAAAAGGACAGTGACAATGGTGTTGGGGTGGGGCCTGGCGTGTAAAGATATGCTTGACAGTAGAACACATGTTTGGTATACTTTGGATCATGTTGGGGGAAGGGGGAACACCCTTCGCTGAGTGGCTGGAGGCGACGCGCAAATTCCTTGCTCGCCCTGAGCTCGGCAACGTAGACCTCGCCGAGTATCGAGCCGCCATCGATGCGCTCGACGGCGACTTTGGCTCGGAAGCCCGTGATGCTCAGAAAGCCGGCGCTCACCTGGTCAACGGCAACCTCACCGCTGCCTCGTGGATCGCCCGGACCTGCAAGATGTCCGTCACATCTGCGGCCGACCGGCTGCGTGTCGGTGAGCAGCTCGAGTCGCTGCCCAAAGTGAAGGCCGCTCTTGTCTCAGGTGAGATTGGTTACCAGTCGGCTTCGCAGCTCGCGCGCCTGCGCGACAAGCTCGGCGAGAAGAGAGACCTCTTCAACGAAGAAGAGATGCTTGGTTTTGCGCGAGAGTTTTCAGTCCGCCACCTGCGCGAGCTGTGCGATGTCGCCTGGCATGTCGTCGACCCCGACGGCTTCTTCAAAGAGGCTGAAGAGAACTACTCGCGGCGCCGGCTGCATATCAGCCAGCTTGCGGACGGCATGCACCGGATCGATGGCTTGCTCGACCCGGTCACTGCGGCGGCGGTCAAGACAATGATCGACCCGCTGGCCAAGCGCAGGGGTCCTGAAGACGAGCGGACCGCCGCCCAGCGAAGGCACGATGCTCTCGGCGAGGGGATCAATCACGCTCTAAATCAGGGCACGCTGCCCCGGCGCAACGGCGTCCGTCCTCACATCAACCTCACCACGACGATCGAGGGATTGAAGAACGAAGTCGGCGCACCGCCGGCAGACCTCGAGCTCTCGCTCCCGATCTCGACTCGGTCTCTGGAGCGCATCAGCTGCGACTCCACCTTGTCACGTGTCCTGCTCGCCGACTCGATGGTGATCGATGTCGGGCGGGCGACGCGCACAGTGTCGGCTCCGACTCGGCGAGCGCTGCGGACTCGTGACAAAGGCTGCCGGTTCACGGGCTGTGACCGGCCGGTGGACTGGACGAATCCTCATCACATCGTTCACTGGGCGCGAGGCGGGCCGAACAATCTGCCCAACATGGTCTGTCTCTGCTACTACCACCACCGGCTCGTGCACGAAGGCGGATGGCAGGTGATCAAATCCGGCCGGGAGTTCAGGTTCCTGCCGCCCGACCGGTTCCTGATCAGACGGGCGCGCGGGCCGGGGATGCGCTGGGCGGCCTGAACCGCTCGTAGTCCTCAGGTGTGTCTACGTCGATTGGGTGTTTCCGGTCCCCGGCGACCTGTAGTTTGGCGACCAGCTCGGGCTTCGCGCGGATCACCGCGCGGCATCCAACGTCGCCTTCCAGCGCCATCAGGTCGCCCCAGAGTCCGCGCTCCAGCACCACCGGTGGGTGCAGCAGGCCGCTGAAGCTGAGGGCGGCGGCGGGCAGGCCCGAGGTCTCCTGCAGGTCGAGCAGCTGGTTCAATCGGGTCGCGTCGACGTCGGGCTGGTCGCCGAGGATCACGACCACCCGGTCAACGTCAGCGCCCAGCGACGCGAGCCCTGCCCTGAGCGATGAGGCCATACCGGAAGCGTGGTCCGGGTTGACCAGCACGGTGGCGCGGCCGAGGTCGACCCGGGAACGAATCTCCTCCGCGGCGGCTCCGAGCACGACTGTCACCTGGTCGACTTTCGACTGGTTGGCTTGACCGACGACCAGCTCGAGCAGCGGCTTGCCGCCTGCCATTGGAAGCAGCTGCTTCGGGCTTCCCATGCGGTGCGAGGATCCGGCGGCAAGCACGAGGCCGGCGGTGCTCATGCGTCTACGCTTCGATCGGTCGCAGGAAGCGCTCCGGTTCCTTTTCGAACTCGGCCTGGCACCCAGCCGAGCAGAACCAGTAGGTCTGCTCGCGATACACGGCCTTGTGCTGCGAGGTGAGCGGGTCGACTGTCATCCCGCAGACCTGGTCAGTCGCGAACACGACTGCCGGCGCCTCTTGCGTGGCGTGGTCGTGACCTCGTTTCTGGCGCGCGATGACGACCTCGGCCAGCGCGAGAAGCGCAATCTCCTCCTGCGAAACGCCACGCACCTTGCCCGCCGGCGTCCTCAACCGCCCGAGCGCGTTCTCGTCCAGCCCGCGCGCCAGCAGAGCCCGGCGCACTGCTGCGGCGCGCCGCGTGCTGGCGATCAAGCTGACGTCAAGATCCGGATGCGCGAGCGCCGCCTCGAGGGCGTCCTCGTCGTAATGGCCCATCGTGGCGACCACTGCCCAGGCGTCGGCCGGTGGCACCGACATGGTGGCGAGATCGGCCTGTGTCACGGTCCGGCTGCGAAAGCCTGTCAGCTCGCCCAGCTTGGCCAGCGTGCGCGCGACCGGGGTGTCGCCGAAGACGAGCAGCAGGGGGCGTGGCACTCGTGGCTCTATGAAAATGTCGAGCGAGCCGCCGCTCGGGCACGTGGTGGCCACCATGAGCTCACCCTTTTTGCGTGTCTGTCTGACCTCTTCGGCAGCCACGATCCTGACCAGCTGCGGGGTGCCCTCGGCAAGGGCGCGCAGGGCCTCGCGCCGCACGACCGGCTCCGAGCAGCTCCCTCCGATCCACCCCCGCAACCGGCCGTCCGCGGTGATGACCGCCTTGTCCCCCGGGCGGGCCGAGGTCGGCGGTTCAACGCGCACCACGGTCGCAAGCACGCACGGCGTGCCATTGGCAGCGTACTCACGCAGTAGTTCCAGTACGTCGTCGGCTATTCGGTCACCCCTTTCGATCTTAGTGCCGCCCACACCTTGTCGGAGGTCACAGGCATGTCGATGTTCGTGATGCCGTACGGGGACAGGGCGTCGATGACAGCGTTGACGTAAGCCGCAGGCGATCCCACGGTGGGCGACTCGCCGACTCCCTTGGCGCCAATCGGGTGATGGGGCGAGGGGGTGGTAGTCTCGCCGAGCTCGAATTTGGGAGTTTCCCAGGAGCCCGGGATCAGGTAGTCCATGAAGTTGGAGCCGATGCAGTTGCCCTCGTCGTCGAAGGTGATGAGCTGCATGAAGGCGATGCCGAAGCCTTCGGCGAGGCCGCCGTGGATCTGGCCCTCGACGATCATCGGGTTGATCCGGACGCCGCAGTCGTCAACGGCCACCATCCTCTTCACCTTGACCTGGCCGGTGCCCTTGTCGATGTCGACGACCACCGCGTAAGTGCCGAACGGGTAGGTCATGTTCGGCGGGTCGTAGTAGTGCACGCCTTCAAGTCCGGGCTGCATCCCCTCCGGAAGGTTGGTGTACGCGGCGAAGGCTGCTTCCTGGATCGTCTTGGAGCGCTCGGGCGAGCCCTTGACGTAGAACTTGCCCCGCTCCCACACGAGGTCTTCCTCGTCGGCCTCGAGCAGATGAGCCGCGAGCTTGCGGGCTTTTTCGCGCAGTTGCCTCGCCACCATCGCGGTCGCGGCGCCCGCCACCGGCGTGCTGCGCGATGCGTACGTGCCCAGCCCGTATGGCGCAGTGTCGGTGTCGCCTTCCTCCACGCTCACGTCCTGCGCGGGGATGCCGAGCTCTTCGGCCACGATCTGCGCGAACGTGGTCTCGTGGCCCTGGCCTTGCGATTTGGTACCCATTCGCAGCATGGCCTTGCCCGTCGGATGGACGCGCAGCTCGGCGCTGTCGAACATCCTCAAGCCGAGGATGTCGTAGTCAGCGCCGTGTCCGGCGCCGACGACCTCGGTGAAGCTGGCGATCCCGATGCCCGTGACCTCGCCCTTCTTCCGGCGCGCCTCGACGTCCTTCTTGAGCTCGGCGTACCCGAGCTGATCCAGCGCGACGTCCATCGCCTTCGGGTAGTCACCACTGTCGTACACCCAGCCGGTGGCCGAGTGATACGGAAACTGCTCCGGCTGGATGAAGTTCCTCTTGCGAAACTCGGCCTGGTCGATCCCGAGCTCGATGGCTGCGTTGGTGACCAGTCGCTCGATCAGATAGCTCGCTTCCGTGACCCGGAAGGAGCAGCGATACGCAACCCCGCCGGGCGCCTTGTTGGTGTAGTAGCCATCCGCGGTGATGTGCGCGGTGGGGATGTCATACGAGCCGGTGACGATGTGGAACAGGCCCGCCTTGAACTTGGACGGCTGCGCGTCGGCGAAGAAGGCGCCATTGTCGGAGTCCAGATGGACGTGGAGCGCGAGCATCTTGCCGTTTTTGTCGACCGCGAGGTCGCCGGTCATGTGATAGTCGCGCGCAAAGCCGGTCGAGATGAGGTTCTCATTTCGGTCCTCGATCCATTTGACCGGACGGCCGAGCAGGAGGCTGGCCGCCGTCGCCACCACGTAGCCCGGATACACCGGCACCTTGTTGCCGAAGCCGCCACCAAGGTCCGGCGAGATGATGCGGATGTTCTGCTCCGGAAGGCCCGTGACGAGCGCGAACACGGTCCTGATCGCGTGGGGCGCCTGGCTGGTCATGTAGATGGTGGCTTTGCCGGTCGCAGGGTTGACGTCTGCGATGCAGCCGCACGTCTCGAGGGGAGCGGGATGGCAGCGGGGATAGAACGTGTGAAGCCTGATCACCTTCGCCGCCTTGGCGAAGGCCGCCTTGGTGGTGCCCTCGTCGCCCGATTCCCAGTGGTAGATGTGGTTGTCCTTCTGTCCGTCCTTGTCGTCCCTGATGAGCGACGCACCTTCAGCCTTCGCTCCGTCTGGGCTGGTCACGGCGGGCAGGACGTCGTAATCGACCTCGATCGAGGCGAGGGCGTCCTCGGCCTGGTACTTGGTCTCGGCGATGACCGCGGCCACCTCCTGGCCCTGGAAGCGCACCTTGTCAGTGGCCAGCACGGCCTGCGTGTCGCCGCTCATCGTTGGCATCCACGCCAGCTTGTGCTGCGCCATCAGCTCGCCGGTGACGACCGCGATCACGCCCGGCTTGGCCGAGGCCGCTTTCGTGTCGATCGACTTGATTCGCGCATGCGCGTAGGGGCTGCGCAGGATCGCCATGTGCATCATGTTGGGCAGCACGAAGTCGTCGAGGTAGTTGCCCTTCCCGCGCAGGAAGCGACCGTCCTCCTTGCGCTTGATCGACTCGCCGATGCCGCCGTGCATGTGCATTGTCGAGCTCATTCCCCACCCCCCGCAACCGCCGCATGTTCGGGCGCCTTCGCCGCCTCGGATTGCATTTGAGCCGCGTGCTTGACCGCCTTGACGATGTTCATGTAGCCGGTACAGCGGCAGATGTTGCCGCTGATCGCCCAGCGGATCTCGTCATCGGTCGGATTCGGGTTCCGCTCCAAGAGAGCCGAGGCGACCATCATCATGCCGGGCGTGCAGAAGCCGCACTGAAGGCCGTGCTCTTCGTGGAAGCCGACCTGAATGGGCGCGAGGGTCGCGCCGTTCGCCAGGCCCTCGACGGTCTTGATCTCCCTGCCTTCGGCCTGGACGGCAAGCACGGTGCACGACTTCACAGGGTCTCCGTCCAGCAGCACGGTGCACGCGCCGCAGCTCGTGGTGTCGCAGCCGACATGGGTGCCGGTGAGGAGGAGATTCGAGCGCAGGAAGTCGACCAGCAGGACTCGCGGCTCGACGTCACCGCTGCGCTCTGCTCCGTTGACGCGCATCGTCACCTTCATGCCTTGACCTCCTGGGCTCGAGCGAGGGCTGCTTTGAGGCCGCGCTGCACGAAGACCCGAACCACGTCCTTCTTATATGCGGCGGTGCCGCGGATGTCGTCTTTGGGCTCTGACTCCGCTGCGGCCGCGCGCGCCGCCTCGGCGATCACGTCGTCCTTAAGCTCGTGGCCGACGAGCGCTTTTTCGGCCTGCTTCGCCTTGAGGTTCGTGGCGCCGACAGACGTCAGGCCGATGCCCGCGCGCTTCACCTTCTTCCCGTCCAGCTCGATTTGCACCGAGACCGCGACGGTGGCGAAGTCGCCCACCTTGCGCTCGAGCTTGTGATACGACCCACCGGCATGCCCTGCCGGCAGCGGGATCCGGATCGCGGTCACGATCTCGTCAGGCCGCAGGGTGGTGGTGAACGGGCCCTGGAAGAAGCCGTCGACGGGGATCACTCGCTCCCCGGATTTCGATTGGGCTACGAGCTCTGCGTTCAGCGCCAGCATGATCGAGCCCCAGTCGCCGGAGGGGTCCGCGTGGCAGACCGACCCGACCACAGTGCCCCGGTTCCTCACGAGAGGGTCGGAGATCCAGTGGACGGCCTCGACCATCAGCGGGATTAGCTTCGCCAGCTCCTTGCTCCGTTCCACGTCCACGTGGCGGACCAGCGCACCGATCCGGACGTAGCCGTCGTCGCGCTTGATGTCATTCAAGCCAGGTAGGCGGCCAATGTCGACGACGAGGGCGGGCTGTGAGAAGCGCAGCTTGAGCAGGGGGATGAGGCTCTGGCCTCCGGCCATCACCTTGGCGTCGTCGCCGCGTTCCGCCAGGGTGGAAAGGGCCTCCGCCAGGGTCGACGGAGCCTGATAGTCAAAAGCGGCGGGAAACATTGCCAACCCTCCCCATGCACGCGATCAAACGGCGCGGGGAACGGCCCCGTGCGACCACGCCGGTTGTATCACCGGGTGGTTGCGTTGTCAATCAACCATGTCACACCCTGCCGGAAACCGACGCTTTGTCTCGGACTTGGCGAGAATTGAAGCGACCGGATGAGCTTTCTCAACGTCGTGCTGCCGCTTGGCTCGTCAGTGCTGAGCTTTGTCTTCGCGGCGATGGTCTTCGACCAGTGGCTGCAGCGGCGCCACAGCTTCCAGCTCGTCTGGGCGATCGGCCTCGTCTGGTACGGCATCAGCGCCGGGTGCGAGTTCGTGGGCAGCGCCTTCGGCTGGAACCAGCCCCTGTATCGGACCTGGTACCTGATCGGCGCCTTTTTCGTCGCCGCGTACCTGGGCGCCGGGTCGATCTACCTTCTGCGGAAGAGCCGGTTCGGCTACTTCGCCGGCGTGACGGTGCTGATCGGAGGCACGCTGTCCCTGCTCTTCAGCCATCTGAACGCCCGGGGCACCCACACACCTCTATATCCCGGGGCCGGGACCGCCGGCACGGTCGCGTTCGTGGTTACGCTCATCGGTGGGATCGCGATCATCGCCGCGACCGCTTGGCGCCGCCCCCTCGCCGCGCACATCTTCATGGGCGTGCTGGTGGTCGGCTCGCTCGCCGCCGCTTACCTCGTGTTCACGGCGGCGCTCCCGGCTCCCGGCTGGGCGCTCGACCCGGGCACGCATGCACCGGTGGGCTCGGCCTTCCCGGGCTACGTGCGGGTGCTGACCGGGCCGTTCAACATCGCGGGCGCGCTGTGCCTGGTGTTCGGTGCGATCTACTCGGCCTACGTCTACATGCCCAAGCACAAAGTGCTGCGCGCCAAGGTGAGGACTCCTGTGCTGGCCCAGCTGTACGGCGCGGCCGCCGTCGCGGTGAACATGATCGCCTCGCTGCCTGGTGCGGTGGTCGCCTTGCTGGCCGGCAAGCTCAACTCGCGCGTGCCGGCGACCATCCTGATCGCCGCCGGCGCATTCATCCCGGGCGTGACCAGCGGCCTCAACCGGTTCGGCGTCACGTGGTCGTTCTTTCTCGGCGAGTTCCTGGGCGTGCTGCTGATCTTTGCGGGGTTCCTGGTCAGCGAGGAGGTTTTCCGCAACATCCGGGTCGGCGTGACGATCTGGTCTCGCCGCTCGTCATTCAAAAGCGAGCTGGGTTGAGATCTCGATCGCCTTTTCGATGCTCTTTGCGACCGGGCACCGCGACGCGTGGAACGAGTGCGCACGCTCCGCGACCTCTTTCTTGTCCTCAGGGCAGCCGGTCAGCGTGTAGCGGACGCGAATCCGCTTGATGACTAGCACCTTCTCGTCGAGGTAGATTTCGCCTTCGGCCTCAGACGACAGCCGTCCCTCACTCGCATTGATCCCGCGCGCCTCCAGCGCGCCACCCAGGGTGCCAGTGAGTCAACCGGCGGCCGCCGCGACGACATAGTCGAGGGTTGTGGCGTGGTCGGGATACTGCCCCGGCGCTGTCCCGTAGTGCTCGCGGATCTCATCGTGGGTGCCGAAGAAGACGGGCTCGGGCTCGACGGGCAGGAACGCGCGGCGGATCGGGCCTCGGTCTCGGACGATGTGGACTTTCGAAATGTAGGTCGGCTGGATCTCGCTCATGCCGAATAGTGTGCTAGTGCTCGCGGCCTCGGGCGGCTTCGATGGCTTCCCGCGCCTCGAGTGCGACGAAGACCAGGAGCGCGAGGGCGGCCACGTACTCTGCCCACCACCAGCCGGCGAGGAGGTTGAGGGCGGTCCCGGCGAGCGTCGCGACCGCCATGTAGGCGCAGGTGAGGGTCTCCGCGATGTCGGCCCGCAGCGCGGCGCTGCCGAGGGTGAGGTTGACCCGCCGCTTGCGCCAGGCGAGAAGGGGCATGACCACGACGGCGGCGGCGGACACCGCGACCCCAAGCACGGATCCTCCGGGATGGAGCCGCAAGACTAGGCCGCCCACACCCACGAACACGAGGTAGCCGCAGAGAAGCACCAGCAGCACCGCCGAGATCTGGGTCGCCCGGCGCTCCATCCCTTCTAGATGCGAGGTGCCGGAGCCGCGCGCCTCGGCTGAGAGCCACCAGAGGAGCGTCACCCCGCTGAGCAGCTCGATGACGCTGTCGAAACCGAAGGCCGTCAGGAGCACGCTGCGGGCCGCGACGCCGGCGCCAATCGCAAGCACAGCTTCGAAGGCCATCCAAACGACGGTGAAGACTTCGAGACGAACGCCTGCCCTGATCGCCGCTTTCACCCCTCAAGTGTCGCGCGAATTCCTCGGGACCGATTTCAAGACCGTCATGAGACTGACTGTGAGATAACTTCGCGCGGACCACCTGCCCGTACCCGGAGGACCTAGCGCACGGCCGATTTGTGAGGCGGCGCCCAGAAAACCACGACACGCAGGTCTTCTTCGATGACCATCGGAATCGCGAGGCTGTGGGTCCAGTTGAGGAATTTCGAAGGCTTGACTCCACAGCACAATAACCAGGTGAAGCGCCTCCATTACGCCTGGATCGTGGCCGGGATCACATGGTTCACGCTGCTGGCTGCGGCCGGCTTTCGGTCCACGCCCGCCGTACTGATCGTCCCGCTCCAGCACGAATTCGGCTGGTCGCGCGCGACCATCTCGATCGCGGTCTCGATCAACCTCATGCTCTTCGGTCTCTTCGCGCCGTTCGCTGGTGGACTGATGGAGCGCTTCGGCGTTCGCCGGGTGGTCGTGGGAGCGCTGTTGACGGTCTCCGCGGGATCAGGACTGACGTTCTTCATGCATCAGCCATGGCAGCTCGACCTGCTGTGGGGCGTCGTGGTGGGGGTTGGCACCGGCTCGATGGCGACGGTGCTGGCTGCCATCGTCGCCAACCGCTGGTTCGTGCAGCGGCGCGGACTCGTCCTGGGCGCGCTCACTGCCGCCGGGGCGACCGGCCAGCTGATCTTTCTGCCCGCGCTCGCCTGGCTTGCGGTGAACATAGGGTGGCGAGCGGCGGCTCTCGTAGTGGCGGGCGCGTCTCTGCTCGGGATACCGCTCGTCGCGCTGTTCATGCGCGACCGGCCGGCGGACGTCGGCCTGCGCGCGTACGGCGCCACGGAGGCCGACGAGCCGGCGCCGCCGCTGCAGAACCCTGTGCGTGCGGCGCTTGGCGGTCTAGCGATGGGCGCGCGCAATCGCAACTTCTGGTTGCTCGCGGGCAGCTTCTTCATCTGCGGCGCAAGCACCAATGGACTGATCGGGACGCATCTGATCCCAGCCTCGATCGACCACGGGATGCCGGAGGTGACTGCCGCAAGCCTGCTGGCCTTCATCGGGATCTTCGACGTGGCCGGGACCATGATCTCTGGATGGCTGACCGACCGCCTGGACTCGCGTTGGCTGCTGTTCTGGTACTACGCGCTGCGCGGACTGTCGCTGCTGTTCTTGCCTTACGCGTTCGGCATGCAGTACTTCGGACTGTTCCTTTTCATCGTCTTCTATGGACTGGACTGGGTGGCGACGGTGCCGCCGACGGTGGCCCTGACCGCGGACACATTTGGAAGGCGCAACCTGGGAGTCGTTTACGGCTGGATCTTCGCGTCCCATCAGCTGGGCGCGGCCGCCGCTGCATTCGGGGCGGGCGCGGTGCGCACGTATTTCGGGGACTACCAGCTGGCCTTCATGACTTCCGGCCTGCTCTGCCTGCTCGCAGCCGGGCTTGTGATCCGTATCGGACGGGTCGCCCCGCGCCTGGAGGTAGAGGCGGCGCCGCTGCCTGCTCCGTCGTACTGAGGCGGTTGGTTCTGGCCGGAGCGGCCGGGGCCGCGCTGGCGCTCCTGCCCGTCTCGGTCTTTGCGCATGCCCAGCTGATCGTTTCGAACCCTGCTGCGGGCGCCACGGTGGTCAGCCTCCCAGCCACAGTCGAGCTCTTTTTCACCGAACCGGTCACGCCGGCAGGCCGCGGCATCAGCGTTTATGGCCCCGACGGACGGCTGGTCTCGAGCGAAACGGCGCGAGCTCAGGGCAACCGCCTCTCGACCGCGCTTACCACGCCTGGGATCGAAGGCACCTACGCCGTGCTGTGGACGGTGGTCGCGGCGGACACGCATCCCTCGCGCGGAGAGTTCACGTTCAGCGTCGGTCATTCAGGTCCTGTCAAGGCTCCTGGGCTGGGCGGTGGCGACGTCGGCCTGGTCTCGCCGATCGGCCTGGTGCTCCAGGCGCTCGGCCGCTGGCTCCATTTCGCCGGCTTCGCGCTTGGTTTCGGGTCTGCGATTTCCGCGTTGTTCGTCGCCAAAGATCCGCGGCCTCTGCGCCTCGCGGGCGCCGGCGTCGTTCTACTTCTTGTCGCCGAGCCTCTGGCCCTCCTGGCGCAAACCGCCAGCTTCGATCCTTCGCAAACGTTTGACGGCGACGCGCTGATCGGCGCGCTTGCCTCGCCGTTCGGCCGGGTACTGGGCCTGCGCGTGGCGGCGGCGCTTGGACTTTGGGCGGTCCTGGGAGCGCTTCGCCAGGCACCCCGTTTGCGGTGGGCCATTCCGACGCTGGGCTTGGCCCTGGGGATGGTGGATGCCACCGCCGCCCACGCGACGCCCGCACTGCCGCAGGCGCTTGGAGTTGCGCTCAACGGGCTCCACGTGTCCGGGATGGGTGTGTGGCTAGGTGGGCTGGCTGCGTTCGTGGTCGCGCCGTCGAGCGGGTTCGGGCGGGTGGCCGCCTGGTCGGCAGGCCTGCTCGTGGCGAGCGGCATGGCGCTGGCGCTTCTCCATTTCGCCAATCCGCTGGAGACGATGACGACGGCCTATGGCGGCGTCCTGATGGTCAAGTTGCTGCTGGTGGCGGTGGCGCTGTGGCTGGCCTGGCGAGGCCGGCGGCGCTGGGAGCTGGGCGCCCTGGCAGGCGTGCTGGTCGCCGCCGCGGTCCTGGTCTCCTTACCCCCGCCTCGCTAGCGGGCCGTACCATCAGCCTATGTCTCAACCACCGTCCATCCCTTCAGTTCTCGTCACCACCACGGAGCGTCCAGCCGGCTATGACGTAAAGCAAGCTCTCGGCCAGGTGTTCGGTGTCGTGGTGCGGAGCCGCGGCCTGGGCGGCAATGTCATGGCGAGCCTGCGCTCGCTTGCGGGTGGCGAGATCGTCGAGTACACGCGACTCGTCGAGGACACACGCCGCCACGCGATCGACCGCATGGTGGAGAACGCACGCGCGATGGGCGCCAATGCAGTGGTGATGATGCGGTTCGACTCTTCGGAGATGGGCCAGACCATGACCGAGGTGGTCGCGTACGGCACCGCAGCGATCATCGAGCGGAGCGCCCCGTGAACCTGTGGGTACTGGCGTTTGTGATTGTCTTCGCGATCGCCGGCTACTTCATCTGGGACCGCCGCTATCGGGGAGAGAGCCAGGGAAACTTCAAGGCCACCAATGAGGTCTTCAAAGACCCGACGACAGGAAAGTTGACCCGCGTCTACGAGGATCCTTCGACAGGCAAGCGCCAATACCGAGAAGAGCCGCCCTAGTCGAGATAGGCCTCAATCACGGCGGCGGCTCGAAGGTCGCCGGGTTCGGCGCGCTCGCGGAGCCGGCCCGCAACCTTTCGCTTGGTCTCCCCTGTTCCTGCCGGACCGGTCTTGAACTTGACGTGGCTGCGGACTACGCGCAGTCGCATGGTTGCGAGGCGACGCAGGCGCGAGCCATAGAAGTCGCCCATCTTGACCGGCTCGTACGAGGCGCCCGGTTCGTATGTGTTCAGCAGCCGGCTGAGGGCGCCGGCCACGTCATTGGGATCGGTCGACACCAGCTCCACGTCGCACTCAAATGCAACGGCGCGGAAGTGAAGCGTCGCGCGCCCCGCGTCCTTCTCGTCGACCCAGCTGTGAGGCGACCAGGCGAGAAAGTCTGAGACAAAGAAGGTCACGCGAGCGTTGGCCCGGACGGCGTCGAACGTCGGATCGGCCTGGACGCAGTGGAGCTCGATGACGTTGCCGGTTTTTACAAAGGGCAGGATGCTGACCTGCGGGTAACCGTCAACGGCACAGGCGATCAGCGTCCCGTGGCGCATCTCGGCGATAAAGCGCTCAGCGGCTTCCAGGTCGGGTGGATAGTTGGAGCTGGCAAACACGCCGCTAGTCTGGCAGCCCACCGGGGTAGGCTCAGAGGATGAGCACGCGGACGGTGGCGATCGCGCGCGGAGCGCGGACCAACCTCGCCCTGCTCGCGCTCCTTGCCATCGCGTTCGTCACCGGATGGCTGGCGTTCACCTTTGCGACTGCGCCCGCGCGATGGTCGCTCATCATCCACGCGGCTGGCGGCTTCGCGATCCTCGCCCTGCTGCCATGGAAGTCGATCATCGCCAGGCGCGGGATGGGCCGGCCTCGGAGTGGCCGTTGGGCGTCCGTTCTTCTTGGCGTGCTGGTGTTGATTTCATTGACGGCCGGCCTTCTGCACTCGACTGGCCTGCTGGTCTACTTGGGCCCGCTCACCGCGATGGACTTTCACGTGGGCGCCGCCATCGCCGCAGTTCCGCTTGCGATCTGGCATGTGGTGGCGCGGCGGGTGCGGGTCCGGCCAACCGACCTGGCGCGTCGCAGCGTGCTGCGTGCTGGAGCCGTCATCGCAGGCGCGACCGTCGCGTACGCGGCGAGCGAGATGGTGGTCAGGGCGGCCGGCATGCCGGGTGCGGTACGCCGTTTCACAGGCTCGTATGAGGCCGGCTCCTTCGAGCCAGGCGCGATGCCGGTGAGCTCGTGGATGTTCGATCCGGTTCCGCAAGTCGACGAGGTGGCGTGGCGGCTGCGGGCCGGCGGGCGCGACTGGCGTTACGAGGAGCTCTTCGCGTTCGACGACCGGCTCACCGCCACGCTTGACTGCACCGGCGGCTTCTTCTCAACCCAGGTGTGGACCGGCGCTCGGCTCGACCGCCTGATCGGAAGGGTGGGTGGCACGACGATGCGTGTCGTTTCGGTCACTGGATACGACCGTCGCTTTTCAATTGATCAAGCGAGTTCCATGCTGCTCGCCACGCGTTTCGGTGGCCAGACGCTCGACCATGGACATGGCTTCCCCGCACGCTTGGTCGTGCCCGAGGCGCGGGGCTTCTGGTGGGTCAAGTGGGTCAGCGCCATCGAGATCGACGACGTGCCCCACTGGTGGCAGCCGCCGTTCCCGCTTCAGTGACGGGTCGAGAGCAGATCGCGAGTCGGTCTGAGAAGACAATCCGGCGCCGATTTGGCAGGTTCCGAGAGGCGATCCAACGGGCTGCGCTGACTTGATGCTGGGCGGGACCCGGGGGCGGCCGAACCGGCCGTGCCGGGTTTCCCGCTCGGTACTTGGGAGCTCGGATATGCAATTCAGCGGTTGCATTTTTGGGTGGGCCGCCGTAAGATGCAACCATGAAGTTGCATAACGCTACCGACCGCATCGAGAAAGAGATCGTTCTGCGCGCACCTCGCTCGCGTGTCTGGCACGCGCTTGCCGACGCCGAACAATTCGGCGCCTGGTTCGGCATGAAGTTTGAAGGTACCTTCGCACCAGGCGGGCGTGCCCATGGCCGGTTCGAGCTGCCTGGCCACGGGAACGTGATCATCGAGATCGCTATCGAGCGGATGGATCCCGAGAGCCGGATGTCATACCGCTGGCATCCATACGCCGTCGAATCCGGCGTGGACTACTCGAACGAGCCCACCACGCTGGTCGAGTTCCAACTCGAGGAAGTCGCGGAAGGGACCCGGCTCACCGTGGTCGAGTCAGGCTTCGATCGCATCCCCGCGGCAAGGCGTGCTGAAGCACTTCGGATGAACGACGCGGGGTGGGCTGAGCAGCTGCAGAACATCGCGCGATATGTCGCTTCATAGCGCCGGCTGGCGCGAGGTCTCTCGCGCTGCGCCGGTGTTTGCGGCGCTCGGTGACGAAACCCGGCTGGCGCTGGTGGCCCGACTGAGCTCCGATGGCCCTCTCTCGATTACCCGGCTGACCGCCGGATCTGCCGTCACGCGACAGGCGATTACCAAGCACCTGACCGTGCTCGCCACGGCCGGGCTCGTCTCGGATCTACGACGTGGCCGCGAGCGCATCTGGGAGCTCGAGCCAGAACAAATGGAAGTAGCGCGAACCTACCTCGAGCACGTCTCGAAGCGATGGGACGAAGCGCTCAGTCGTCTGAAGAAATTCGTGGAGGAATGAGGAAGGAACCATGCTTTTGAACAACGAGGTCGCAAACGCGCGGACGAGCGCCAGGACAGCCGCGACGGCAGCCGTGCTCACGGCGACCGTCGGGCTCGCAGCCGCATCGTGGGTCGTCGCGGTCCGGTAGATGAATGGCATGGACATGGGCGTTGCGACCACGCTCGGTTCGTTCACGTCGACGGCGTGAGTCCGGGCACCGACGCGGGCGTCATCGGTGGCGCGGGCCACAGCAACCTGTTGTAACCACAAAAGGAAGAAGCAATGAACAACCACAAGATCGGAACACGCGAACAGTGGCTTGCGGCCCGGCTGGAGCTGCTCGAGGATGAGAAGGCGCTGACGCGGCGTAGTGACGAGCTGGCGCAGCGGCGGCAGGAGCTGCCCTGGGTTCGAATCGACAAGGAGTACAGCTTCGAGACCGACGACGGCACGGCGTCCCTCGCCGATCTCTTCAGAGGACGCTCGCAGCTCCTCATCTATCACTTCATGTTCGGGCCCGACTACACGGCAGGGTGTCCGTCCTGCTCGGCGATCGCGGACGGCTTCAACGGCTCGGTCGTCCACCTCGCGAACCACGACGTCACGCTGTGCGCAGTGTCGCGAGCTCCGTTCGCGAAGCTGCATGCGTATAAGCAGCGGATGGGATGGAGCTTCCCCTGGGCGTCTTCGTTCGACAGCGACTTCAACTACGACTTCCAGGCGGCGGTCACCAAGGAGGATTGGAACGCGGGAGCTGCCGAGTACAACTTCCGTGCGGCGGACTTTCGATTGCTTAAGGGCGGCGAGGAGAATCCGTTCATCGCCGCGTTCACCTCGAGCGTTGGGACAGACTGGGCGACGTACAGGAGCGAAGGGC
>DATNML010000042.1:0-2599 GCA_035602315.1 Candidatus Dormiibacterota bacterium
CGGCCAGGCCTCGGGCGGCCCGGACACGTCTACGGACTCTTCGAGTGCGTGCTCCGAGGCGGAATGACGTAGGCTGCCTTATGCCGGTGTAGTCTTCGATCGTGGCTGTGGACGGAGGGTGTCCGCGCTGCTCGGCGGCGATCCCGGCGGGAGCCCGCTTCTGCCCGTCCTGCGGCGCGGCGCTCCGAGCGGGAGCGACCGAGGAGCGGAAGCTCGTCACCGTCCTCTTCGCGGACATCACCGGGTCGACCACGCTGGGAGAGCGCTTCGATCCTGAGCGCTGGCGGGTCCTCCTTCAGCGATTCTTCTCGGTGATGACCTCAACCATCGAGGCCTGGGGCGGGACGGTCCAGAAGTTCATGGGAGACTCGGTCATGGCCACCTTCGGCGTTCCGATCGTGCGGGAGGATGACGCCGAGCGTGCTCTCCGGGCCGCCTGCCAGATGCTCGAGCGGTTAACCGAACTCAACGGCGAATTCAAAGCACAGCATGGTGTCAGCCTTGCCATTCGCATCGGAGTCAACACCGGCGAGGTGATGGCCGCTTCCGACCAGAACGTCGTGACCGGCGACGCGGTCAACGTCGCCGCTCGGTTGGAGCAGATGGCCGAGCCGGGGACCGTCCTCGCCGGCGAGCGAACCTACGCAGCGGCCCGCGACGCCTTTGTCTTCGACGAGCCCGAGTCTCGTGAGGTCCGTGGGAAGTCGGCACCAGTGACGGTGCGGCGCGTGCTGCGCCCGCTGACCGACTCGCTAGACCGACGCAAAGGGATGCAGGTCGCCATGGTTGGCCGCGAGCAGGAGGTCGAGGCGCTCGCCAGCCTCTTCCACGAGGCGATGGATGCGAACAGCCCGCGCCTGGCGCTGATCTCGGGTCCGGCGGGCATCGGCAAGAGTCGCCTGGTGCGAGAGTTTCTCAACCTGGCCTCGGCTCGCCATCCTGAGACGATCATCCTGCAGGGACGCTGCCCGTCCACCGGTGACGGACTGACGTACTGGGTGCTCGGCGAGTTGCTTCGACGCGAATGCCAGATCTCGCTCGATGACCCCGCGGTGTCGACGCGCGAGCGGCTACGCCAAAAGATCGAGACCGTGCTCCAACGAGTCTCCGCGGACGAGGCGACCATCGACCACACGCTTCATGCCCTGGCCTTCACCGCGGGGATCACCATCCCCGGAAACCCGCTGGACAACATCCGGCCCTCGGCCGTGCAGCTCGAGCTATCGATGGCCTGGCCACGGTTCATCAGCGCCTACGCGACTGCCGGTCCCGTGATCCTCGTGCTGGAGGATCTGCATTGGGCCGGCGATCGCCTCGTTGAAATGGTGCTACGGCTCCTGGCGCGGTCGACCGGGCCGGTGCTCATGGTCACGACCGCCCGGCCCGAGCTTCGGAAGGCTCACCCCGAGTTCGGCGAAGGTGGCGAGGGGACCGCGGTGCTCGCGCTCCGCGCATTGACGGCACAGCAGAGTACCACGCTGTTGACCGAGATCCTCGAAGGCAGCGAAGTGCCCGAGACGTTCCGGCGCGATGTCGTCGCCACCGCAGACGGTAATCCCTTGTTCCTTGAAGAGATCATCCGTCGATTGGTGGACGGCGGAATGCTGGTTCGCGAGGGTTCGGCCTGGCGCATGTCCGGTACCGTTCCAGCGGCTTTGCCCGACACGGTGCTTGCCGTACTCGGTGCGCGCATCGACGCGCTCCCACCAGCCCACAAGCGCGCGCTCCAGGAAGCGGCCGTCATCGGGCGCGTGTTCTGGGAGGCGCCGGTGCGACGAGCGACGGCCGACCCAGATGTGACATCGAGCTTGCTCGCGCTCGAGGCCAAGGGCCTGGTCTCGGTTCACCCGACATCGGGCATCGCTGGCGAGCTCGAGTTCATCTTCAAACACGCCCTCATAAGGGACGTCGCCTACGCCGGCTTGCCGAGGATCCGGCGGGCACGCGCACATGCCGAGGCGGCACGCTGGCTCGAGGAGATCGCGGGAGATCATTCGGAGGAACTCGCCGAACTGATCGCGCGCCACTACCAAACGGCCACGCTCGGCGAGGATGCCGACCTCGCCTGGGCCGATAATCCGGCCGCCCGCGCAGAACTCCGGGCCCGAGCCTTCGCGGCCTTGCTGGCCGCGGGTGCCGTCGCTCGCAAGCGGTTTGCAATCGAGCAGGCGCTCGACCTGCACCAGGGCGCCCTGCGCCTGGCCGCGGACGACGCCGAGCGCGCGCGGGCCCTCGAAGCGATTGGTGACGATCATGAAGGCGCCTTCCACGGCGACGACGCTCTTCCCGCGTGGGAAGGGGCGCTCGCGGCGCTGGAACAAACGCCGGAGACACGCAGCGACCGGATCCGCCTGATCGTGAAGTGCGCAACGATGACGTGCATCCGGTGGGGCGGATTCAAGGTCGTGCCGCCAACTCGGCAAGTTGACGATTACATCGACGCCGGACTCAGCGCTGACCCCGAGGCGCGCGACCGCGGCTGGTTGCTCGCGATGCGCGCCTACTGCAACACCCGAAAGGGCGATCCGCAGGAGATCGACGTGATGCCGATGGCCGAACGGACGAGGGCCGGGAACGAGGCTGCACAGATCGGTCGGGA
>DATNML010000043.1:0-3575 GCA_035602315.1 Candidatus Dormiibacterota bacterium
GCGCGCGCAGGGCGCATCAAAAGCGCGCGCTTAGGGCGCATTACGAAATCGCCGCTCATATACTCCGGCGGTGATCTTTGACCGCCGCCGCGAGAGCGGACCGCTCGAGTCCAACCTTCCGCCTCGGGACCTGTTCGCCGAGCTGCTCGAGCATGCTCCGGTGATGGCGCTGCTGCTGGACGCGGAAAACCGGGTGGTGGGAGCGAATGAAGCCGCGCGCGCCTTCTTCGAGATCG
Organism: Candidatus Dormiibacterota bacterium; assembly: GCA_035602315.1. GTDB lineage: Bacteria > Chloroflexota > Dormibacteria > Dormibacterales > Dormibacteraceae > Palsa-870. The sequence continues at coordinate 237 of DATNML010000043.1, forward strand.
AGCCGGCGCGGCTGCCCGCGAGCCTGGTCGAGGTGACCCTCGAGTCGCGCCTCTTCGACGTGGTGCGGCTTGGCCAGGCACAGGCGGAGGCGCAGCTCGTGCACCACCGCGCCACCGTCCTGAGCCAGCTGGTCGCGGGCCGGCGCGAGGGAGAGCAGCTCCTGTTCCTCACCGATATCACCGAGCTGCGACGCCTGGCCACCGTGCGCCAGGAGTTCGTCGCGAATCTCGTGCATGAGCTGAAGACCCCGATCACATCGCTCCGGCTCACCGCCGAGAGCCTCCTGGGCGATCCGCTGCCGAAGGACCGGAAGCGATTCGCCGACCGGCTGGTCAAAGAGGCCGACCTGATGAGCAAGATCATCGACAACCTCCGCCAGCTGGGCGACATCGAGACGGGAGTGATGGCTGTCGACGTCTCCGAGTTCGACCTGGCGGAGCTGGTGCAGGAAAGCGCCGGCCGCCTCGGCATCGACCGCACCGTCAACACGACGGTCGCGGCCGACCTCTTAATTTCCACCGATCGGCCTAAGCTCGCGCAGGCGCTCGGCAACCTGCTGGACAACGCGGCCAAGTTCTCGCCTCCGGGCACCGCGATCGACGTCCAGGCGGAGGTCAGGCACAGTGACGTGGTCATCAGCGTCCGCGACCGGGGACCGGGCATCTCGCCAGAGCACTGGAGCCGCGTTTTCGAGCGCTTTTACAAGGTCGACAGGGCCCGGCCACGGGAGGCCGGCGGCTTCGGCCTGGGGTTGGCGATCACCAAGCACCTGGTCCAGGTCCTCGGCGGCCGGATCTGGACCGAGACCGCCAGGGAGGGGGGCCAGGTCTTCTTTATCGCCCTACCGCGCGAAGTCTTAACCAGCCCATAAAGCTGCCTTAACCCGGCGCGGCCTATCTTGAACTTGGGGGATGGCAGACGTCCGACCTGTGATGCACCTGGCCCAAGCGGGGAGACCTGAACTTCGCGCCGTGCAGGGAGCGGGATCCACGAAGCTGAAGGTCGACCGGCTCTCCTTCTATTACGGCAAGTACCAGGCGCTCAAGGACGTCAGCTTCGAGATCCCGGAGAAGCGGATCACCGCGATCATCGGACCGTCGGGCTGCGGCAAGAGCACCCTCCTGCGCGTCTTCAATCGGATGTACGACCTGATCCCTTCGGCTCGCGCCATGGGCAAGGTCCTTCTCGACGAAGAGGTCGACGTCATCAGCACGCGCAAGCTGCTCGAGCTGCGTCAGAAGGTCGGCATGGTCTTCCAGCGACCCAGCCCGTTCCCCATGTCGATCCAGGGCAACGTGTCGTTCGCTCCACGGCTGCTCGGCTGGAGCTCGACGCGCATCAAGGACATAGTGAGGCAGAGCCTCGAGCGTGCGGCGCTGTGGGACGAGGTCAGCGACCGGCTCGACGAGCCCGCGACGTCGCTCTCAGGCGGTCAGCAGCAGAGACTCGCCATCGCCCGCTGCCTGGCCGTGAGCCCGGAGGTCATCCTCATGGACGAGCCATGTTCGGCCCTCGACCCGGTCGCCACGCTGAAGATCGAGGACTTGATGGCCGAGCTGATGAAGGACTACACGATCGTCATCGTCACCCACAACATGCAGCAGGCCGCGCGCGTCTCGGACTTCACCGCCTTCATGCTGATGAACCCCGACGGGCGCTACGGCGAGCTCATCGAGTTCGCGCCGACAGCCGACCTCTTCAACCAGCCTCAAGACCCGCGGACAGAGGCCTACATCACGGGCCGCTTCGGCTAACTGATCAGTGCCACGAATCACATTTGAGAGAGAGCTCGCGAGCCTTCGCGAGTCATTGGTCCGGATGGGCACGCTGGTCGAGTCGCAGATCGAAGCCGCGCTCAACGCATTGCGCCGTCGCGACGGCGGCGAGGCCGAGAAGGTGCGCAGCGAGGACCAGTACCTCAACGAGCTCTTCCGCCAGATCCGCGAGCAGGTCTTCATGGTCATCTCCACGCAGCAGCCCGTCGCTCGCGACCTCCGCTACCTGATGGGACTGCAGTACATCGCCACCGAGCTCGAGAGGATGGGCGACTACGCGGTTCGCATCGCACGCATGACCAGCACGCTGGTCGCGCTGCCTGACAAGCCACTGCGCGCCGAGTTCGGGTTGATGGGCGAGCTGGCGATCGGACAGGTGCATGACATCCTCGAGGCGATCATCGACCAGGACGTGCCGCGGGCACGCGAGGTGGCGAGCCGAGACAACGAGGTCGACCGGCTCTGGCATCGCGTTTTCGAAGACCTGGTCAAAGAGATGGGCGACGGTAAGACCGACGCCGACGGCGCGCTCCGCGCGGTCACGCTGCTGCTCGTGGCGCACAACCTCGAGCGCATCTCCGACCGCGTGACCAATGTGGCGGAGGACATCGTGTTCCTCGAGACCGGCCAGGTGGTGGAGCTGGGATGACCCGACCTGCCGGCAACGGCAGCGCAGGACGGGTGTTGGTAGTCGAGGACGACGAGGGCATCCGCGAGATGCTGAAATACAACCTCGCGTCGGCAGGGTTCTCGGTGCAGGAAGCGCGCGACGGCGCCGCCGGCCTACGCACGGCCCGGACGGCGCGCCCGGACCTGATCCTGCTCGACCTGATGCTCCCCGGCATGAGCGGCTTCGACTTCTGCCGCGCGCTGCGTAAGACCAGCCGGGTGCCGATCATCATGATCACGGCCAAGGACGCCGAGGTCGACAAGATCGTCGGCCTCGAGCTGGGCGCGGACGACTACATCACCAAGCCTTTCTCGATCCGCGAGGTCCTCGCCCGCGTCAACGCGGTGCTGCGACGAGCGTCGCCAGAGGCCAACGAGCCCAGGTCGATCCCGGAGCGCGACTCGATCGAGGAGTTCACGCTCGACCGCGCGGCGCGGCGCGTGCTCCTCGATGGCCGCGACGTCAAGCTCACGGCCCGAGAGTTCGATCTTCTTTCATATCTGCTGGCGTTCCCCGGCCGCGTGCACAGCCGCGACGTGCTGCTGGAGAACGTCTGGGGCCACGAGTTCTCAGGCGACCCGAAGACCATCGACGTCCACGTCCGCTGGCTCCGGGAGAAGTTCGCCGGGGTTGCCCCGTTCGAGATCGTCACCGTCCGGGGCATCGGGTACCGCCTTGACCGCAAAGGCGGGGCGACCGCGCTCTCCGAGCCAGGCTAAGTGCCCCGCGCCCGAAGTTCCTTGGATCTTCGCGGCCTAGGCGGGCGGGCGCATGCCCACCCCACGAAATCTGCGATTTCGCGGGGACCCCGGGCGGCGCTGAAGCCTGCGTCAAGGGGCCCGGCGCTGCGTCGTCACGCATCCACAGATGCGCTCCTCCTTGCGCCACCCTCT
>DATNML010000044.1:0-5430 GCA_035602315.1 Candidatus Dormiibacterota bacterium
GCGGTGGTGGCCGTCAAGATGATCAGACTGGGCGTCCGACACTTGCCCGTCGTGAACAAGGCGGGAAAACCCATCGGCCTGGTCTCAGCTCGCAACCTGGTCGGTGTCCTGGATCGGGCCGCTGACTGAAGGCGCTTCGCCGCCTCAGGCTTTGCCGGTGGTTGTTGCGAGAGCAGGGCTTAGCTCGGAGCTCGGAGCAGGAATCTCAGCTCCACTCAGCGAGCCGCGGTGGCGTTGCGCGGGAACCACGATCATCGCGATTACACCGGCCGCCCCGGCCAGGGCGGTGGCCGCCAAGAACATCGTGCGAGGTCCAAGCGCTCCATAGACCAGCCCGCCTCCAAACGTGCCGAGGATCGGCGCCAGCCCAAATAAGACGGATTTGATAAGCGCCTGACCGGTGGCGCGCCGGTTGGCAGGAGACAGCTCATCGGTGATCACGACTGCGGCCACGTAAGTGAGCGCAAACGCAACGCCGACGACCAGCTTCAGTAAAGCGGCGGTCAGCGGATCGGAGACGAAGGCCCAGGCGAGAAAGACCACGATGTAGATGGCGCAGCCGATGGCGAAGAGGACCTTGTGGCTCAGGTACCTGGTCAGCCGGTGCATATAGCCCATGGTCGGGATTTCGGTGAGGGCCTGAAACGCCGCCGCGGCACCGATGAGGAGGGCGCCGCCTCCCAGGACGTTGATCTGCAGGGTGAGGAAGTTCCCCGTCGCCGCCAACGCCGCGCCGAGCAGGAACGCGCTCAACAGGAATCCCATCAGGGGCAGAGGCACCTTGGGTAGGCGCAACGCGCGCAAACCGCCTGCCTTGTCTGGCGCACGCGGTGCACGGACGGTGGGCCTGAGGGCACGCCACACCCACAGTCCGAAGATCGCAACGAGGGGGGAATACACAAAGGGGATAAGCCCCAGACCAAACGCTTGAAAGCCGGCTCCCGACACGACAGCTGAGACGGCGAAACCCGCGCTCATTCGCAGCCTGATGCGTGCGTAGCGGGTGCGAGCAGTGTCCAGGAGCCGGCCAAGAGCGATCGGGTCCAGCAGCGCGAATGGTGACCGCGCCACCCACAGGCCCACCAGAACGACCGCCAGGGCGATTGAGCCGCCGGCGAAAGCGACCAGAAGAGCGATCACTGCGGCTGCAGCGCTGGCGACGACCAGCATGCGCTCAGCCGGAACTTTGCGGTCCGCCAGGTAGGCCCAACCAAGGCCGGCCGCTATGGAGACCGCTCCGGCACCCGCCAGCACCGCGCCGATGTGAGGTGCGTCGAGGCCGCGCTGGTAGAGGTAGAGAGGTATGAAAGGGAGAATGGTCGCGTCGGCCACCCCCATGAGCACGTATGCCCAGTTGAGGCCGCCGGTCGCCGGGTTCGGTTTCAGTGCCGATCTAAGAGTGGACGCCATGGGGCCGGCATAGCGTGCCAAAAATTCGGCGGTCTGTGCCCCCGCTACGCGATTCGGTCGACGGCAGAGCGCGCGAGGCTGATCAGGGTCGGGCGCAGCCCGTCCAGCTCGATCGTCTCGAGCTCGTGCACTGCAGCGTCGACCAGCGCTTCGGCCTCGCCGCGCACCCGGGTCAGCGCGCCGCTAATCGTCACCAGCTCCGCCACCCGACCGACCTCAGCGTCGCCGAGCGAGCCGGCGAGCAGCCGTCGCACCTCGGGTCCGACGGTGCGGTCCTCGGCCGCATAGATAAGAGGTAGAGAGAGCACGCGCTGCCGGATATCGAGTCCGACCGGCTTCCCCGAGCTCGGGCTGAAGTCCACCATGTCATCGGCCATCTGGAACGCGACGCCGAGCAGGTCGCCGTACCTCCGCAGCGCGTCCACGATTTCCGGGCCTGCCTCCGAAAGCAGCGCTCCCGACGCGCACGCCGCGGCAAAGAGCGCCGCCGTCTTTCCGCGCACGACGCGCAGGTAGGAATCGCGGTCGCCGGGGTACGCTCCGCGAAGCGCAACGTCGTCGATCTGGGAGGCGCAGACGGCTTCGAGCGCCTCGGCGATGGTCGACGTCACGCTGCGGTTGCCGATCTCGGCGATGAGCCGGGTCGCCTTGGCGAAGTAGTAATCGCCAACCGCGACCGCCCGCTCCGGCCCTTCAGCGGCTGCGACGGTCGGGCGCCCGCGCCGGTGGGTGCTCTCGTCGACGTAGTCGTCGTGGATCAGCGTTGCATTGTGGAGGAGCTCGACGGCAGCGGCCAGGGCCGCAGCGCGCAGCGGTTCGCTGCGAGGTCCGATTCCAGCGGTCAGCTGGACGAGCTTGGGTCGCAGGCGCTTGCCGCCGGCCTCGACCAACCGCCGCATCGGCGCCGATACAGGCTCGGGGTCGACGAGCAGCTGGCGGGACAGCTCGAGCTCAACCAGCTCGGGGGCCAAGCCGGCTTCAGTCCTTCTTTCCTCGCCCCTCTCCCTGGCCCTGTGCGCCAGGCGCATGGAGGATGGGACTACTGATTGCTCCCCTGAAGGGGAGAGGGAAGAAGTCCCAAATTCTCCGTCTAGTTGGAGGGCTAGCTCACGGTGGCGCGGGCCGTCTAGCTCCACCGCGAACACAGACTGCCACCGGCCCAGGACGAGCTCACCGTCTTCGACGAGCAGGGTCGCGAAGCCTGTCAGCAGGATCTGGCGGCAGTGAGCATGACCGTTGACAGGCTCATCGAGCGCGACGCCGATCCGGCGCGCGAAGTCATCGTGCTGGTAGCTGGCGCCCACAGGTGCGAGCCGCTCGAGCAAGGTCTGGAAGTCACGGATCAGCAGCGGCTCGTTCTCGTTGATTGCCAGGCCGACGGTCGTGTGCAGGGACTGGAGATGCACGCGGCCGATCTTCAGCCCGGATCGGTGGACCTCGTCTCGCAGCCGGTCTGTGATATCGACGAACTCGGTGGAATGGCTGGTCTCGAAGCGCAGGCGCTTGCCGATCATCACCGCGCCTCGAACGCGCGGAGCAGCAGCTCACGGGTGTGCGGCGCGGTCTGCTCCGCCGCCGCCGCCGAAGACATCTCCTCGATCGCGCGGGCGAACGCGACCTGGATGCTCTGCGGCGCCGCGTCGGCGAGCAGCCGCGACGCTCGCGCGAGGCACAGGTCTCCCATCAGAAGGCTGGGCGGGGCGGCAGCTCGGCCGCCGAGGCCCTGGAGCCGGACGCCGACCTCGACGAGTGCCGCAGCGAGGGCCAGCCTGGGTTGGGCGGAGGGCTCAAACCCGTCCACCGCCTCGAGGTATGAGCGGTAGGCCTCCGAGAGGCCGTCCTCCCACAGTTGGTGCAGGCGTTCGAGGTCACGCTCGACGACCTGGATCGCCATCAGATCGGCTCCACCAACGTGGCGGCCAGCTGCCGGAAAGCCGAAAGCGCCTTGAGGCACGACTCGTCGTCGCGCGTCACCACGTAGTAGAGGCCGAAGCCCAGCACCGTGTTGAGGACGAGAGGCACGAGGACGTCGCGCGGGACCGTGAGCCGGATCCGCCCGTCTTCCTCCAGCCGGTCGAGCTGCTCCTGAATGACTTCGCGGTACCTGGTGAACAGCTCTGGCAGGTATGCCCGCAGCCGCTCGGTCCGCGGAGCCTGCACCAGGAGGTCGAAAGCCGCGAGCTGGATGTCACCGAGGCGGCGCAGGGAGTCCCAGAGCGCTTCGACTCCGATCTCGAGGACCTCGAGTGGGTCGGTCAGCTGGTTGAGCGTTCCGCGGAGCTCATCGACCGACCGGGCGGTGAGGTATCTCCAGGCTTCGACCAGCAGCTCAGACTTGGTCGGGAACCAGTACTGGAGGTTGCCGATCGCGACCCCGGCCTTCGAGGCGATCGCCCGGACGCTGGTGCCCGAGTAGCCGTTCTCCAGGAGCGAATCGGCCGCTGCATGGATGATCTGGTCACGCGAGCTCTCCGTTGCCGTAGCCCCGGTCATACGTATGTACCAGCTTAGCGCGCAAGCGGCGAGCAGGATGGGACTCACTGAATTCATAGCCCCAGCATTCGGGTGGGCCCACCGGTTCAGGGGATAATCACCGCGGCTGTGCGGAGCATCCAGGAGGTCTTCCCCAATCGTGTCTGCGGCGTGCTGCGCACCGAGAACGCCGACGCCGGCTTCCAGGCGTGCCTGGCGGCCCTGGAGGGGGGCGTCCGGACGATCGAGATCACCAAGACCGTGCCTTCGTGCTTCGAGCTGATCCGCGGCCTGATCGCCACGACCGGCGGCCGCTTTCCGGTCGGCGTCGGCACCGTGTGGGACCCAGGCGCTGTGCGCGAAGCGAAGGACGCCGGGGCGTCGTTCGTCGTCACGCCGGTCCTGCTGCCGGAGGTCGCCGAGGCTTGCCGGCAGGAGGACATCCTTTGCGTGCTGGGGGCCCTGACCCCGACTGAGATCTACCAGGCGCGCCTGGCGGGGGCGGCGCTGGTCAAGGTGTTTCCGATCACCCCGGTCGGCGGCCCGGAGTACGTGCGCGCCTTGAACGGGCCCATGGGTGGAGTGCCGTTCTGGGTCTCCGGCGGCGTGCCGATCGAAGACATCGGCGCGTACCTGAGGCTGGGGGTGCGAGCAGTCGGACTGACGACTTCGCTCTTCCCGCCTGAGGCGCTGGCGCACCGCGACATGGAGCTGATTCGAGGCAACGCTCAGAGGGCGGCTGAGGCGGCAGCGGCCGCAATCGGGGACTAGGAGCCTAGGAGTCCGTCAGCACCCCGCGTGGTAGGTGCACATGGTCGCGACGATGTCCGAGTACAGGTTGATCACCTGGCCGCCCGTGGCGATCAAGGCGACGATGACGATCAAAGCGACCAGGGCCAGGATGAGCGCGAACTCAACCATTCCCTGTCCTTTCTGCCTTTTGCGGAATTGCATCAATCTGGGCTTCGACCTAGAAGCTTAACCGTCGAGCCCGGTGTTCTGGTCGTTGCTCGCTGCAAAGCCTGCTCCACCACGACCCGCACCATGCGCTTGCGCCAGAAGTGGCTGAGATCGGCGTTGTCGAGCGGCTTGGCCGGTTTGGCAGCGATTTCGGCAGTTTCGCGGATCGCGTCCGCGCTTACCTCCTTTCCGTTCAGGAAGGCTTCGGCCGCGGTCGCCTCAAGCGGGTGGGAGGCCACCGCGGAGAGCACGATCCGGCAGCGGACCACGGTGTCTCCGTCGAGCTGCACGGCAACGGCCGCGCCGGCGATTGGAAAGTCGATCGAGCCGCGGCGACGCAGCTTGACGTAGGCCGTGGTCGTCTCGCGACTTGCGGAGAGCCTGAGCCAGGTGACCACCTCGCTCGCCTGCTTGGCCATGTAGTCCATGCCGTCGTCGCGATAGAGGGCCGAGACGGGGAGCTCGCGCTCGCCATCGGCGCCGACCAGGTTCACCACGCCGTCCAGCGCGATGGCCATCGGCGCGGTGTCAGACGACGAGACGGCCCAGCATCGTGGGCTGCTCGGCGCGACGAGGCAGATGTCTCCA
>DATNML010000045.1:0-2219 GCA_035602315.1 Candidatus Dormiibacterota bacterium
AGAGGTAAAGCAGATGGCAATTGATTTCACGCTCACGAAGGAGCAGCAGGAGATCCAGGCCGCGGCCCGCGACTTCGCTCAGAACGTTCTCGGTCCGATCACTCCACAGATTGATGAGGAGCCTGATCCCGGAGTTCCGCAGTTCGTAGGCATCTGAAGGGGTCCGGCGAGGCGTTTTCCCTGCAAAGAGATGGGTGAGGGTACCGTCAGAGTCGAGATCGTGTAGGCACACGTTTAGCGTAGAAGCGCTTGTGTCTGGCGCTGCTGACGGTTATCGTGTAGGTGCATGTACCTGCGCGAGACCAAGCGGCGCAACGTCGATGGGAGCACGGTTTCGTACCTGGCGCTGGCGCAGAACGAGCGCGACCCGAAGACCGGGGTGCCGCGTGCGCGGATCATCCATCGCTTCGGGCGTGCCGATCAGGTCGACCGTGAGGCGCTGGCGCGGCTGGTGCGCTCGATCAGCCGCTTCCTGGACCCCGGCGAGGCGGTCGCCGCGACGGCGTCGGGTGAGGTGCAGATCATCGAGTCGCGGACGATGGGCTCGGCGTGGGTGGCGGACCGGCTGTGGGAGCGGCTTGAGATCGGCAAGGTGATCGTCGACGCGGCCGGTGGTCGGCGGTTGGCGGGCGAGCGGGTGGAGCGGGCGATCTTCGCGATGGTCGCCAACCGCCTGTCGGTCAAGCCGCTGTCGAAGCTCGCCGGCTGTGAGTGGGTCGCCGAGCGGGCGTTCATCGAAGGCCTGGCCGATGTGTCTGATGATGAGTGCTACCGAGCGATGGACTTCCTGCACGCCGCCTTGCCCGAGTTGCAGGAGCGGGTGTTCTTCACGGTCGCCAGCCTGTTGGACCTAGAGGTTGACCTGTTGTTCTTCGACACCTCATCGACCTACTGGGAGACCGACCGGCTGCCCGAGGAGCTGCAGGACGAGGACGAGGACGGTGAGAGCGCCGAGCCGGCAGAGGAGGACTCGCTGCTGGTGGAGTCAGGCCGGCGGCGCTACTCCAAGCACAGCAAGGATCACCGGCCCGATCTGCCCCAAGTGGTGGTCGGGATGGCGGTCACCCGCAAGGGGATCCCGGTGAGGGTGTGGACGTTCCCCGGCAACGCCTCAGATCAGGCGATCATCCGCAAGGTCAAGGATGACCTGCGTGGCTGGAACCTCGCCCGCGTGATCTGGGTGCTGGACCGCGGGTTCACCTCCGAGCGCAACCGCCGCTACCTGCAACGCGCAGGCGGTCACTACATCGTCGGCGAGAAGCTCCGCTCTGACAGTAAGGAAGCCAACGCGGCGCTCGCGCGCCAGGGCCGCTACCACACCGTTGAGGGCAACCTCCGTGTCAAGCAGGTCCGCATCGACGACGGCACCAACCGCGACAGGTTCGTGATCTGCCACAACCCCGAGCGCGCCGAGCGCGACCGGACCGTGCGCGAGCAGATCCTCGAGCGGCTCAAGCAGGAGATCCACACCGCCGACGGGCTCGCGCCGTCCAAGCGCTCAGAGCTCTACGGGGCGCTGTCCACCAAGCCCGCCTACAAGCGCTTCCTGCGCCGCACCAAGACCGGCAAGCTCCGCATCGACCGCGCCGCCGTCGCCCGCGAGACCAAGCTCGACGGCAAGTTCCTGCTGCGCACCTCTGATGAGAGCCTGACCCCAGCCGACCTGGCCGAGGGCTACAAGGCGCTGTATGAAGCCGAGCGCGGCTGGCGCGATCTCAAGCACACAATCGACATGCGCCCCGCCTACCACCGCCGCGAGGACCGCATCGAAGCCCACGTCCAACTCTGCTGGTTGGCGCTGCTGCTGATGCGCGTCGCCGAGACCGAGACCAACCAGACCTGGCGCAACCTCCGCAACGAACTCGACCGCATGCACCTCGTCACGCTCGCCACCAGCGAGGGCACCGTCGCCCAGCGCACCGAACTCACCCCCGGCCACCGCCGCATCCTGGGCGCGCTCGAGCTGCCCGAACCACCCCGCTTCTACGACTTCACCCCCGCCGTCGAGTAGCCGCGGCCCGTAGACACACGGGCCAATCCCGCCGAAACCGGCGAAATCCCTGCTCACACGCCCTTTTCAGGACGATCGTGTGCCCTACTTCTGCGGAACTCAGGCCAGAGCGCCGAGCGCGAACTCCTACTGATCCAGCTCAACGAGCTGGCCCACACCGATTCGCTCACCGGCCTACCGAACCGCCGCGCGCTGAGCGCCGAAATCG
>DATNML010000046.1:0-7575 GCA_035602315.1 Candidatus Dormiibacterota bacterium
GCGATCGAGGGAGACGAGGAGCGTCGGCGGCTGCGCCGTGACATGGGCGGCCGAGAGGCCGACGAAGCCTGCCGGCCCGTCCGGCCCCTGCGTCGTCACGATCGTCATGCCGGTGGCGCGCGCGCCCAGCGTCTGCCAGAACTGTCTAGCGTCCATCAGGCCGGTCTGGGCGTTTTCGACAAGCGAAGTCATCGTCTCTCCGTTCTCCTGCTCGTTCGGCCGGCTCGACGTCAGGCCGGCAGGACATTGTCCTTTTTCAAGGAATGCAGGGCCGAGCGGAAGCCAGCGATCGTGCGCTCGACACAGCCGTCGTCATGCGTGGCGGAGATCATGCCCCCCGGCCAACCGGCAATGTCGATCCCTTCGACGAGGAGGGCGAGGCGCAGCGCGGTCAGCGTTGCGGGGTCGTTGCCGCGCAACTCGTCAGCCGGCCAGGCGAAGGCGTCGAACCTCGCCGGCCTGATCTCGCGGCCCTTCGGGTTGGTGAAGATGTGGAAGGCCGAGAAGCGGCCATAGACCGCCCAGGCGACGCCTTCCTGCTCGAGAACCGCGTTGAGCGCCTCACGCAGCTTGGCGCCGGTGGCGTTCGCGCGAGCGCAGGCATCGGTCGAGCCGATCTTGCGCAACGCGGCCGCGCCCGCCGCGGCGCAGACCGGATTGGCGTTGAACGTGCCCTGATGGCGCACCTTCTCGCTGCCGCGCCGCTTCGTTACCTCATAGTCCAGCGGGTCGAGCAGATCCTTGCGGCCGACGATGGCGGCGCCGGGAAAGCCGCCGGCCGCGATCTTGGCGAAGGACGTCAGGTCGGGCCGGATGCCAAAGGCTCCTTGGGCGCCGCCGGGTGACACCCGGAAACCGGTGATGACCTCATCGAAGATGAGCACGACGCCGTGCCTGGCGGTCAGATCGCGCAGTGCGTGCAGGAATTCCTCCGCGATCGGTACGCGGCCGAAGGTCGCGCCGGTCGGCTCGATGATGACGGCGGCGATGCCGTCATCAGTCTCCAAGACATGCCTGGTGCGCTCCAGATCCCCCGGCGGCACGACGACGACGTTCTCGGCTATGCCCGACAGCACGCCGATCGTCGGCGTGCTGTCGGGCATCATGTGGCCGATCGTGGCGTGGTCGTGCCAGCCGTGGAAATGGCCGGCGAAGCGCAGCACGCGCGGTTTGCCGGTCGCCGCCCGGGCGAGGCGCAGGCCGAGCAGCGTGGCCTCCGTGCCGGAGTTGGTGAAGCGTATGCGCTCGGCCGATGGCACGAGCCTTCGAATCTCCTCGCCCCATTCGACTTCGAGCTGATGGCTCGCGCCGTAATGCGTGCCCTTGGCCAGTTGGGCCGCAGCGGCCATCGTCACGTCGGGATCGTTGTGGCCGAGGATGAGCGCGCCATGGCCTCCGATGTAATCGACGTATTCGTGGCCGTCGACGTCCCATTTCAAGGGGCCGGCCGCCCGCTCGACATAGATCGGGTAGGGATCGAGCTGGCGGCTGTCATGGGTGATACCGCTCGGAAAAAGCGTGGCCGAACGCGCGAAAAGCTCGCGCGAGCACGGCGTACGGTCGAGATATTCGTCGATGATGCGGGGAGGCCGGAAAGCGGTGGTAGCCGCCAGGGACAGGGCTGTCATCATGGGTTTCCTTTCCTCGGTCCGGGCGGTGTCATTCGGCGGCCACGGACAGCGCCGCCCGCGTGCGAACCGGCAGATATCGCCGGGGCGCCATCCGGGCGAGGCGCGCCACGAGTTCCGGCATGGCGACGCCCATGGTGGCCGCGATCTCCGCCGCGCTGATCGATTCCGAGCCCTGACGCCCGAGCACGACGACTTCGTCGCCGATCGCGACCGGCGGCAGATGCGTGACGTCGATCACGGTATGCTCGATGCCGCGTCGGCTCAGGATCGGCGCACGGCGTCCGCCGACCAGCACCTCGCCGCATGGCGGTAGATGGTTGAGCCCGTCGACATGGCCGAGCGGCACGACGGCGGTCCGGCGCGGCGAGGCGAGCGGCCCGTCCTCGCCGTAGAGGACGACGCCCGGAGGATGGTCCTTCACCTGGATGACGCGCGCCTTCAGGGCCGCCACGACCGGGCGTATGTCGTCCGCATGCGGCCAGCTCGCATCGACATAGCCATAAAGTGCCTTGCCAGGATTGATCGCGGTGAGCCGCAGGTCGGGGGCGCCCAGCACGACACGGCTCGACGCGACCATTCGCTCGAAACCGGTGAAGCCCGCACCCGTTGCCGCCGAACAGCCCGAGAGGAAGATCGCGGCCTGGCTGCGGAGCTGGCTTTTGTCATGCGGGTTGCGGAAATGGCTGTAGACGCCGCCGAGCCTGAGATGCCTGGCGGCGGCGAGGCGGCGGAAGGCCGCTTCCGCCGCGCCTGGGAGAAAGCCGAGCCTGCCGACGCCGCAATCGAGCTTGACCCAGACGTCCAGTTCCCGCCCGAGCGCGGCCAAGGCATCGAGGCTGGCCTCGTCATGGATGGTCGGGATGACGCCCAGATCGGCAATGGCGGCAGCGTCCTCGGGCAGGCTCGACGCGTAGAGCAGGATCGGCGCGGAAACCCCGGCCTGCCGCAGCGTCGCGACCTCGTCCGGGTTGCCGAGCGCGAGCGCGTCCGCGCCGGCGGCGAGCGCCGTCCGCGCGGATTCGACCACGCCGACGCCATAGCCGTCACCCTTCACGACCGCGAAGAAGCGGCAGTCCGGGCCGGCGGCGCGGCGGTGGAGGCGGACATTGTGGGCGAGGGCGTCGAGGTCGATTTCGAGCCAGGCCGGGCGCAGGCTCGTCATTCCGCGGCCTCCTTATGCGCGGATGCGGACAGGAGCGCCGACTCCCTGCGGGCGCGGCGGCCCTTGATGCCCTTCGGGATCGCAGCCAGCAAGGCCCGCGTGTAAGGGTCGGAGGGGGAGCGCAGCACTGTCTCGGGTGGCCCCTCCTCGACGATGCGGCCAGCATGCATCACCGCGACCCTCGTGCTGATGTGGCTCACCAGCGCTAGGTCGTGGCTGATGAACAGCAGCGTCAGCCCAAGTTCGTTGCGCAGCTTCAGCAGGAGCCTGATGATCTGGGACTGCAGCGAGACATCGAGCGAGGCCACCGGCTCGTCCGCGACCAGGAATTCGGGTTCGAGGGCGAGACAACGGGCGATCGCGACGCGCTGGCGTTGGCCGCCCGAAAGCTGGTGCGGATAGCGCTGCCGCAGCGCGCCCTCGAGGCCGACGAGATTCAGAAGCTCGTTCGAACGCTCCGCCCGTCTCGCTCTGGCTAGGCCGCGCAGGGCGAGCGACTCGTCGAGGGCACGGCCGACGGTCTTGCGCGGGTTGAGCGAGGAGCCGGTGTCCTGGAACACCATCTGCACGCTGCGGCGAAAATCCTTCAGGGCGCCGCCGCGCGCGCTCGCGAGATTCTCGCCGCGATAGTTCACATAGCCCTCATCCACGGTCAGCAGCCGGACGGCGGCCTGGGCCAGCGTCGACTTGCCCGAGCCGCTCTCGCCGACCAGGCCGACGATCTCGCCCCGACGGACCGTCAGCGACACGTCGTCGAGTGCGCGCAGCAGGCGGCGCTTGCCGGTCAGGCGGTTGATCAGCCCGTCGTCCAGCACGAATTCCTTCCGCGCCTTGACGAATTCGAGAAGGATTTCGGGCTCCCGCTGCGATGTCATGGCGCTACCTCGCCGGTGCTGGATCGAGCCGCAGCGCTCCACGGCTCGACGCCCTCGATGCGCGGAATACAGTTCTGCAGCATGCGCGTGTAAGAGTGCTGCGGTCGCAGGAAGATGTCCTCGACATCGCCATGCTCGACGACGTTGCCCGTATGCATCACGTAGACGCGGTCACAGATCTCGGCCACGAGGTCGAGATTGTGCGAGATGAACAGCACGGAGAGGCCGAGCTTTTCGCGCAGCTGCCACAGCAGCGCCACGACCTGTGCCTGGATCGTTACATCGAGGGCCGTCGTCGGCTCGTCCGCGATGAGCAGTTTCGGCTCGCAGGCGATGGCGAGCGCAATCATGACGCGCTGGCGCATGCCGCCCGAGAATTCGTGCGGATAGCTCGTGAGCCGGCGGCCGGCTTCGGTGATGCCGACGAGCTCGAGCACCTCGACCGCCCGGTCGCGGGCTGCTTCGCGCGTGGCGGCCGGCCTGTGCGCGCGGACGGTATCGACGAGCTGCTGACCGATGGTGAAGGCCGGGTTGAGCGAGCTCAGCGGGTCCTGGAACACCATGGAGATGTGGCGACCGCGCACGGTGCGCATCGCCTTCTCGTCGAGGGCGGCCAGATCGCGGCCCTCGAACAGTATCTCGCCGCCGGTGATCCGGCCCGGCTGCGCCACCAGCCGCATGACGGCCAGCGCGCTGACGCTCTTGCCGGAGCCCGACTCGCCGACGATGCCGATCGCCTCGCCCGGCGCCACCGAGAAGCTCACCCCGCGCACGGCCTCGGTCATGCCGTTCGCCATCGGGAAGGAGACCCGCAGGTCGCGGACGTCGAGCAGAAGAGCGGTCACGTCAGGAGCCTCCCGGTGCTGCGGCGGGGATCGAGGACGTCGCGAAGCCCATCGCCAAGGAGGTTGAAGCCGATGACAGTGAGCGAGATCGCCGCGCCGGGGAAGACGGGCAACCACCACTCGCCCGAGAAGACATAATTGCGCGCGTCCGCGAGCATCGAGCCCCAGCTCGGCGTCGGCGGCTGCACGCCCAGCCCGACGAAGCTGACCGACGCCTCGACGACGATACCGATCGCAACGAGCAGCGTCGCCTGCACGATCAGCGGCGACAGGCAGTTCGGCAGGACGTCGCCGAACATGATCGCGAGATTGCCGGCCCCCTGCACGCGCCGCGCCTTGACGTAGTCAGAGGTCATCTCGACCTGGGCGACGGCATGGGTGATGCGCGCGAGCGTCGGCATGTAGAGCAGGCCGATCAGGATCAGGAGCTTGTGCACGTTCGTGAAGGTGAACGGCCCGATACCGACGGAATCCACACCAACGATGCCGATGATCGCGATCGCCCAGATGAGGAGGGGAATCGAGGCGATGGCGTCGATCGCGCGCATCACGATCTGCTCCACCCAGCTTCCGCTGTGATAGGCGGCGAACAGCCCGATCAGGACGCCGCCCGTGACGCCGATTACGACGGCGAGCAGGCTCACCGTCAGCGAGGCGCGCGCGCCCCAGATCACGCGGCTCAGGATGTCGCGCCCGCCATGGTCGGTGCCGAGCCAGAATTCGGCGGAGGGCGGCAGCAGCTTGTTTTCGATGGCGATCTCGATGGGATCGTAGGGCGCGATCAGCGGGGCGAAGATCGCCGCACCGATGGCGACGAGCACGATGACCGCTCCGGTCGTCGTCGCCCAGTTGAGGCGCGCGCCCTGCCATATGCGCTGGAGCGCCGCCATGACGTGGCTCGCCTCGGCAAGGGGGCGCTTTTCCGCGACGCTCATGGCTGGGCGCTCGCCAGCTTCGGGTTGAGCTGGCGGTTGAGGAGATCGGCGGCGAGGTTCGAGACGATGAAGACGATGGTGAAGACGTAGACCACCGCCTGCATGGTGAAGTAGTCGCGCTGGCCGACCGCGGTCAGGAGCGCATTGGACATGCCCGGAATATTGAAAAGGTATTCGACGATCAGCGCCCAGCCGAACATGTAGCCGAACGACATGGCGCCGACGCTGACGACCGGGACGAGCGCGTTCTTCAGCGCGTACCAGAGCACCCGCCCGCGCGGAAGGCCGAGCGCGCGAGCCGTGCGGACGTATTCGCTGCCGAGCGTCTCGACGAGGCCGGAACGGGTCATCCGGCTCAGGATGGCGATATAGTAGACGCCAAGCGCGAAGGCGGGCAGGGCGATGGACTGCAGATGCGCCACGAGCCCGTCCGACAGCGGAACGAAGCCGCCAGGCGGGAACCAGCCGAACTCCACGGCCGGGAAGCGGATCAGCATGAGCCCGAGCCAGAACCCCGGCACCGACACGCCGATGACGGCGAAGATGCGCGCGGCATGGTCGATCCAGGTGCCCTCATAGACTGCCGACAGCACGCCTATCGGGAGCGCGACCGCGACCGCGAAGGCGAAGGCGAACAGCACGAGCTCCAGCGTGATCGGCAGGGTTTCGGTCAGGAGCGCGTTCATCGAGCGGCCCGTGACGAAGGAGCGGCCGAAGTCGCCGTGCAGGACGAGTTGGCCGAGCCAGCGGATATATTGCTCCACGACGGGTCGATCGAGGCCGTGGTCCTTCTCGAACTGGGCGATCTGCGTATCCGTCGCCTCCAGGCCGAGCGCGACGCGCGCGGGGGAGCCCGGCACGCCGCGCGTCAGCACGAAAAGCAGCAGCCCGACGAAGAGCAGCGCGAGGATCGAGAACGCCAAGCGGTTGAGAAGCATGCGCAGCATGTCAGGTCTCCTTGTCAGCCCGCTTCGGCCAGGACGCGATCCTCATGCCACGTCGCGACAGGAGAAGGTGACGCCCTGGTTGACCGTGAACTCCTTCACCGTCGCCTTGCGCCAGAGATTGGCGGCGTGGACGAAGCCGACCCAGACCATCGGCATGTCGCGTACGAGCACGGCCTGAAGGTTCGAATAGATCTGCTTGGCTTTCTCGCGGTCGTCTTCGGCAAAGCCCTGCTTGAGGAGGGCCAGCATCTCGGGCCCGTCATAGTTTACCGTCTTGGTCAGGAGCTGGTTCGGGGTCAGCGAATTCTGCAGGTGATAGGTCGGCTCGCCGGGCGACATGTTGACGAACATGCCCGCCTGCTGCTCCCCCTTGACCGCCGCCGCGAAGAAGACCTGGAATTCGCTAACTTTCAGGTTGACCGTGACGCCGATCTTGGAGAGCTGCGACTGTATGACGAGCGCCGCGTCCTTGACGTCGAGAAGGTAGGGCTCGGCGGGGATCGCAAGGTCGAAGGAAGCCCCCTTCGGATATTTCGAGCGGGCGAGCAGGTCTTGGGCCTTGGCGAGGTCGAAGGACGCCGCGCGGTCATGGCTCTCATTGTACCACCACGCTCCCTTCGGCGCCGGCATCGCAGCGGGCGAGAGCAGGCCGTAATAGACCTTATTGGCGATGACGTCGCGATCGATGGCATGCGAGATCGCCTTCCGGAAGTTCACGTCGTCGAAGGGCGGCTTGGAGTTGTTCGTGTTGATGGCGAACCAGCCGCCCAGCGTTGCGCGGCTGCCGCCGCTGAGGTTGGCCATTTTCTTCAGGCGCTCGAAGTCGCGGGGCGGTGGCGCGCTGATCAGATCGACCTGGCCGGACAGGAGGTAGGCCACGCGGACCGATTCCTCGTTGATCTGGCGGATGACGAGCCGCTCCCATGACGGAAGGCCCTTGCGCCAATAGTTCGGGTTGCGCCGGAAGCTGATATATTCGTTCGGCTTCCATTCTTCGAAAATGCCCGGGCCCGTGCCAAGGCCGGCGGGCGCGTTGCGGAAGACGTCGGGCGAGTTCGCCTCGCGCGAGCCGGCCGGGAAGATGCCCATGCACTTGGTCTGGAACGCGAGCCACGGCCCGTACGGCTCGGAGAGCTTGAACTCGACCCGGAGCGGGTTGATGACGCTCACCTTCTCGATG
>DATNML010000047.1:0-16446 GCA_035602315.1 Candidatus Dormiibacterota bacterium
GCCAGCTCCCTGGCCTGGTGTCGTTTCCCCATGACGCAGTCCTAGCTGGCGAAGGCGACGCTGGAGACGAAGACGTTGACCTCCCCCACTTCCAGCCCGAGCATGCGCTCGGTCGCCTCGACGACGTTGGCCTGGACCGAGGCCGCGACGTCGGCCAGCTTCGCATCTGAGGCCACCGTGATGAAGACCTCGAGGTGGATCGACCGATCGGTCTCAATGTGAACCCGGACGCCGCGGTGCGCAGACTGCCTGCGGACCCAGTCACCGAAATGACGCGCCGCAGCTTCGTCCAGCCCTTCGACGCCCTCGATCTCGCTCGCGGCCAGGGCCGCGATGCTGGCGATGACCTCGTTGGCCACGCGGACCGCCCCCAGCGAGCCGTTGTCACTCATCTGGCGCACTTTACCGCCTGGGGCGAGGTTCTCGCCCACATCCCAGCACCGGGCCGCCGAGCCCAATTCCCTACATTTGGTGCCAACGGTGCGGCTCGTGCACGCTGATTCCGCACGGCTGGCGCCAACGGTGCGCTTCGAGGAGGCATAGGCGCCTAACCGATGGCCGGGTGTTTACGCCCTCTCCATGTAGCTCTGGTTTCGCGTATCAACCCGGATCACGTCGCCAGGCTGGATGAACAATGGGACCTGGATCGTGGCCCCGGTTTCGAGCTTGGCCGGCTTCGAGCCGCCCGACACTGTGTCGCCTCTGAACCCTGGATCTGTTGACGTGACCTTCAGCTCTACGTTGATCGGAAGCTCGACGCCGATCAGGCGGTCCTGGTACCGCTGCAGAAACACGGTGCTTCCTTCCTTGAGCAGCGGGAGAACGTCCTCCAGCATGTCCTCATCCACCGGCACCTGGTCGTAGGTCTGCGTGTCCATGAAGTAGTGATGCGAGCCGTCGGCGTACAGGTAGGTCGCCTCGCTGCTGTCGATTCGCACCGTCTTGTACTTGTCGGCGCTGCGGAAGCTGTGGTCGAAGATCGAGCCCGTCAGGACGTTTCGCAGTTTGGCCTTGATCACCGCGCCGGCACGGGCGAGCTTGATGTGCTCGACGTTGACGACCTGCAGGAGCTGGCCGTCCATCTCGAACATCGTTCCGCTGCGAAAGTCGCTCGTCGAAATCATTGCTTCAACCCTGCGAGGTACTCCATCCCCAACCCGTAGCCTTCGAAACCCAGCCCCGTGATCACGCCCCGCGCGGCGCGGGCCGTGACGCTCTTCGACCTGAACTCTTCGCGCGAGTGGATGTTCGAGAGGTGGACCTCCACGGTCGGAACCTCCAGCGCCTGCAGGCAGTCGTAGAGCGCGAGCGAGTAGTGACTGAGCGCTCCCGGGTTGATCACGATCCCGATCGCTCCCGGCGCCTCCTTCTGCAGGAAGTCGATGATCTCGCCCTCGTGATTGCTCTGGAGGATGCTGACCGTCACGCCCAAGGCGCGCGCCTTCGCGCGGATGGTCTTGACCAGGTCGGCGTGCGATCGGGTGCCGTAGATATGCGGCTCGCGCTTTCCAAGCAGGTTGAGGTTCGGCCCGTTGACGATGACGATCCTCTTCATGCGAGCGCTCGCGTCACAGCCCGCCGCACCAGCGGCGAGGGAACCTCATGACCGATCTCGGCGTGACCGAGGCGGCGCGGGAGGACCCACGCGACCTTGCCGCGACGCGCCTTCTTGTCTCGGGGGATCGCGGCCAGCACGCGGGCGGGGTCGATGCGCGGCGCCCGGTCCGGCAGCCCGTATTCGGTGAGGAGTTCGTCCTGGGTGTCGACCAGTCGCTTGCTGCACAGGTCCATCGATAGGGCGACGCGCGCTGCGACCCGCATGCCGAAAGCGACCGCTCGGCCGTGTGAGATCCGAAAGCCTGAGGCGGCCTCCAGCGCGTGACCCGCGGTGTGGCCGTAGTTGAGGATCGCTCGCCGCCCTTTCTCTCGCTCATCTTTCGCGACGACCAGGGCCTTGGCCGCGACGCACCGGAAGACCACCCTCTGGAGCATCGCGCGGTCGGCTTCGAGCAGGCGCGGGCGCTCCTTTTGCAGCAGGTCGATGAGGCCGCGGTCCATGGCAACGGCGTACTTTACAACCTCGGCAAACGCGTCCCGGTAGCTGGCCGCAGGCAGCGTTTCGATGCAGTCAAGGTCGGCGATCACCGCCGACGGCTGCCAGAACGCACCGATTGCGTTCTTGGAGCGAGTCCCGTTGATCCCGGTTTTACCTCCGATGCTCGAATCGACCATCGCCAGGAGCGTCGTCGGCACGCCGACAAGGCGGATGCCGCGCAGCCACACCGCCGCGGCAAAGCCGGCCAGATCGCCCACCGTGCCGCCGCCCACCGCGATGAGGCAGCCGCCGCGGTCGATGCGCTGCCGCTCGAGAAACGCGAGGACCTCGTGGAGCTGCGTTATGGATTTGGAGCGCTCGCCCACCGGGATGACATGGATCGCCGTCTTCAGGCCGGCGCGCTTGATCGACTTGGCGACCTTCGACGCCCACGGCCTGACGTTCGAGTCGGTGATGATCGCGACCCCGGTCGGGTCCAGGCGGCTGACGACACTGCGCAGCTCGCGATGGAGGTTGCTTCCGATGACCACCGGGTAGCTCCCCGAAGACGAGTCGAGGATCAGGCGGACCAAAGCTTGATCACCTCATCCGCTACCACTGCCGGCGGTTGGTCGCCGTTGACACGATGCATCGCCTGTTCATACCGCGCCCGTCGGGTTTCGAAAAGCGACTCGACCTCGGCGCGGGAGCGACCCGACGCGAGCGGCCGTCCGGTGAGCTTCCGGATCCTGTCCCACATCGTTTGGAATGGCACGTCGAGGTAGACGGTCGTGGCAGTGCGAGCGACCACGTCCCAGTTCGCGTCGTTGATCAGGCTGCCGCCGCCCAGCGCCACTACACTCCCCGGTTCCAGCGCCGAGGGCAGCAGGCGCGTCTCCAGTGCCCGGAAGGCGGCCTCGCCGCCGGTGGAGAAGATCTTGGAGATCGGCATTCCGGCCTCAGCTTCGATCAGCAGGTCCAGGTCTCGGAACGATGCGCCAGCGCGCTCGGCCACGATCGCGCCCACGACGCTCTTACCCGAGCCCATGAAGCCGACCAGCGCGAGCGGTTTGGTCGACTTCAGACGCCGCTGGGGTTGGCCGGCATCGATGGTGCTGCTGCCGGCGCCACCCCGCGCCGCTTCTCCGACTGCATGAAGACCTGGTCGCGGAACGAGCCGGGGTTGGGCAGGTGGTCGAGCACCTCCGCGCCCTGCGCGCCGGCGGCGTCAACCTCGACCCTGCCATAGCCGAGCATGCGCCCCAGCAGCGACATCCTGGTCGTACAGTCCTGCACCCTGTCGATGGGGATGATCTTTTCCTGGCGCCCGAAGACTCCGGTCTCGATCTTGATCCGCTGGTCGGTCAGTGTGTAGGTGGTGGACTGCCAGCGGATCCACACCACGATCAGCCAGAGGCCCGCAAGCGCCACCACGCCGAGCGTCAGAAAGGTGCGGAAGCGAGGAGGCAGGTTCCACGAGTTGTAGTTGTCGAGAAGGATCGTGAAGTCAGCGATCACGACGAGGATCACCGCGACGATTGGAATCCAGATCGACTTGATCAGGACGACCCAGTGCGGGTGGTCCTTGAGGACAAGGTTCTCACCGGGAAGCAGGTTGCTCATGGCCGCCTATTGTGGCAGGCCCTCTGAGTCAGCCCGAGGACGTGGGCAGGCCTGGGTACAGGTACAGCGTGATCAGCGCGCCAGCCGCCAGGTAAGGACCGTAAGCGATCGTTCCTTTCAGGGAGCGGCGCCAGACAATCATGCCCACTCCGACAAGCCCGGCCAGGAACACCCCATAGAACAAAGCCTGCACTGTCGGTAGTGGGCCCAGCAGAAGGCCCATGAACAGGGCGAGCTTGACGTCACCAAACCCGAGCGCCTCCGCCTTGAAGATCGCCGCGCCGACGAGCGACAGCAGCAAAAACAAGAGGCCCGCCCCGAGGCCCGTCGCGAGACCGGCCCACCACGGTTGGCGGAACAGGCTCACCACCAAAGCCAGCACGATCGACGGGAACATGACCCGGTCGAGGATGAGGCGGTGCTCGAAGTCGAAGAAGATGACCTGCACCAGCACGAGGACGAACACGCTCCGCAGCGCGAGGAATGCAAACGACGCTGGCTCCGTCGCGAAGACCGCGAAAAGGATCGCGGCGAGGATCGGCGGGCCGTAGACCTGCCATCGCTTGTTTCCGGGCTCGAGGTCTTCCAGGCGCGCGAGCCGTACCGAGCCCCAACGCGCGAACCAGCCGCCCGCCGCGCCAACCACCGCCCAGAGAATCGGCAGCAGAATCACGCTCACGGCTGCAGAGTGTCGCGCATCGCGCTCACCGGCGCGGGACGTCCGGTCCAGGCCTCGAAGGAACTGGCGCCCTGCGCGAGCAGGATCTCCCAGCCATCAGCCGTACGCAAGCCGAGCGAGCGAGCCTTGCGCACGAGTGGAGTGCCGCCGGTGACGTAGACGAGGTCGATGACCGCTCCGTCGCGCGGCAGCGCGGCTGGGCGGATAGGCATCTCCTCCTGCCGGCCGAGC
Source organism: Candidatus Dormiibacterota bacterium (assembly GCA_035602315.1). Classification (GTDB taxonomy): domain Bacteria; phylum Chloroflexota; class Dormibacteria; order Dormibacterales; family Dormibacteraceae; genus Palsa-870. The sequence continues at coordinate 4,569 of DATNML010000047.1, forward strand.
GGCGTGGCGTTGACGAGCAGGTCAGCCGCCCTGACCAGGGCGTGGAGGGCCCCGTCTTCCCAGGCGATGGCTCTGCCGGGCACGTCGGCTTCGTCGGGGTGTCTGGAGACAAATGTGACGTGCGCTCCTTCGAGTGCCACGGACGCAGCCCGCGCTGATCCGCCCGCGCCGAAGATGACCACGTTTGCGCCCTTTGGTTCCAATCCAACGCTCGCCACCGCCGACCGAATGGCGGCGATGTCGGTGTTCGATCCGACCAGGCGACCGCCGTCTCGAACGATCGTGTTGACCGCTCTCGCTTTCACAGCTTCTGGGTCGAGGGCGTCCATGTGCTGCAACGCAGCCTGCTTGTGTGGAATGGTCACGTTGGCCCCGGCCACGTCTGGCTCGCGCAACCGCGTCAGGGCCGCGGGCAGCTCACCCGGCAGCACGTCGAGCAGCTCGTAGGTCCAGTCCAGACCAACCGCGTGGAACGCCGCATTTTGCATGTCGGGGCTTCGGGAGTAGGAGATTCCATGACCGAGCAGATAGACCTTCAGCTGCCGCTCGTTCCGTACTTCGCGATGTCGCGGTCGAAGTCCTGTTGATTGGTCTCGAAGTGCGTCACGCCCTGCCGGTCGGTGAAATAAAACAGGTACTGGGTCTGCGGCGGGTTGACGCACGCCAGGATGGCGGCTTTGCCCGGGTTGCTGATCGGTCCTGGGGGTAGGCCGGTGTGGTTGCGCGTGTTGTACGGGGAGTTGCTCTTCAGCTCGTCGAAGCTCGGCTCGGGCGAGAGCCGGCCCAGCCCGTAGAGGAGCGTGGCGTCCACACCCAGCGACATGTTGATCTTGAGCCGGTTGTAGTACACGCTGCAGACATTTCCGCGATCGGTCGCCGTGGTCGCGTTGGCCTCGCGATCCACCATCGAGGCGAGGATGACGATCGACTGAACCGTCTGTGCGGGCCGAGCAACCGTGGCCTGAGCGATCTGGGAGCGGAGGTCGGCCGAAAAGACGACGCCGAACTGGTCGAGCTGCTGCTTGACCAGGCCGCGCACACCGGCGGCCGGATCGATCTGGTACGTGTCGGGGAACAGGTAGCCCTCGAAAGGCGCATCTGCGTTGCCGGGCTGCGGGGGCAGGAACGCGTAGGTCGCCCGCAGGGCAGGGTCCTTCGCCGCCGCAAGATAATCCGCGGCCTTCGCGAGCTTCTTCGTCTCGACCACCTTGGCCTGCTCTCGGAGTGGGAATCCCTCCGGAAAGGTGATGACCGTCTGGTTTGCGATGCCGTGCTGGAGGGCGTTGACGATCTGAACCATGGACATGTTCGTGTTGAGCACGAAGACGCCGGCCTCCAGCTTTGGAGCGGCGTTGGTCAATCGCGTGTACATGTCGAAGGCGATCGTGCTGCGGATCAGACCAAGGGTGTAGAGGTCCTGCCCGATCTGGGAAGGCGTCTCTCCGGGGTCAACATGAAATTGAACCGTCTTGCCGGCCGAGGAGATCGGTGTGTTGACGTTGAAGTTCCACCAATCCATTCCGCGCGACGTGCCGAAGCCAAGGATCGCGATGATCACCAGGAAGACAGCCAGTCGCTTCACTCGACGTCGTCCTTCTCGAGCGCGGTGATCACGCGCTTGAACTCTTCGCCGTCGACCGTCTCCAGGCCGCCCGCCGATTCACGAAGCAGGAGCACCTGCGATGGATCGTCGTCCGCCTCGACCAGGTAGTAGTTCACTCCTTCCAGGTCGAACGCGTCATGGAGCCGATACCGGCGCTCGACGCCGGCTTCGTCGATGAGCGTGATCGGTTCTGGGTCGTCAGCTGCCACTCTTGCGGTCCAGGTGCGCTTGAAGCAGCAGGGTGGCGGCGACCTTGTCGACGCTGAGCTTGCGCTTGTCGCGTCGCACCCCGCCTGCGATCAGAGAGCGCTCCGCCGCGACGGTGGTGAGGCGTTCGTCGACGAGCTCGATGGGCAGGCCGGACGCCTTGCGTAAGGCGCTCGCCAGCTCTCGAGCCGCGGCGGCCTCAGGTCCATGCCTGCCGTCCATGCGCAGCGGCAGGCCGACGATGATCCGGTGCGCGTCCTGAGCCTTGGCGATCTCCGCCAGGCGTGACGCAAGCGAGTCCGCGGGCTCGGCGGGCACGGTCGACAGACCCTGCGCGATGGTCCCCGTCGGGTCGCTCACCGCGAGCCCGACACGCTTGGACCCGGGGTCCACCGCCAGGACCCTCGGCATTACGGAGACGGTTTGGGAGAGGCGGTGCCTGGAGTCGCGGCCGGCGTCGTGGTCGATGGAGGGGCGCCAGATTCGACCACGTAGTGCAGGGAGATGCGGCCGATCAGCAAAGGCATGATCGGCAGCGTCATCGGCTGCTCCTTGATGGCGACCGACTTGATCGGCAGCCGCTCGAGGTAGAACCGGGCCTGAGCCAGTGGCCGGCCGACGATCTGCGCGCGGATCTTGGCTTCGTCCAGCTTCGGAGCGACATATGCGGCGGCGCTTCCTAGGAACGTCATGTTGCCACCCGAGTTCGCGCTGAGGATTCGATACTGGACCTGGACCGGGCTCTCGGTCAGCAGCTGCTGGTCGTTGGGCACGCGCTGGACGAGGTAGGTCTGGAAAGCCTTCTGCACGTCGGCGTCCATGTAGAAGTCACCCTCGCCGGTGATGCTCATGGTGCCGCTGAAGGTCGGCACCTTCTCCAGTGGCTGGTGGTCGGTCGTGTACTGCGGCGGACCGTAGATGAGCGCCTCGTTCAGCTTCTCGCCCGGCTGCCCCGAGGTGGACATCGTTTGAGCGATGCTCTGCCGCAGCTCCTGCTCGAGCTGCGCTCGCCCCGCATCGAAGTCCGCCAGGGTCATCTGCGGGGTGTTCGATGGATCAGTCCCGCCGCCGGTGGCTTGGGGATTGGTCACCGTCAGACAGCTGAAACTATTGCTTTCAATCGTCGTGATGGTGGCCGAGCCGACGTTGCCCGCCGAGCCGGCCTGCACCGCGATGACGCCGACGGCCGAGCTCACCTGGCCCCAAGGTAATGTGAAGTCCGGAGCGTTCTGAGCGAACGTGATCCCGTTCGTGTTGTCGAGCCGCTGGCCTCGATAGATCAAGATCCCTGGACTGTTGTGGTTGTTCTTCGCGCAGTTGTTGGTGTAGATGACCTGACCTTGAGCGGGGGCAAGCGGGACCACGATCGAGCCCGTCGTCTTGAAGCCCTGAGAGTTGGAGCGCTGGATCACGACCGACCGGATGCGAATCGTTCCCTTGCCCGGCTGCCCCTGTATCTCCACGTCTCGCTCAGTGAAGGGGGCGGCCTGTGCGACGAGAGTCACAGAAGCAGAGGGCACGTAGATCGCCGCGCCGAAGAGGCCGACCAGGAGCAGCGTCGCCGCAGTCACGTACAGCAAGAAGCGGCCGGGCTTCAGCTCGGTCGCGGTCTTGGTCAGCAGCCGAGTCGGGGCGGCGATGCCCACGTGCGTAGTCGGCTCGGTGCGCACCCGCTTCCACCAGCGCTGCACGGGAGCCGGCGCTTCTGGCTCGGACACGATGCCTTCGCCCTGCAGATCGAGCGCGCCGAAGACGGGAAAGCCGCTCTCCGACGCCATCTTCTGCACGGCCGGGTCGTCGCAAACGACGGTGACGCGCTTGCCCATTCGAGCGGCGTAGTTCCGCAGCAGCTGGAAGTTGAACCGGCTCTGGCCGATGCGCGAGCGCATCGGTAGGACCAGCATCGTGTCCTCGCCGTTGAACCGGCGAAGGCGTTCGACGACCTCCGGGATCTCCTCTTCGGTTTCAACGTAAATCGGGTTCGTTGCCATAGCGTTTACAAGTCTCCTGGGGGCGTGCTCAGACCTTTATACCGCCTAGGACCCGTCTCATGACGGTGTTGACGGTGTCCCGCTCCTCGGCTTCAGTTCGCAAAGCGTGGTTCGCGAGGCCCATCGGAGCGATGTCTTGAGGGCTTGAAAGCTGCCCAGTCGAGTCCGTCAGATTGCGCACGTCGGGCGGTACGAGGTGACGGATTCGTGGCTCGCGCGGGAACGGAAGACCGGCGGCCCAGTTGTTCTTCACGAGCTCGAGGGTGAGCTCGGGCAGCAGGCTGCCGCCTCCACACAGGTAGATGCTCGTCGGCAACCGCTCACCTCGTGAGAGCTCCTTGATGCTCAGGGCCAGGCCCTGCAGCAGCACTTCAGCGTCCGCGCTCAGCAGCTCCGACACCTGCCGGTGCTGATCCGCTGACAGCAGGCCTTCCGAGTGTCGGAGCTTGCGCGCCTCGGCCTCTTCGTAGCTGAGTCCGAACGCGAGCGCCAGCCTCCGCGTGAACGCGCGCCCGCCGAGGTTGAACATCCGCGTGCCCTCGACGCCGCCGTCTCGGATGAGCGCGACGTCTGTCGTACCTCCGCCGATGTCGACAAAGATCCCGCCCTCGGCCCACGTCTCCTCACTGGCGCACGCCCGAGCGAGCGCGTAAGGCTGCGCGACCGCGGCTGCGAGCTCGAGGTCAAGCTCACGCACGACGGTTTCGATCGCGTCGATATGGGTCATCGGCGCAAACGTGTTGAAGACGGTGACTTCCAGGTTCTTGCCCGTGAACCCGACCGGGTTGGTGACCGGGTAGCCGTCGACGCGGACGTTGGTGATCGCCGAATGGACCAGTCGTGCCTCGAGCTGGCCGTAGCTCCGCTCCATCTCCAGCAGGTGCTGCGCCTCGCGCAGAGCGCGCCGCTGGACCATCTGAAGCATCGTCGAGATCTCGCTCGACCGCACGCGCGACTTGGAGTTCTCACGCGGATAGGCGATCGTCGACGAAAACCCTTTGATGAGCTCGCCGGCGATGCCCACGACGACCTGGCCCGGCACGGTCTTGGCCATGTCTTCGGCCGCCTCCAGCGCGCGGTTGCAGGACTGGATCACGGACTCCAGGTCAGCGATCGCACCACCCGACATCGCGGCAGGAGCCTGCGGCTCGCGTCCGACGCCAAGCACCTCGCCATCGGGGCCCTCGCGCCTGACCACCAACACCTTGATGAGGTCGGTCCCGATGTCGAGCACCGTGAAATGCCGGTAGTACTCGCTGCGCTTGCGCAGGAACTTGAACTTGGTCACGAGGCGGCGGGCCCGAGTGGGGCGGCGAAAGATTTGGTGGCCAGGTGGTCCGAGCCGAAGGAAGCGACGAGCACCGCAGCGAACGCATCTTTGCATGCGTGAGCGAGGCGCGCAGGAGCTGACGCCCGGATCGGGCCGCATGGGCGCCAAAGATTCGCCGACATCACTCGGGCACGCCTCCTGCGGCGAGCTCCTGCTCGAGGCGCTTGAAGGCTTCGTCGGCGGGCCCGTTCAGCTTTCCGCGGGCAAGGTGCTTCTGGCCACCGCCTGTGCCCACAAGGCCGGCAAGGCGCGTGGCATCGTATTCGCTCGTGAGGTCCTTAGACACCTTGATGACAAACATGTCTCCGGCCACAACGGTTACGACGCCAGACTTCACGAGATCGAGATAGCGGTCGGCGTAAGCGGCCAGCTCCGCGGGGCTGGAGGCTTTCACGGTCTCCGTCACAAACGGTACTTTGCCTTGTTTGACCTCGACGCCGTCGCCACCCTTGACCTTCGCGGTGCGCAGCTCATCTGACAGCGCCTTCAATCGATGCTCCGCCTCTTTGAGCTGCGCACGCAGTGCGTGTACGCGCTCACGCAGCTGTTCGGGGACGGTGTTGAAAGAGCGCGCGAGCTCGACCACAAGCTTCCGCTCGTTCCAGATCAGCTCGTCGGCGGCCTCCCCCACCACCACGTCGATTCTCCGGAGGCCCGAGCCGATGCTCGACTCGGAAAGGATCACGACGGGTCCGATGTCGGCGGTGTTCGCCACGTGGGTGCCTCCGCAGAGCTCGCACGTCCAGTCGCCGAAGCACACGACCCTGACGACGTCCCCGTACTTCTCGTCAAACAGGTGCATAGCGCCCTGCGCCACCGCTTCTTTGTAAGGCTTCTGGCTCTCGTGGAATGGCAGCGCCTCGCGCACCTTCTCCATCACACGCCGGTTGACACGCTTGAGCTCGTCGTCGGTGATGGCACGGTTGAGCGGGATGTCGAACGTCGTGTGATCGGGTCCAACCCAGGAACCCTTCTGCATGACCTGCTCGCCGAGCGTCTCGCGCAGCGCCTTGTGAAGGAGGTGAGTGGCGGAATGGTGACGTGCGATCTGAGCTCGGCGTTTTGCGTCGACGGCGGCGACTGCCGCCTCCGCCACCCGGACCTCACCTGCAATCACGGTGCCGAGGTGAGCGATCGCGCCATCCACGGGTTTCTGGGTGTCCTCGACGCGGATCTGCCCGCTCGGCGTCGTGATCGTCCCTTTGTCTCCGACCTGTCCACCGGACTCCGCATAGAAAGGAGAGCGATCGAGGAATACCTCCACCGAATCGCCCTCGCCAGCTCCCTCCGCGGAAGCCCCGTCCATGCGCAAGCCTTTGACGTTGCTCTTGGTTGTCAGCTCGCGATAGCCTGTGAACTCGGATTTGGGCAGGTCTTTGGCCAGCGCCCAGCCCTGTGGCGTACCGCGACGCGAGCGCGCTCGCTGCTGTTCCATAGCGGCGCGAAAGCCGTCCTCGTCGACCTGGATGCCACGCTCCGCGGCCAGCTCGCGCGTCAGCTCCAGCGGAAAGCCGTACGTGTCATGGAGGCGAAACGCATCGACGCCCGGGATCGTCTTCTGGTGCTGAGCCGCGATCTTCTCGAACTGCTCCATGCCTTGCTCGAGCGTCTTGTTGAACCGGTCGGACTCAGCCTGTACGACCTCGGTGATCCGCTTCTCGTGCTGGCTCAGCTCGGGATAGTGATCCCTGAACATCGACACCGCCACGCTGACTCCTGAACTGACCCTGGCCGTGAGTCCCATTTTTTGCCCGTGAATCGCGGCGCGGCGGATGAGCCGTCGCAGGACGTACCCCCGACCCTCATTTGACGGTGTGACGCCGTCGGCGATGACGAAGGTCGCTGCGCGCAGATGATCCGCAACGATGCGTTCTGAGAGCGTCGTCGGCCTTGGGCTCGATTGGCGCACGAAGGTGACGAGGGGCTCGAGGATGTCCGCCTCGAAAATGTTGGACTTGCCCTGGAGGATGTAACTGATCCGCTCGAGCCCCATGCCCGTGTCGATGGCCGGGCGCTTGAGCGGGACGAGGCTTCCCTCGGCCACCCCGCGACGCACCGCCTCTCCGGACGTGCCCTCGATCGGGCCGCGCTGGTCGTACTGGGGGAAGACGAGGTTCCAGAACTCGGTGAAGCGGTCACAGTGGTCGGGGACGCAGTCTTCCTGACCGCAGCCGAACTCGCGGCCGCGATCCCACCAGATCTCCGAGTCTGGACCGCAAGGTCCCACGCCAAGACCCCACCAGTTGTCTTCGAGCCGGGTGACGTGCTCCGCAGCCATGCCGGGTTGCCGGATCCACAGGTCGTACGCCTCGTCGTCGGTCGGATGGATGGTCACGCGAAGACGGTTGATCGGCATGTCGAAGACTCCGGTGACCAGCTCCCAGGCGAGCGGGATCGCGGTCTCTTTGAAGTAGTCGCCGGTGGGGGCGAAGTTGCCCAGCATCTCGAAGAAGGTGTTGTGCCGGTCGGTCTTCCCCACCTCGTCGATGTCGCCGGTGCGCAGGCACTTCTGACAGCTGGCGAGCCGGGACGCGGGCGGCTGGCTCAAACCCAGGTAGTAAGGCTTGAGCGGCTGCATTCCGGCCGAGATGAAGAGCGTGCTCGGGTCCCCATGCGGCACCAATGGCGCGCTGGGCAGGACCTGATGCTCCCGACTCGCGAAATGCTCTAGAAAACGTCTGCGGATCTCGTTCCCGGTCACGGGGCAGAACTAGCTTACGGTGCCAAACGCTCCAGCCGCCAACCGCCGTCTCTTCGCCGGACGTAGCGCAGCCGGTCGTGCAGCCTGTCTACGCGGCTCTCCCAGAACTCGATCCAGCGCGGCCGCAGCGCGTAGCCGCCCCAGTCGGCCGGCAGTGGAACCTGATCGGGATATTTCGCCGCGAGCTCTCGCACCGCGCGCTCGAGCACCTCGCGCGAAGGCAGCCCGCGACTCTGCCGCGAGGCCAGCGCAGAGATTTGCGCGCCCCTGGGCCGGCTGCGGAAGTACTGGAGCGAGGTGGTCCGGCTCATGCGCCGCACCGTCCCGGACACGCGCACCTGGTGGCGAGTCTGAAACCAGTAGAAGACGATCGCTGCGCGATTGTCGCGGGCCAGGTCACGGCCTTTTCGGCTGCCGTAGTTCGAGTAGAAAAGGAAGGAACCATCGTCGATGCCCTTGAACAACACCATGCGCACCGAAGGACCTTCGTCGCCTGCCGTGGCCAGGGCCATCGCGTCGGGCTGAGGCGCCCCATTTTCCCCCGCCTCGCGATACCAGCGCCTGAACAGCGTCAGCGGGTCCCGCGGAGCGCTTGATTCGAGCAGGGGCACTAGGAGGCGGTCTCTTGGGGGACGTACTTCCGGAGCTGTTCGAGAGCGGCTCGCTGGAGACGCGAGACGTGCATCTGGCTGATACCCAGCCGGCGCGCAATCTCCGACTGTGACATCTGCTCGTAGAACCGCATCGCCATGATCGCTCGCTCGCGCGGGGTCAGGTGCTCCATCGCCCGGTCGAGCACGTCGCGCATCTCGACACGGTCGAGCTCCGGGTCTGGGCTGCCGATCTGCTCGGAGACGGATCGGCTGTCCTGGCCGTCGCTGGAGGCGACGGGCTGATCCAGGGACAGCGGCACGTAGGCGGGCCCGATTTCCATCGCCTCTGTCACGTCGTCCGGTGTCACCCCCAGGCGTTCGGCTAGCTCGGCCACGGTCGGCTCACGGCCAAGCTCGTTCTTCATCTGCTCGTTGATGCGGAGCACGGATTGGTGGAGCTCCTGCAGGCGCCGCGGAAAACGGATCGCGGTCCCCTTGTCCCGGAAATGCCTCTTGATCTCGCCTGCCACGGTCAGCGTCGCGAAGGTGGTGAACTCGTAGCCCAGGTCGGGGTCGAATCGCTCGATGGCCTTGATCAGGCCCAGGTATCCGACCTGCACGATGTCGTCGAGGGGCTCGCCGCGGTTCTGAAACTTGCGCGCGAGGAAGTACACGAAATCGTGGTACGCGTTGACGAGCTGCTCGCGAATCCGCTCGCGCTCAGCCGGGTCCTTGGTCTCCCGGTAGCGGCGATGGAGCGCGCGCAGCTCCTCGCGGGGAATCCGCTGTTGTGCAGCCACTACGACTAGTCTCCGCCGTTACAAGGTCAGGGTGCGGTCAGCCGGCCAGGTACTTGACCATCCGGAAGCTGACGTGCCCGGTCGTGGGCTCGACCTGTGGGCGGAAGTCGTCCACGAAGCAGCGGATCATCTCGTAAGCAAGGCGCTGCAGCTCAGGATCGACCTCGGCGTCGGACTTGTGGACAGGATGGGCGTTGCCGCTTGGCATGAGATCGACGTCAACGACCAGGGCGCGGTTGGTGGCGAAGTACGTGAGCTTGAGGTCAGCCGGACCGTCCAGATCGCTCGCGGCGGCGATGGCGCTGTCGCAGGCTTGAGTGAGGGCGATCGTCAGCTCATCGAGGTCGACGAGGCTGAAGCCCAGCTGGCCGCCGAGTGTCGTTGCCACCCGCTTCGCGACGGGAATGAAGGCGGACGACGCCGGAATCTTGAGCTCTGCCAGGTTGCGCTTCGCCACTAATCCCTCGTCCTTATTCCTTGCCGTCTGCGTCAGTGGTCTGCTGCATCTTGCGCGCTGCGGTCGACTCCAGCTCCTCACGCTTGCGCTTGGCCGCGGCGACGCCATCCTGGATCGCCTTGCCGACCGGGTGGTCGGGATCGGTGACCATCTGCCGTGCTCGCTGCGCCACATCCTTGGCGCGCTGCACCGGCTCGCTTCCGCTGAGCTCGATGGTCTTGCTGCGCAGGCTGTCGACCTGAGACCGGCCCGGTCCGGACGCGATATAGGCACCGGCCGCCAGCCCGATCAGGCCGCCGAGGATGAACCATCCAAAGCCGCCGCCGCCGCCGCTGCCGCCACTTCTCTCGTCACCCATTTCTAACCTCCTAACACCGTGCGAACTAGGCTTTGCCCCGCCACCTTCACGCCGTGCGCCCCCGCTTTGATGCCGCGACCGACTGCTGCCACGCCGCCGCCAGCGGTACGCAGGCCGACATTGACTCCCGCCGTGATGTCATTGACGTTCCCGATCGTTTGCCTTACTTCGGGCAGCGTTTCCTTTAACTCCTCGTTGGTCGTATCCAAAAGCTCTTCCACGGCTCCAAGGGTGCCGCGCAGCCGGATCAGCAGCGCCGCCAGGGCCAGCGCCACGATCAGCGCGGCGGCCCCGAATGCGAGCCACATGAAGTTCTGACTGCTCATCGAGTCAATACCCCATGGTCGGACGGTGCAAACACAACCGCAATCTTAAGTGCGAGCGCTCATATGAGAGGGAACCTCGCGGTTCCCTCTCATCGGGCCGCTCAACGGCGGGCCAGCGGCTGACTCACGACTGACGCTAACACCGCCGGATTCGCGGCCCTGCTCTCCCTCGCAAGGGATGGGATCAGTTGGAAAGACTCTCACGCGATGGGTAGGTGGCTAAATGAAGGTGCGGGGACGGCCGGAGTAAATCCGGCCTACTGGCCACGCGTTGGTCGAGAGTCTTTGGGCTTGCTCGGTTCCGGCTCTTTCGGTTCCTGGCTGGGACGCGGCACGAACCGCGCCAAGGGCTGTAGCAGCAGGGCGAACAGGGCCGCCGGGAGCACGTTGGCCTGGCCGAGCCGGAACGAGGGCAGGCCGAGGAAGTCCCACAGGGCGCCGAGGCCGAATCCGACAGCGGTCATCAGAAGGATCGGGAGGTAGGCCCGCCGCCGGTACGGCAGAAAGGCGAAGAAGAGCTGGGACACTATCAGCACGGCTAGCGCGGCGACGATCGCGCCCGGCGGGATGAGCTTCAGCATCGGATGTCAAGGGGTCCCCGCGAAATCACGGCGCAGCCTCCGATTTCGTGGGGGCAAAAGGTGCTCCCTCCGGGTCACGGGGGTGGGTTGTCCTGAGCGAGCTCAGGTGGGTCCCCTGCCATGGCTCTCCAAGTCCCGTCTTAGGGGGGTCCCCGCGAAATCGAAGATTTCGTGGGGTCCTCTAGCGGGCTTTTGGTCGGCTGTCCGGACTCCGGGGTCCCTAATGCTGTCTAGTTGGGCAACGCGCACATCGCCCGCAGCCCTTCGGGAGCCAGCCAATACTACGTGGGCTTCTTCGGTGGAACAACCCTAATGTGCAGTTCTTCGAGCTGCTCAGGATCGACCGGGCTGGGTGCGCCAAGCATCAGGTCCTGGTGGCTCTGGGTCTTGGGAAATGCGATCACGTCGCGGATGTTTTCGGTCCCCCCGAGCATCATCACGATGCGGTCGATTCCCGGAGCGATGCCACCGTGAGGCGGCACACCGTACTCGAACGCATCCAGCAGGTGACCGAACCGCTCGCGGATCGAATCGCGCGAGTGGCCGAGGATCTCGAACACCTTCTCCTGCAGAGCGCGGTCGTGAATGCGGATGCTTCCCCCGCCGAGCTCGTAGCCATTGCAAACAATGTCGTACGCGTGGGCCCGAACGTCATACGGCCGCTCGTCGATGAAAGCAAGGTCCTCTTCCATCGGCGACGTGAACGGGTGATGGCCGTAGGTCAACTTCCCTTCGTCATCCTCCTCAAACAGGTACATGGGATAGACCCAGAGGAAGCGCCACTCGTTGCCTCGGATCAATTTGCGGTTTCGCGCCACCTGCTGCCGGATCAGGCCCAGCACCTTTTCCGCCCGGCGTCGCTTGTCCGCGACGACCAGCACGAGGTCGTCGGGTCCTGCCTCAGTGGCGCGTTTGATGCCGGCGAGCTCTG
>DATNML010000048.1:0-20767 GCA_035602315.1 Candidatus Dormiibacterota bacterium
CTGTCCATCCATACGCCTGGCCCATCCCCAGGAGGATCGTGAGGGCCCGCGTCCATAGACGCAGGCGCCGCATGCCGTCGGGACGTCTTGCGATCGTCCGAACCCGGGCCGAAATCACGCGGATGAGCGTGATCACCATCAGGGCGTAGACGTAAGGCTGCAGGCCCATCGCCGCGATGCTGTAGCCGGCAAGCGGTGTGGCGCTCCCGATGGCATGGAGGAAGGTGGACGGCTCGAGGCCGTAAAGGCGAAGCTTGATCACGCTCGGGTTCAGGCTCGACACCGGGATCTGTTCGAGTGCGCGCCATGCCACCAGGCACAGTCCGGTGACGGCGAGCCGCTTCCAGCCGACGATGCTCAAGATCCGTGCCAAAGCTGCGCGGCAGTTTAAGCGGCCCGAAAAAGTAGAGGACCCCGCCGCGCCGGCAGGGCCCTCCTGGAGAGTGTTGTCCAGTGCTTAGACGTCGCTGTAGAGCATGAACTCCCAAGGGTGCGGCCGAAGCGCAACCTGGTCGACCTCTTTCTTGCGCTTGTAATCAATCCAGGTCTCGATCACGTCCTTCGTGAAGACGCCGCCTTCGAGCAGGAAGGCGTGGTCCTTCTCCAGAGCGTCAAGCGACTCCGCCAGGGAGCCCGGCACCGACTTGATCTTCGCCTTCTCCTCGCCCTCGAGCTCGTAGATGTCCTTGTCGACCGGCTCCGGAGGAAGGATCTTGTGCTTGATTCCATCGAGGCCCGCCATCAGGCACGCGGAGAACGCCAGGTAGGGGTTCGCAGCCGGGTCCGGCGAGCGGAACTCGACCCGCTTGCTCTTCGGGTCGGTCGAGTACATCGGGATCCGCACGCACGCTGAGCGGTTGCGCTTGGAGTAAACGAGGTTGATCGGGGCCTCGTAGCCCGGCACGAGCCGGCGGTAAGAGTTGGTAGTCGGCGCACAGATCGCCAGCAGCGCCGGAGCATGCTTGAGCAGGCCACCGATGTAGTGGACGGCCATCTGGCTCAGCCCGGCATAGCCGCTCTTGTCGGCGAAGAGGTTCTGCCCGTCCTTCCAGAGGCTCTGGTGGACGTGCATGCCGGATCCGTTGTCCTGGAAGAGGGGCTTCGGCATGAAGGTCGCGACGTAGCCGTGCTGCGCTGCGACGTTCTTGATCACGTACTTGAAGACCATCATCTTGTCGCCCATCGTGGTGAGCGAGTCGAAGCGCATATCGATCTCGGCCTGGCCTGCCGTCCCGACCTCGTGGTGCTGGACCTCGACGCGGACGCCGGCCTCGATCAGCTTGAGCATGATCTCGGAGCGCAGGTCCTGGAACTTGTCGGTGGGCGGCACGGGAAAGTAGCCCTCTTTGTGCCGCGGGCGAAACGCGAGGTTTGGCTCGGAGTTCTTGCCCGAGTTCCAGATGCCCTCTTCGGAATCGATGTGGTAGTAGCCGCTGTGTGCGTTCTGGTCGAACCGAAGGGAGCTGAAGAGGTAGAACTCCGCCTCGGGCCCCCAGTAGCTCACGTCAGCGATGCCGGACTTACGCAGGTGCTCCTCGGCTTTCTTGGCGATGAACCGCGCGTCCCGCGAGTACGGCTCGCGGCTGATCGGGTCGACGACATCGCAGATGAGGAACAGCGTCTTGTGCGTGAGGCACGGGTCGATGGTGGCCGAATCCGGGTCCGGCATGAGCAGCATGTCGCTCTCGTCGATCGCCTGAAACCCGCGAATGCTGGAGCCGTCGAATCCGAGGCCGTCAGTGAAGCTGTCGACCTCGAGCTCCCCGATCGGCAGGCTGAAATGCTGCCACGTACCAGGCAGGTCGATGAAGCGGACGTCGACCACCTCGACGCCCTCGGATTTCGCGCGCTCGATCACCTCTTTCGGGCTCGTTTTGCTGCCCGACTTCGTCTGAATCGCCATGAACACCCTCCATGAACCCTTGGCCTTCTGGAATTTGACGGGTCCACCGTGAGAGTAGCGGTGGGCCATGGCTCACATCACGGTGTGGCTCGCACGAGTCCAAAGGCGACTTTTACGTGCGAGTGACACGACACAAGATATCCACAGCTGGGTTCAAATCAGGTGAGCTGCACTAGAGAGCAGTGGCAATCTTGTGTGAACCACACGTGGGAGTGGTGGCCGGATCGACCCTAACCTGAGCCCATCAACTCGGGAGGTGACGTCCGTTGCACAAGCTGAGGTTAGCTTCAGGCATTGCGCTGTTCGCGGCTCTTATTCCGGTGGCCGCCTATGCCGCCGACGACCCCACGGCCACCCAGGCTGCGGGCGTGGCCGCTGACACCGTGTGGGTGATCGTGGCCGCCTGCTTCGTCATGTTCATGCAGGCCGGCTTCGCGATGCTCGAGGTCGGCTTCAGCCGCATGAAGAATGTCGGGACGGTCGTGGCCAAGGTCATCACCAACCTGAGCGTCAGCTCGATCGCCTACTGGGGAGTGGGCTTCGGGCTTGCGTTCGGAGCCGGCGGGGCATTCGCCTTCATCGGCGGAAGCGGCTTCTTCCCAACGTTCAGCCCCGGCTCGACCATGGACCTGCCGGCGATCGCCGCCAGCACAGTGCCCGCAGCCGGGAAGTGGTTCTTCGAGTTCGTGTTCTGCGCAGTTTCCCTGGCGATCGTGTGGGGGACCATGCTCGAGCGCACGAAGTTCATCGTCTACATCCTGTTCGGCATTCCGTTCGCGGCATTCATCTATCCACTCATCAGCCACCAGCTCTTCGGTGGCGGCTACCTGATGGCGACGCTCGGGTCCCAGGACTTCGCCGGCTCGACCGTGGTGCACCTGACGGGCGCGACGGCAGGGCTGGCAGGCCTTCTCTTGCTCGGCGCACGCATCGGCAAGTACGAGAAGGGGAGGTCGAACGCGATCCCTGGGCACAACATGCCACTGGCCCAGCTCGGCGTCCTGATCCTCTGGTTTGGATGGTTCGGGTTCAACCCTGGCTCAACTCTCAACGCGACGAACCTGCACTTCGCGGACGTCGTCGTGGTCACCAACCTTGCGGCCGCGGGTGGCGCGGTGGCGGCACTCGCCACGGTCTACCTGATCACCAAGACGATGGACGTTGGCATGATCGGCAACGGCGCCATCGCTGCGCTGGTCGCGATCACCGCGCCCTCGGGCTACGTTGAGCCGTGGGCCGGGATCGTCATCGGAATGGTCGCCGGAGTCATCGTCGTGGTGGGCGTGCTCGCCCTTGACCGGGTTCTCGACGACCCGGTGGGCGCCCTCCCCGCTCACGGACTTGCCGGAATCTGGGGCACCCTCAGCTGCGGCCTGTTCACGACGCCTGCGCTGGCCAAGTTCAACGGCGTCGGCCAGGGCGGCCTGTTCTACACCGGCAGCTTCCACCAGCTCGGCGCCCAGGCGATCGCGGTCACGGCTTCCTTCGTGACTGTGTTCGTGCTCAGCTACGGTCTGTTCTGGATCATCAAGAAGACCGTCGGCCTGCGCGTCTCCGCCCGTGAGGAGATGGAAGGCCTGGACATCAGCGAGCACGGCATGTGGGGTTATCCGGAATCGTTCATGCCGGTGCCCGGCGGGGTCTATCGCCCCGCGGACACACCGACCGTCAATCCGCATGGGGCACATGAACCGGTGTCGGCACCGCAAGGGGTGGCATCAGCATGAAGATGGTCGTTGCGATCATTCGCCACGAACGCTTGCAGGAGGTCCAGGACGTGCTCGACGAATGCGGCGTGTCGGGAGTTACCGTCACGGAGGTCAAGGGGTGCGGCGCGCAGCGCGGTTACACGGAGAAGTACCGCGGGGCGGCAGTGCACATCTCACTCCGTCCGAGATTGAAAATTGAAGCCGTGATGCGCTCTGAAATCACGAAGACAGTGGTCGACAAGATTGCCGTCGCCGCCCGCACGGGCGAGGTGGGAGACGGCAAGATCTTCGTCATCGGCGTCGAGGACGCGGTCCGTATTCGCACCGGCGAGCACGGCGCGGAAACCGTCCAACACGCCGAAAGAGCCATGTGGGGCCATTAAGAACTTATGAGGGAAAACCCGGATGGTTTTCCCTCATCGCCCGGTCGGCTTCGCCGACGGGGCTGCTCCCATTCCGGTATATCGATTGGATTGATTTAGGAAGCTGAAGCCTTGCCACGTTTGGCAGGCTTGGGGACAAAGTTGCGACCGGGCTAAGCCCGGTCGCCCTCGCGGTGCTGGTGAGAAAAAGAGAAGCGGCTGGGGATTTCCCCCGGCCGCTCTTGCGTCCTCGGATCGGTTAGTTGGTGGCTGCCTTTTCGGCTACCGCCGCTGACTCAGCTGCGT
The DNA here is from genome assembly GCA_035602315.1 of Candidatus Dormiibacterota bacterium. GTDB lineage: Bacteria > Chloroflexota > Dormibacteria > Dormibacterales > Dormibacteraceae > Palsa-870. The sequence goes on from DATNML010000048.1 coordinate 4,281, forward strand.
TGACGTTCGCGACATTCTTATCTATCCAGGCCTTGATCGGGGCCGCTCCGCCGGGATAACCGACCAGGCGGTCTACCAGCTGGCCGTCTCGGAACAGGCCGAGGGTGGGGATCCCCATCACGCCGTAGCGGATGGCGATGTCCTGGTTGACGTCCACGTCCAGCTTGCCGATCGTCACCTTGCCGGCGTACTCGGCCGCGAGCTGCTCGACCAACGGCGTCATCATCCGACACGGTCCGCACCAGTCGGCGTAGAAGTCCACCACCACCGGCTCGCTGGCTTTGAGCACGTCAGCCTCGAAATCCGGGCCGTCGAAATGCTTCATGTTTTCCATACCTAATACAAAGCTGCCGGCCACTCGCCTATTCCCGAACCGGGTGCGCGGGCATAATCGCCTCATGGCCACTGTCCCGGCGGAGCGTCAGGCGACGGCGGTCCAGGTCGCTCTGAGGCAGTTCGGAGCGCGCCTGTTCGAGGCGGCGCCCGGCCTCGTGACCTGGATCCTGCTCCTGGCGCCGGCCTGGATTCCAATCATCTTCCAGTCGCCCGGCGCCCTCGTAGTCGCCCTCACCGTGCTGCTGTTCGACATCTACTGGCTCGTGCGCTCGGTTACGGTCGTGACCGGCGTCTACAGCACCTTGTGGCGGATGCGGCGCGACATGGCCAAGGACTGGCTCGCCCTGGCGCACGAGCAGCAGACGAAAGGCGGCAACGACCCGATCCAGTACTACCACCTGTGTGTGATCCCGACCTATACCGAGCCGTACCACGTGCTGGAGCGCACCGTGCAGGCCATCGTCGACGCGAACTACCCGCCTGAGCTGAAGCTGATTGGAATCATCACGCGAGAGACGGACAAGCCGGGCTGGGAGAACGTCGCGCGGCTGAAAGAGAAGTTCGGCGGCCAGCTAAAGGGCTTCTACCACATCAAGGATCCGCTCGAGCCGGGCATCGTGATCGGGAAATCGGCGGCGATGAACTGGGGCGGGCGCTGGATGGTGCGGGTCCTGACGGAGGAGGGTTACAACCTCGACCAGGTGCTGATCACAGACCTGGACTCGGACTACCGTGTCCACCCGCAGTACTTCGCGTGGATCAGCGCGCACCACGCCCGCGAACCGCTGCGGGATTACCTGATCTGGCAGCCGGTCCCGCTGTTCCACAACAATTACTGGCAGGTTCCGATGGCGGTGCGGATCATGTCCGCCAGCACCTCGCAGTGGCAGATGTTCCTGCACTCTCGCCCGCACCGCCTGGTTGCGTTCAGCAGCTACACGTGCAGCCTGGAGTTCGTACGCAAGGTTGGCTACTGGGACAAAGACGTGATTCCTGAGGATTCGCGCTTTTACTGGAAGGCCTTCTTCACCTTCGGCAAGAGGTTTTCCGTCAAGTCGGTGTACCTCCCGATCTACGGCGACTCTCCGCACGCGCGTGACTACGCGGCAACACATACAAGTCAGTACAACCAGATCAAGCGCTGGGCCTGGGGCATCACGGATGTGCCGTACGTCCTGGCGCGCCTGTTCAAGCACCCCGAGATACCGCCCGTGCTGCGCTTCCGTCGCTTCATGAACCTCTTCCTCAACCACCTCAACTGGATCTTCCTGCCGCTCCTTCTGATGTTTGGAGCGTCGGTTCCGTTGTGGGTCAGCGTTGACTTCTCGCTCACCGACCTGGGACAGACACTTTTCCTGTACTCAGGCATCCTGCTGTCGACGACGCTGTCAACTGTGGTTTTCTTCCTCTACTTCGAGACCCTCTTGCTGCCACCGAAGCCGGCGAACTGGCCGTTGTGGAAGAAGGGAGCCGTGCACTTCCAGTACCTCCTGTATCCGATCGTGGGGCTAGTCATGAGCGTGCTGCCTGCATTGGAAGCGCACACGCGACTACTGTTTGGCCGCTACCTCGAATACCGGGTGACAGAGAAGGTTTGACGATGGACCAAGCCGGCGCGAGAACTGTTGCGACGACGATCGGGGACCTGTTTCATGCCGTACACGCCGCGATGCGCGAACAGGTCCGCGACATGGACGTGGGCACGCTCAACTGGAAGCCCCTTCCGCTGGCCAACTCGATCGCAGTGCTCGTCTCCCACGCGCTCGGCGCTGAGCGAGAGATGATCCGCGCCGTGCGGTTGTTGGCGACCGAGCGCGACCGGGAGGCGGAATTCAAGGCGGAGGCGGATGCCGCCGACCTGCTCGCGCTGCTCGACCAGGCCGATCGGGAACTGGATGAGCATCTCGGTGCCATTACCGCCGCCGACCTCACTGAGATGAGGCCGCGTGGAGACAGGCCCCCGCGGCCGGGGCTCAACTGGCTGATCTCGAACTATGGGCACGTCCGGGAGCATCTCGCCCAGATCGAGCTGACGAAGCAGCTCTACGACAGCCGAACGTAAGGAGCGACGCTAGCCCGCCATGGGCGGCCGAGTTCACCTCGGCCGCGACTTTGTCTTCAACCCTCCCAACGTCGCATGGAACGACCAACTTTGGAATCCCATCCATAACTGGAGGGAGTGCAGGGCCTCGAATCCGGCCGAGTTGGCGGCGAAAGCCAGTTAACCGCTAGCGGCCGTTGAGAGGCCCGATGAGAGGGAACCGGAACGGTTCAGTTCCCTCTTTATGTCAGGCTCCGCAGACGGACGGGGCCCACGGTAGGCAGACAGTCGGTCCAGCCAGCGCCCACAGCGTGAGCCCCACGAGCATGGCGATGAAAAGGATCCAACCTGTACCTGTGTAGATGTTCCGGCCCGGCACCGGCCACTTCTTCCAGCCCAGGCGCTTGGCGATCCGCGGCCCCGCGATGGAGTCGATGAAGGGCCACAGCACCAAGGCCCCAACGATGACCGCCGGGGTGCCCAGCGCCATGATGGTCTCCGGGCCCAGCTTCAGGATCTGGAAGAGGAAGAGGAAGTACCAGTCCGGTCGCGGGATGGTGACCGCGCGTGGGTCGGCCGAAGGCTCCAGCTGAAGGTTCTTCTGCACGAAGAATGAGAGCAGGCCGACGGTGACCAGGATCACCACCATGATGATCGGGTAGGGCCAGAAATGGTCCGGGAAGAAGGGGTGGGTTTCGTCGTCCGGCATGTCGTCGGCGAGGTGGTGGCCCGCGTCGCCCATGAGGATGGGGAAGAGGGCAAGCCCGACCAGCACCGGGTAGAGGATGTGGTCGGGTCCGATCGGCAGGCGCTTCCACTCCGGCTCTAGGGTGTGGCCGGCGTGCTCGTCCACCTCGATGATCGGGATCTCCTTGGTGGCGATCGTCGCCCCGGGACCCTCTTTCGGGATGAGCTTTTCGCTCACAGCGGCTCCGCGATCCCGTGCGCCCGGATGAACCGGAAGTGCACGTACATCAGCAGGACGATCAGGCCGGGCAGCAGGAAAACGTGGAGCGTGAAAAAACGCTGGAGGGTGGCCGGGCCGACCACCGGGCCGCCCGAGAGCACCTCCCGGATGAAGGCGCCGAGCTGCGGCGGCGGGGTCAACCCGCCGATCTTGATCGTGACCTCGGTCGCGAAGTAGGCCTTGTTGTCCCAGGGGAGCAGGTAGCCGGACAGCGAGAGCCCCAGGATGCACAGCAGCATGATCACACCGACAATCCAGTTGAGCTCACGCGGCGCCCGGTAGGAGCCGGTCCAGTAGACGCGCGACATGTGGATGAGGACCATGATGATCAGGATGTTGGCGCCCCAGAAGTGGACGCCACGGACGAGCCAGCCCAGGTACTGCGTGTTTTGAATGTAGAGGACGCTGTTGTAAGCCGGCGAGTTACCCGGAGTCCCCGCGTCGGGCACGTAATAGAAGGAAAGGAAAACTCCCGTCACCAGCTGCAAGGCGATGAGGATGAACACTATCCCGCCGAAGCAGTAGTAGAAGGCGTTGGCGAAGTTCGGGACTCGCTGGTACATCGACTCTTCTACCGCTTTTGTGAAGGGGTAGCGCGCATCGAGCCAGTTCACCACCGCCAGCTGGATGTCGCGTGGGTGTGGGATCGCCATTCCTAGAACCCTAAGACGATGCCGTCGACATCGATGGTTGTGGGATCGGAACCTTGCTTCCACGTCAGGTGTGACAGCGGGGCGGGCGCGGGGCCGCGCAGCACGGTGCCATCCAGATGGAAGCGGGAGCCGTGGCATGGACAGTCGAATCCGTTTGCGTCTTTGTTCAACGCTATTGAGCAGCCCAGGTGCGAGCAGTTGATGGCGAAGACCTCGACCTTACCCTGGTTCTTCACGGCGAAGCCGGCGAACGCCAGCTCGCCGGCGGCGTTGTCACCTCCCCCGTCGGCCATGATGAACGCCGAGTTGGGACTGGCCGGCGCGTTGAACCTGAGCGCCTCACCGTCGTTCAGCTGGGCGATCGGCTTGTCGAGGGCGACCGTCAGAATTCCTTTCTTCTGGCCCTTGGGAGGGTGCGGCCAGAGGTAAACGAGCAACGGGGCAACCGCCGCGACCGGTATCGCTGCCATCAGGGCCGCCAGCCACCAACCTAAGAAGGTGCGACGGGTAACCCGTTTCAGCGCCGCAGCGTCTGCCATCCGGCCCAAATGTTATCCCCCTGGCGGGGCCTAACGTAAGGGGGGTAGACCCACCGCCTGGCGTACTTCGGCCATCGTGTGGCGGGCGACGGCCCGGGCGGTCTCACTGCCATGGTCGAGAATGCCCGCTACCTTTTCTGGGCTGAGCTCGGCTCGGGCCTCGCGGAAGGGCCCGAAGGTCTCAATAATCCGCTCGGCGAGCAGCTTCTTCTTGTCGTTGCAGCCGATCTGCGCCTTGCGGCACAGGTCCCAGTAGTGCTGCCAGTCGTCGAAGAAGAGCTTGTAGAAAGCGCAGACGTTGCACGTGCGCGGGTGGCCGGGATCTGTTCTGCGCGGCCGCTTGATGTCGGTGACCATGCTCATCACCTGCTTGCGGATGACCTCGGGATCGTCCGTCACCCCGACGATGTTGCCGATGGTCTTCGACATCCGCTGCTTGCCGTCGGTGCCTTTGATGAGCGCTGTCTCGGTAAGCAGTGCACGGGGCTCAGGAAACACCGGCGTGTAGATGCGATTGAACCGGCGCGCGACTTCGCGGACGAGCTCCACGTGAGCTTGCTGATCCTTGCCGACTGGGACACCGATGCCCTTGACGATCAGGATGTCCGCACCCTGGAGGATCGGGTAGGACAGCAGCCCGAGATTTACGTTGTCCGGGCGCAGCTTCGCCTTTTCTTTGAAGGCCGGTGTGCGCATGACCCAGCTCAGTGGCGTGACCATCGAAAGCATGAGAGACAGCTCCGCGACCTCCGGGACTTGCGACTGAAGATAAAGGACGCTGCGCTTGGGATCGATCCCGACCGCCAGCAGGTCTGCCGCGAGGTCGAACACCTTGCTTTCGACGGTGCGACCGTCCGGTTCGGTGGTAAGGGCGTGGTAGTCGGCAATGAAGTAGTAGCAGTCGTACTCGTTCTGCAGGCTGACCCAGTTTTTCCCGGCGCCGAGATAGTTGCCAAGGTGAAAGCGCCCTGTCGGGCGCATGCCGCTGAGGATCCGCATCCGCTCTGCCATCGGGTCTGGAGTCTAGCGGGCGTGGCCAGGGCAGCCGGGTTTACCCCGGCTGCGACTTTGTCCTTCTTGCCACCCAGCGCGGCCAGGAGTTCTTTCAGTAAATCCGATCCCGGGGAAGGTGAGCAGGCTCTTTGGCGAAGCCAAACAGCCGATGAGCGGAAACCTTCGAGGTTTCCGCTCATATACCTTGTCCGAGTTGCCTGAGCACGACCTGACGCCCGACCTCCCGGCGCCGAGCTCCGGGCTCGGTTCCCGAGCGCTGCGCAACACGGTCCTCGTCCTCACCGCAAAGGTCGCGGCGCGTCTGGTCGCGCTTGTCACAGTCCTGGCGATGATCAAGCACCTCAGCCCAGCCCAATACGGGGCTTTTGCGACGCTCGTGAACTTCACGGCCATCGTCAGCGTCGTGCTGGACCTCGGCTTCAACGTTCTGTTCGTCCGGGAGGGCGCGCGTCATCCAGCTGAGATCCAGCGCTACCTCCGCAACGTCATGTCAGTTCGGCTCCTGCTATCGGTGGTCAGCCTTGGGCTGCTCGCGGCCGCGCTTGTGTTCGCCGGGTTGGAGAGTCTTCTGCTTCCAGCCTTCGGGCTCATGGTGCTGACCTCTTATTCGACCCTCCTGCGCAACGGCCTGTACGCGGTGCAGAGGCTCGGCTATGAGGCAATCGCCGTGGTGCTTGAAAGCCTGGTCTTACTCGCGCTTGTGCTCTATGGAATCAACAGCGGACGCGGCGTCACTTACTACATCTGGGCGTACGCAGCCCAGTACGGATTCAGCTGCATCTACTTCTCGATCGTGCTCGCGGCGAAGCGGATCGCGGTGGTCGGGTGGGGCTTTGACGTTCCACTGATACGTGAGTGGTTCTGGAAGGGAATGCCGTTTGCTTTCACGTTCGTGCTTACGATCCTCTACTTCAAGATCGACCAGCCGCTTGTGTATGCGCTGCGCCCGCACGCCGAGGCGGGTTGGTACGGGGCCGCGTACAAGCCTTTCGAGTCGCTTCTCTTCATTCCCATGACGTTCCTCTCGACCGTGTTTCCGGTCCTGTCCATCTACCATCGCGAACGACCTTCCGAACTGCTCGACGCCCTGAACCGGTTCTACAAGGCGCTCTTGTTGATCGGCTGGCCGATGAGCGTCGGCATCTTCGTGCTCGCGTACCCCTTGAGCCACGCACTGCTCTACGACCAATCGGCGGATGCGGTGCGCATCCTCTCGCTCGGGACCGGGCTCGCCTTTGTGAACAACGCCTTCATCGGCGCGCTGAGCGCCTCCGACCGCCAGTCGTCCTTCACGTGGGCAGCGGCATGGAGTCTGGTCGCCAACGTCGCACTGAACCTCGCACTGATCCCATCCTTCGGCTACCGAGGAGCAAGCTGGGCCACGGTGATGACAGAAATCGTCCTGGGCGTTGCCGGCTGGATCCTGACCGCGCGGCACATCGGCCGCATCCCCGTTGGGCAGCTCAGTTGGCGCATCGTGCTGGCCGGGCTCGTCATGGGCGCGGCCGTCTTCCCGATCCGGGATCAGCACGGACTGGCGATCGCGATCCCAGTGGTGGTCGGGGTGGTGGTGTACGGCGCCGCGGTGCTGTTGCTGCGTGCGCTGACCAAAGAAGAGATCGGCTGGGCGCGGCGTGCGCTGGCGCAGGCCCGATGAGTCCCAAGCCAGTTTTCCTGAAACCTCGCGGAGCTGTGGAGCGCGTGCCGTGGGAAGAGATCGCGGTCGACGCCCCGGAGGTCAAACCGGAGACGCGGCTCGAAGAGGCACAGTTCGTCGCACTCGACGTCGAGTCCACGGGCAACTCCCCATTCCTCGTCCTTGAGATCGGCGCCGAGCGCTTCAGGCTCGACGGGCCGCTCTCCTTCTTTGACACGCTGGTTGACTGCCAGGCGCCGATCAACCCGTACGCGCACCGCCGTCATCACATCGACCGGTCGATGCTCATAGGCGCGCCGGAGTTTCGCGATGCCCGCCGCGCGTTCCTACGTTTCGCGCACGGCGCCGTGCTCGTCGAGCACAGCCATGACGCATTCGACACCTGGCTCGTGGGCCGGGGTCTGGAAAGCCCGCTCACGCACCCGATCATCGACACCTCCGCGCTGGCGCGACTCGTGCTCGAGCTGCCGAAGGGCCAGACCCCCGGCCTGGCGAAGCTCGTCGAGGTGCTAGGTCTCGACGTGACTCCGGCGCACGCCGCTCTCGATGACGCGCGCGCGACCGCCATGGTCTTTCGCGCACTGATCGGCCGCGCGAAGGAGATGCTTGGCTGGACGACGGTGGGCGAGGTCCTCGCGGCGCTGCCGCGCCCGGTCGTCGACCGGACGGCGCCTAGTCGAAGAGCGTTAGCTGCAGGTCGGGCTGCGGGTGCTCGAGGCCAGAAAGCCCCACCCCGATCAGGCGCACCGGCCGCGACTCAACGTGCGACTTCTCCAGCGCCGAACGCGCGGCGCGGAAGATCGTCTCGACGTCGTCGGTCGGGCTCGTCCGGCTCACCTGGCGGCTCACCAGCCTGAAGTCCGGCAGCTTCAGCTTCACGTAGATCGTCCGCGCCCGCACGTCTTCAGCCTTCAGCCGCTCGACCACGCGGTCGGTCAGGTCGCGCAGCGCCTTCTCCAGCTCCCCGCGATCGCTGACGTCCTGGTCGAAGGTCGTCTCGGCCGAGATCGTCTTGGCCGGCTTGCTGCCGTCCACCGGCGATCGGTCACGACCCTGCGCGAATCGCTGAAGCACAGCGCCGCCCACGCCGAGCGCCTGCACGAGCCGTTGGGTCTCATACGCGGCGAGCTCGCCCACGGTGCGGAGGCCCATCGAGTGCAGCCGTTCCTCGGTCTTGGGCCCGAGGCCGGGGATGACGCCGAGGGGCAGGGGGGCGAGGAAATCCGCCTCTGAGCCCGGCTGCACCATGACCAGCCCATCCGGCTTGCGAGTCCCGCTCGCGACCTTCGCCACGAGCTTCGAGGTCGCGCCACCGACCGACGCGGTGAGCCCGACCTCGGTATGGACCTGGAACTTGATGCGGCGCGCCACCTCTTCGCCGTTTGACGTGCCATGCCGGGTGCGCGCGGTGACGTCGAGGTACGCCTCGTCGAGCGCGATCCCTTCGACGAGTTCGGGTGAGGTGAAGCGGCGAAAGATCTGGTGCACCGTCCGGCTGGCCTCGCGATACCGCGCACCGTCCGGGATCACGACCATCAGCTGAGGGCACAGCTGCAATGCGTCGTGCAGCGGCATCGCTGAGCGCACCCCAAACCCGCGCGCCTCGTATGACGCGCCCATGACCACGGCTCGTCGCGAGCGCCCCGCCACGGCCACCGGTATACCGCGGAGCTTCGGATCGTCTCGCTGGTGGACCGACGTGTAGAAGGCGTCCAGGTCGACGTGCAGTATCGTTCGCGGCCAGTTGTCGGGTCTCGGCATGCTCTTGTGGCGGCCAGTCTGCCACAACACCTTGTGGCTTACGACGTCTTCGGGCGCGCTATGAGCCGGCTACCAACCCCTAGGGACTCGGAGTGCCTAGGGCCGCGACCACGTTGGAAAAAACGTTCGCGATCTGGCTTCCCATCGTGAACAGGATCACGACTGTGATCAGCGCGACAAGGGCGACCACGCCCAGAAAGATCGCCACGGTGATCCCGATCGCGACACCTGCGCCGCCACGGGACGGCGGGGCGGCGGCCAGGCGAGCCGGCTCCCAGGCCTGGCCGTTCCAGCGCCACAGCCTGTCCTGCGAGAGCGCCGGCCGCCACTCCGCACCGTCCCACCACCAGAATCCGTCGGCCGAAAACCGAGTCTGGGTCGTGGCAGATGAAGGGGGTCGCGGATCTCCCATGAGCCAAGCCTACCCGGAAGCCACAAGTAGAATCCCGTAGGTGATGAAGGGCGTGATCCTGGCCGGAGGGACCGGCAGCCGGCTGCATCCACTGACCCGCATTACCAACAAGCACCTGCTACCGATCTACGACCGTCCGATGATCAGCTACGCGATCGAGGCGCTGGTCAACGCCGGTGTCACCGAGATGATGCTGGTCACCGGCGGCACCCACGCAGGTGAGTTCCTGCGCTTGCTGGGCAACGGGCAGGAGTTCGGGATCGACCGGCTCTTCTACGCCTACCAGGACAAGCCCGGCGGCATCGCGGAGGCCCTTGGTCTGGCCGAAAAGTTCGTCGCCGGTGATCGCGCGGTCGTCCTGCTCGGGGACAACGTCTTCGAGCGGTCGATCCGGCACTGCGTGGAGGCGTTCAGCAACCAGAAGCGTGGCGCGCGGGTCGTGCTGTCGCGTGAGGCCGACCCCGAGCATCTGCGGCACCTCGGCGTAGCTCAGCTCAACGGCAGCCGCCGCATCGAGCACATCATCGAGAAGCCCGACCAGCCGCCCAGCGAATTCGCGGTCACCGGCGTGTACTTCTACGACGAAACCGTATGGAAAGTCCTGCCGGAGCTCAAGCCTTCCGGCCGTGGCGAGCTCGAGATCACCGACGTCAACAACTGGTACCTCGACCAGGGATTGATGGAGTACGACGTGCTCGAAGGCTTCTGGGGCGACGCCGGCGAGTCGATGTCCGCGTACTACGCGGTCAACGATTTCGTGCGCGCGCACGGGGCCAACCGTGATTGAAGGCGTGGTGTTGAAGGAGCTGGTCACGCACGCGGACGACCGCGGCTTCTTCCGCGAGGTGATTCGCGAGACCGACGAGTTCTTCGACCACTTCGGTCAGTGGAGCCATTCGTTGATGTACCCGGGCACAGCCAAGGCATGGCATATCCACCAGCGGCAGACCGACTGGTGGTACGTGATCGGGGCGGTCAAGGTCGCGCTCTACGACACTCGTGAGGGGTCGCCGACGAAAGGCAAGGTGATGGAGTTCCTGATGGGCGATCGCAACGCGACCTGCCTCAAGATCCCGCCTGGCGTGGCGCACGGGTGCCGGGCGCTGGAGTTGAGCCATCTCCTGTACATCACGTCGAGCGTCTATTCGCCCGATGACGAGGGCAGGATCCCGCACGACGATCCCACGATTGGGTACGACTGGACCGCGGGACCCCCGATCAAGTGACCCCACGTTCATTGAACCGGCTCCTGGTCGCCGGGGCCGCGGGCTTCATCGGCTCCAACTTCGTGCGCCTCGTCCGCGCAGGGCGTCCCGACGTGCAGGTCACGGTGCTCGACAAGCTGACGTATGCCGGCAACCTCGCCAACCTGGTGGAGTTCGAAGGCCAGCCTGGCTACAGGTTCGTGCAGGGCGACATCTGCGATGCCGAGCTCGTCGACTCGCTGGCGGCTGAGGTCGACGCAATCGTCAATTTCGCCGCCGAGACGCATGTGGATCGCTCGCTCATGGATCCTTTCGCGTTCATCGAAACGGACGTGCGCGGCACCGCTGTTCTATGCGAGGCGGCACGCAAGCATCGCCACGAGGTGTTCCTGCTGGTCAGCACCGACGAGGTCTATGGCGATGTGGAGACTGGGCGGTCACGCGAGGATGACGCGCTCAAACCTCGCAGCCCGTACTCCGCCAGCAAGGCGGGCGGCGAGCACCTCGCGCGTGCCTACGCCGAAAGCTTCGGGCTGCCGCTGCTCGTCACCCGCGGTTCGAACAACTACGGCCCGTACCAGTTCCCCGAGAAGCTGATCCCGGTGCTGATCACCAACGCGATCGACGATCTTCCCCTGCCGCTTTACAACGATGGGTCCGCGGTGAGGGACTACATCTACGTCGAGGATCACTGCCGCGCCATCGACATGGTCCTTCACGAGGCTCCGATCGGGGGTGTCTACAACGTCGGAACCGGCGCTGAGACCTCCGGCCTCGAGGTGGCGGAGGCCGTGCTGGAGATCATGGGCAAGCCGAAGAGCCTCATCCAGTTCGTCGCCGACCGGCCGGGACACGACTATCGATACGCGCTGGACATCACTCGCGTCACGGACCACGGATGGGAACCGAGGGTAAGCCTCGGCGAGGGCCTGGAGCGCACCGTCCGCTGGTATCAGCAGCACCAAGAATGGTGGCGCCCACTCAAGTCAGGCGAGTATTGGGATTACTACAAGCGCAATTACCGGCCGCTGACTAAGTCTTCCTGAAGCGTCCCGCCAGCCCGGCCCGATACCACTTCATATAGCGTGGCAACCACTGCCACAGCTGAAACCGGCTGGTTCCCGCCGTTCGGTCGCGCCACGTCGTGGGCACCTCGGCCACGCGCATCCCGAGCAGGTGAGCCTTGATCGTGAGCTCGATCCCGAGCTCGAAGCCTCCCGTCGACTCGATCGTCACCTGGTTGAGCAGCCGTTTCGAGTAAAGGCGGAAGTTGCTGGTCACATCGTGCACCGGAACTCCGCCCAGCCAGTGCATAGACAGGCCCGCGGTGCGCGACATCGTTCGCTTCAGGAGCGGCCCGCCTAGCTGGCGGCCACCGCGCATGTAGCGCGACCCGGCCACGACATCCGCTCCGCCAGTCGCCAGCGCGTACATCGCGTCGATGTCGTTCGAATCGTCTGACCCGTCTCCCATCGTGACCACGACGTACTGGGCGCGGGCCGCGCGCAGGCCGGACTTCATCGCGTTGAGGACGCCGCGACCCAGCGTGTTGCGAAGCAGGCGCAGCTCCGGCATCTCGGCCTGCAGCCGTTTGACCACCGGCACGGTGGTGTCCTCGTCGAAGTCGTGCACGACCAGCACCTCGAGCGGTCGCATGTGAGTTCGCTCCACCACGCCTCGAAGGGTGGGAACGACGTTGTCGCCCTCGTTGTAGACCGGGATGACGACGCTGAGGACCGGCGTCTGCTCGCTCAGATGCGACCGGCCTTGATCTCTTCGCGAATCCAGGGGATCACCTCGTCGAGCATCTCCTCTAGCGAGGTCGTGGCCTCGAAGCCGAGCACCTCTTTTGCCTTGTGCACATCGGGCACGCGCATCTGCACGTCGTGCTCGTACGGCGGATCCGAAACCAGGTGAAGGGGCCGCTCGGGGCCGTGGACCTTCTGCCAGATCACCTCGGCGAGCTCGCGTACGGAGGTGGAGCGGGCAGTCGAAAGGTTGAAGTCCTCGTTCAGCGCCTTCTCCGACTCCATCGCGATGCGGATCCCGCGTGCGAGGTCTCCGCCGTACGTGTAGTGCCGGACCTGGCTGCCGTCGCCGAGGATGTGCAGCGGGTCCTGGCCCTTCAAGACCTTCTGGCACAGGTCGGGCACAACGTGGCTCATCGCGAGCTTGACGTTGCCGCTCATGACCTGGTGGTCGCGGAGCGCGCGGCGCTCGCCGATGCCGACGCAGTTGAAAGGCCGCACGATCGTGAACGGCAGGCTGTACTGCTCGTGCGCGCCGTGCGCATAGAACTCCGTCGCGAGCTTCTGAAAGCCGTAGGTAGATCTAGGTGGAGGGCTCGTGATCTGGGCGCCCTCGGGGGTGGGGAATGTCGTGGCTGACTCGAACACCATGCTGCTGGAGATGACGGTGATCTTGTGCAGCCGGCCGGCGCGATGCGCGCTGATCGCAGCGTCAAACGTGGCTGCGCAGATCCGTTCGTTTTCGGCGAGCAGGTCGTAGGCGAACTCGTGGAAATAGGAGATGCCGCCGATCATCGCCGCCCCCGCGACCACCTGGTCGCAGCCGGCCGCGAGTTGTGTCAGCAGCTTCGCGTCCTTGGCGTCACCTTCGACCAGCCGGTAGTGCGGGTCTTCATCGAAGCTGCGCCTTACCGGGCCGTACTTGCTGAAGTTGTCGACCCCGATCACCTCGTGGCCGGCGTGCAACAGGTCGGCGACGAGATAACCGCAGATGAAGCCAGCAGCGCCGGTGACGAGAACCTTCAAAGCCGGATTGGGCCTGTGATCCCCCAAATGTCTACGACTTCGCGACCGGCTAGATCCAGCTTCTTGTACGCGCGATGCGGCGCGGCGATGACGAGAACGTCCGATTCCGTCAACACCTTCTCGAGCGATTCGAATGACGGGTCCTCGATGAAGGGGTCGGTGCACATGACGCGCGCTCCCTTGAACGCGGCGAGCTTGCGCACCTTGTAGGAAAGCGACGCGCGTGGGTCGTCGGACTCGCCCTTGAAAGCCATGCCGAGGATGCCGACGGTGCGGCCCTGTAGAGACTTTCGGGAGTTGAGCGTGTCCACGATGTAGTTGGGCAGGCCCTCGTTGATCTGCATGGCGGCCTGGCCCATCGGAAAGTGATCGGGCGTGTAGGCCGACAGCTGCATGGTGTCCTTGAGCAGGCATGGCCCGGCGGCGAAGCCCGGTCCCGGCAGGTCCGCGGCGCGGGGATAGTCCTGCCGGATCGCATCCAGCACATGGTTGTAGTCGACGCCCGAGCGGTGGGCGATCTGGAAGAACTGGTTGGCGATCGCAAACTTCATGTAGCGCCAGGTGTTCGTGAGCAGCTTGGCGAGCTCTGCCTCCAGCGGAGTGGTGCGCACTGTGCTCACGCCGAGGCGCTCGAACAGCCTGCTTGCTTTCTCGAAGGCGGCATCCGATGAAGCTCCGACGAGCTGTGGAAGAGTTCGCAGCTCTTCGAGCGCGTGGCCCTCGGCGATGCGTTCCGGGCAGAACACGACTTCGGCTTCGATGCCTGCCGTCCGAAGGCGCCGCTCGACAGACTCGGTCGTACCCGGGAAGACCGTCGACCGAAGCACGATCAGCGAGGTGCGCTTCAGATGCGGCACGAGCTCGTCTACGACCCGGTCAAAGATCCGGACCGACGGGTTCATGAACTCGTCGATCGGCGTCCCTATGACCAAGATGACCGTGTCGGTGCTCTCGACCAGGCTCGGGTCGGATGCCAGCTCCAGCCGCCCGGTGGGGAGGAGTTTCTTCAGCAGCGCGTCCGCGCCTGTCTCGAGGAATGGGACGTTGCCTGCCTTGACATACGCGACCTTCGCGGCGTCGACGTCATCTATGCCGACCCTGTAGCCGCAGTCGGCAAGGGACAGGGCGAGCGGCAGACCGACGTGGCCGCAGCCTCCGACGATGACCATATCCAGGGAGCCCATGGCGGCCAAATTATGATGGCTCGACCCTTGAGCTCATCTCGCGTGCTGTTGGACATGAGGCCGCTTCAGGGTCCGAGCGCTGGGCGGGGGGTCGGTTCGTACGCCAGAGGCCTGCTCGGCGGTCTGATCGCGGAAGGCTTCGATTCCAGGCTGACGCTCCTCCTCGACGCTGGGCTGGACGAGCCTTCGCTGCCGCCTGGCCGCTACCAGCTCGCCGGGTCGCGGCGCCGCTATCACGGCCAGCTCGCGGCTTATGAGGATGCGGTCGCACTGCGCAGTGATCTCGATCGCATCCGGCCGTCGCTCTATCACGCGATCGACCTGCGCCTGCCCGGCCGGTCGCCGGTGCCGTTGGCCATCACCCTCCACGACCTGATCCCCTGGGCGTGGGGAGGACCGCGGATGGCCGGCGAGCGCCTCCGGTTCTGGGTCGGGCGGCGCCTGCTCAAGCGCGCCGACGCGGTGATCGCGGTCTCGCAATCGACCGCGGCCGACGCCGCGCGTTTCGCGGGCGTCGATCCGCGGCGGGTCCGGGTCGTGCACGAAGCGCCAGGAGAGGTGTTCAAGCCGTCGGCCGGCGCGCGCGAGCGGGTAAGGCAACGGTGGGGCGTCGACGCCGGCTACCTGCTGTTCGTCGGCGCGCTCGACGCGCGCAAGGACCCCTCGTCGCTGATTCGAGCGTGGACAGCGGCGCGCCAGGTCCGCCCGGACCTGAACCTGGTGGTGGCCGGCGACCGCGGCCGGCAAGCGCCTTCGAGCATGCCTGGTGCGCGCCTGCTTGGACGGGTTGGTGACGAGGAACTGGCGGACCTGTACGCGGCCGCCGGATGCTTCATGTTCCCGAGCCGCTACGAGGGGTTCGGGCTTCCCTGCCTGGAGGCGATGGCGTGCGGGTGCCCGGTTGCCGCATTCCGCAACTCGAGCCTGCCTGAGGTGGTCGACGACGCGGGCATGCTCGTCGCGGATGGTGATGCGGAGGCGCTCGGCCGGGCCGCGGCGGACATGAGCGGGGAGCCCGAGCGGTGGCGCCGGGCCGGGCTCGAGCGGGCGAAGGCGTTCAGCTGGAGGAAAGCGGCCCGCCAGACGATCAGGGTTTACGAGTCGGTTTTGTAAGGGTCTTTACCGGCGGCGTTTTCTTCCTTCTCGATCCATCCGATCCTTTCTTCTCGTGGGACGGAGAGCACTCTTGCCGCCGGAGCTCACCCGCGGCCCGTTCACGGTCGCGCAAGCGCGGCGCGCAGGCCTCGCCCGCCGGCATCTCGAGGGTGCGAGCTGGCGCCGGCTTGGTCTAGGCCTATACGCGTGGGCAGCGATCGCTGAGACTCCGGAACTGCAGCTCGAAGCAGCCCAGCTTCGACTCTCGAAAACCGCAGTGTTTGCGGGGAGGACGGCCGCCTGGTTGCATCGCCTCGATGTCCCTCCGTGCGAGCCCATCGAGGTGATTCTGCCGGGGGATGGTGAGAGCTGGGAACGGGGTGGTGTCAGCGTGCGTCGCGCCGCACTGGACGATTGTGAGGTGGTGGTGCGGCGTGGTTTTAGGACGACGTCGGTCTTGCGCACACTGTCGGATCTCAGTAGGAACTTGAGCGTGGTTGAGGCGGTAGTTGTTGCTGACATGGCGCTTCATGCGCGCTTGATCCAGCGCGCCGAGCTGGGCGAATGGGTCGACCGGCAAGGCAGCCCCAAACCCCCATTCCACAGTCCAGTGCGGATATCGCACCGAGTTCAAACCCGCATTCCACAGTCCGATGTGGGCTCTGCTGAGATAATCGGCCCGGATTGAGCAAGGTAGCAGTCATCGGCGCCGGCTATGTGGGCCTCACCACTGCGGCATGCCTCGCTGACCTCGGAAACGACGTCACCGTAGTCGACATCAACCGGCAGAAGATCGCCCAGCTCAAGAACCATCGCGTCCCCTTCTACGAGCCCGGCCTCAGCGAGCTC
>DATNML010000049.1:0-21546 GCA_035602315.1 Candidatus Dormiibacterota bacterium
ATATCGGTGTCGGTTTCGGACTCGCGGACCCCAAGGCGGCTCAAGCGGAAGCCCGGACCCTCGCGATCGGTGATGCTCACTCGCGCGCGCAGGCTATGGCCGCGGCGGCCGGCGTCAAGCTCGGCCAGGTGCTGCGAGTCAGTGACGTTACGTTTTCGGGCTATCCCACGGCGGGCTACGACATCAAGGCGGCCGCGCCCGCCTCGACGCAGGTACCGATTGGCGAGCTCAACGTGATGGTTACCGTCGAGGTGGCGTACGCCATCGCCTAGCCGCTTTCTCAGGTGGAGCCGAAGTCAAAGTAGAGGTTGTCGCACCCTGATTCGTCGCCAGTGACTTATCGTCGCGGGTGATGATCAAGGTGTACCCGGACCGGCGCTGGCCAGCCTTCCTGCGTGTGCTGGCGGATACGGTGACCGTCGGGTGGACGATCGTGTGGGCCTATCTCGGTTTTCTGATCTATCAGACCGTGATGGGCCTGGAGGTGATCGCTGACGGGATCACGAGCACGGGGGCCACCTTCAACTCGTGGATCGCGTCGTTTCGTCACGCCGTGCCAGGCGGCATTCCTCTATTGACGCAGTTCTTGCTCGACGCGGCTGACGCACTGAAGAAATATTCAGGCGATCCCCTACTTGCCGCAGGCCACAATATTCACGACGCGATCTTTCAGCTCGCGATCGTGCTCGCCCTGCTGGTGGCGATTCCGCCGATCCTGCTGGTGATGGTGCCGTACGCCGGGTGGCGGTGGCGTGACATGCGGGAGACAGGTGCGGCGCTGGCGTTTGTGCGGATTGCGTCCTTGACGGGTCGTGCGGAGCAAGCGCGGGCTGTGCTCGCGTACCGCGCCGTCTCGACGCTCAGCTTCCGCGCGCTGATGTCGGCGAGCGCGGACCCGGTGGGCGACATCGCCGAGCGTCGATACGACCGGTTGGCGGACGCGATGCTCAAGCGGGCTGGGCTGGACCCGATGCGGCTTGCGCCGCACGACCTGCCGGAGCTGCCGCCGCACCGGGAACGGTAGGGCGGGTCGAGAGCTGCTGGGCGTCTATCGTTGTCGACATGTGTCGAAGCATCAAGACCCTGCGCCAGGCTGACGTCATCGCCACCGACGAGGAGATCCGCGCCGCCGCACGACAGTTCGTGCGCAAGGTGAGCGGGTTCCGGGAGCCATCGAGCCGCCATGAAAAGGCGTTCGAGGGGGCGGTCGACGAGATCGCTTGGGCGTCGCAGCGGCTGCTGGACAGCATCGCGGGGAACCTCGCTGGGAGCCGGGCCTCTTAACCACCTGGGTTGACAAGCTCCATACCCTGAGCTGAGGTTTGGCCGGCGGGGGAGGGGTCGGTCAAAAGATGGGAGGGCCCCACCGGAGGTCTGTTCGCTAGAGCTGGCAGCCTCGGCAGAAGTTCAACGGTTCGCGGTTGGAGCCGAGCTGGCTGATCCGGTGGCCGCAACGAGGGCAGGTTTTCCCTCCATTCATGTGGACTGCCATGAAGGACCGGTCCTGCTTTGACTCGTCGTAGTTGGGATTGGCGAGGATCGCGTCGACCGCCCGCTTCAAAACGACCGGGATGGCCTCGAACAGCGCCTCCTCATCCGCCGGCTTGAGCGACGCTCGCCGCCGGAGCGGCAGGAGCTTCGCCTCGAACAGGATCTCGTCGGAGTACGCATTGCCTATCCCGGCCAGGAATTCCTGGTTCCGCAGCAGGTCCTTCAGCTCGTCGCGGAACCGGCGCAGTCGCTTGCGGAAGGCGTCGGTGCCCATCTCCGGAACGGAGTCCGCCTCCGGCCCGAGCTCCGCCCATCCGGGCACCTCGCGGTCGCAGTCGGTGACCCAGTAGATCCGACCCATGTCCCTGAAGTCGAGGTATCGGAGCTCCTGGCGGCCCTCGATGCGGATCGTGAAGACCTCGGTCGCCGGAACCGGCATTTCGCCGCCGACCAGTTGGAATCGACCGCCAAGCATGGGATTGATCACCAACCACCGCTCCGAGCCGCCCGCGCCCAGCTCGGTGCAAAAGACGAGGTGTTTGCCCCGCCGGATAAGGGAGACGATGCGACGAGCGGGGAGCTCGTGCGCGAAATGCTCGACTGGGTATCGGAGCATGTGGGCTTTCTTCGGGTTGACGGTGGCGGCCGTGATCAGCTTCCCCTGCAGGCGCGGAGCGAGGCTGATTCGGAGCGCCTCCAGCTCGGGTAGCTCGGGCATGCAGCCAAGATACGGGCTCGCCGTTTGGCGATCGAAATGGGGGGTAGCAATGCGAAACCGGCTGGCCGAACACAGGGTGATGCTGGTGGTCGCGGATGCGGCCCGCCGGATCCTTGCGCAGCGTGGCTGGGACCCGGTGTACGGAGCCCGTCCTCTGAAGCGCGCGATTCAGCGGCTCGTCCAGGATCCGCTGGCGATGATGTGGCTCGAAGGCAAGATCAGCGATGGCGACACCATCACAGTGGACGCGAAGGGTGGAGATGTCACCTTCACCAGGGCCACGGCCGTCACGCCGGCAGCTGCAGCCAGCTACGAGAGGCGCTCTAGCGGCACACCGTTCCCGCGGCCGGGAGGGTCAGGTCGATCAGATAGGAGTTGATGAGCGCTTTGGCACAGCTGCTCTTGTCGTACGAAACGTGCCCGTTGCCTTCCCGCGTCAGAAGCACTGAGCTGGCGAGCTGCTGGTTGACAGATTGAGCCCACGCATACGGCGTGGCTGGGTCCCCAGTGCCACCCACGAGAAGGATCGGGGGAGCTCCGTCTGCGGTAATCGGGCCCACGGTGCCGGTGGCCTTGACTGGCCAGTACGCACATACCAGGTTGGAGTACTGGAAGGCGGGCCCAAACAGAGCTGACGCGCCCGCGAACTTTGGTCCGAGAGCGTCGTAGGCGGCGATGTCAGTCGGCACCGGCCGGTCGATGCAGTTGACCGCACCGTTGGCATCGGTCTCGTTGTTGTAGGTGCCATCTGTATTGCGACCGAGATACAGGTCGGAAAACCGCAGCAAGAGCGTGCCGTTGTTTCGATCGGCGAGGGTGAGCGCCTGGTCGAGGTACGGCCAGGTGCTCTGGTCGTAGAGCGGTGTGAGTACACCGATCACGGCGAGACCGCGCGTGAGCAAGCGATTTCCAACCGGCAGCGGCGCCGTATCCAGCCGCCGCATCAGGCTCATCAATTTCGCACCTGGATCACCGGCCTGCGCGTACGTGCATGGGGGCGATGCCGTCCTGCGCCCCCTGCAGTCGGTCAAGAACGCCTGCAGGTTCTGCTCGAAGGCCACGAGCTGCGCGAAGAGGAAATCGTTGGGGGAGAGCGTGGGATCCACCACGCCGTCGAGCGCAAGCGCCCGGATGTGGGTCGGAAAAAGGTGCGCGTAGTTCTCTCCGAGAAAGGTGCCGTACGAGAAGCCGAGATAGGTGAGCTTCTGATCGCCGAGCGCAGCCCGGATCTCATCCATGTCGCGCGCCGCGCTGATGGTGTCGACGAATGGAAGGACCGTGGCGCTCCGCTGCATACACCCGGCCGCGTAAGCCTTGTCAGCATCGATGCCGATTTGCTTTTCCTGTGGATCGTCGAAGACGGAATCGAGCGCGTTGAAGATGTCCTCCTGCTGGCCGTCGAGGCAGCGCACTGGGGCGCTCTGACCGATTCCGCGCGGATCGAAGCCTATGAGATCGAACCGAGTGTTCAGGGCGGACATGGCGCCGGCTTCGCCGCGCAGGAACTGGATGCCGGATGCCCCGGGTCCACCAGGGTTGGTCAGCACAGAACCGATGCGGCGAGCAGGATCGGTCGCCGCCTTGCGGCTGATGGCGATTCCGATCGTGCCTGAGCTGCGATTCGAGTAGTCCAGCGGGACCTGCACGGTGCTGCATTGGAAGCCGCCGGTGCAGTCGGTCCAGGTCAGCGGGCTGGGAGTAGGCGTCGGGCTGGTCTTGGCGACTGGAGTCGAGGTGCGGGTGCAGCCCACTTCGAGGAACATGACGAGGACCAGGACCATGGCAACGCGACTCGTCACTGACGGGAGTCTACCGGGTGCCGATTAGATAGCGGGACTCTGTGTCTTGGCTGGGAAAAGCTCTACGTGACGAACTTCACAAAGCCGAGATCGGATATATCCGGGTGAGCCTTCATGGCTTCGAGCAGGGATGGTCCATCGAACTCTCGCACGTCGTACTGACAGACGGCGACGGTCGGGGAGCGCTTGAGTATCCCGCCCACCTGGCGCTCGAAGATCAACATCTCGTGCACATCGGCAAAGCTTGCCTTCACGCAGGCCATGTCAGCGACGATCCGAACAATCGTTGGACCGAAGCTGGACAGCGCCTCTCCAATCTGTTCGTCCCAAAAGGCCAGGGCTTCCTCCACGGTGCGGCCTGGAGCCGGCGCTGTTGCAAAGGTGCCGCGCCGCCTCGCCTCTGCCAGCTCTGTTTTGACGTCCTTCTCCAGGGCTTCGATGTATCGGTCGAGTACGTCTCCGGATGCGATCAAGAAGCACGGCTGGCCAAGCCTGAGCCCATCGCGGAGAAACGGAACAGCGATGCGAAGCCGACCAGCTTCGGATTCGAAGTATGTGGCCAGGTGCGATCCCGCCTGCACCATGACGTCGGGCAGTCCGACGAGATCCGAGTCCGCACCGTCTGCGGGTCTATGAGACATGATCCCTTCCTCAGGCTGATAGTAGAGCGCCGGCAACAGCCTGACGCAGGTTTTATTGGCTGTTTAGAAAAGACAGTGGCGGGGAGGAAAGGATTCGAACCTTCGAGGGAGCTTTACACCCCCTACCCGCTTAGCAGGCGGGTGCTTTCGGCCACTCAGCCACCTCCCCGCGGAGCCGGGATCGCCGTTCGATTCTAATCTGACCCACCTGCTCTCCATACTTAACGCCCGATGGAGGCTCCAGGAGGACCAGGCGCGCCGCCAATGTGGGGTCCCGGCCGCAAAATGGCGTTCGGAGCGGCGCCAGGTTCGAGGAGCAAGCTCTGGTACACGCTTGCCGACGGGGCCCTAAGCGAGGTCTTCTTTCCTTTTCTAGACCGCGTGGCTCTCCATGAGCTTCGATTCTTCGCTTCCGCGGGCGGAGCGCCCCCTGTCGATGACGCAGCCGATGGAGAGCACCGCATCAGCTGGATGAGCCCGGGCGTTCCAGGCTTCACTGTCGACAGCACCCATCACGAGTACCGGCTGACCAAGGAGTTCTTTTCCGACCCGGAGGAAAACGCGCTGATCATCGCGGCGACGTTCACGCCCGAGCTACCGGATGTTCGTCTTTATATGCAGACGAGTGCACACTGGCAGCCAGGGACTGAGGGAAACTTCGGCCAGGTCCTCGACACTCACCCGCCGGCGCTCCTCATCCGCCAGCAGGACGTGTGGATGTGCATCGTCGGTCCATTCAGCCGCGCGACCGTTGGCTATTACCGCAGCTCGGACTTGCAGATCGACCTCAGTGACGGCGACGGTTATCTGACTTACACGTACGATCGGGCGGGCCCGGGCAACGTTGCGCTCGGGGCCGAGATCGGCATCCGGGCTGGCTCGTTTCAGATCGCCATCGGCTTCGCCCACACGCGCGCCGACGCGGAGGATCTCGCGCGCCAGACGCTGGAAAAAGGCGCAAACAACATCCGCCAGGCGTTCGAACGAGCATGGCGATCCCAGCCGGACATGCCGCAGGCGCTGGCGAAGGTCAGCGGAGACGAAGGGATGCTCGCGCGCGCTTCGCTGACAGTGCTTCGCTGCCTGGAGGACAAGTCACACGCCGGAGCGTTTGTGGCGGCGCCCTGCGCGCCATGGGGCGAGACCAATCACGACGGCAACCACGTGTACCACCTGGTCTGGCCGCGTGATCTCTGCCGCATGGCAACCGCGCTGCTCGACGCCGGCGACAGCGCCGCCGCCTTGCGCGCGTTCCGTCATCTGCAGTCACGGCAGCGACCGGATGGTGGTTGGTATCAGAACTGGTTTCTGGACGGGACGCCGCACTGGACCTCGACTGAGCTTGACCAGGTGGCGCTGCCCATCCTCCTCGCGTGGCGGCTGGGCGTCGCGAACTGCCTTGACCACGATCCGTATCCAGTTATGGTCCGGCCCGCAGCCCAGTTCATCATCCGCGAGGGACCGCTCACGCAGCTCGACCGATGGGAGGATCTCGGCGGACTGTCTCCCTCCACGCTCGCCGCCTGCATCGCCGCCCTCATCGTCTCGGCCGAGTTTGCGCACGAAGCCGGTGAGCACGTGGCCGCGAGTCACCTGCGCGCGGTGGCGGACTACTGGAACGACCGCGTCGAGACCTGGTGCTCGACCGCCGCGGGCCAGTACGTGCGCCTGGCCGGAGACCCAGACCACCGACCCACCGAGGGCGCCATCGCTGCGGAGTTTCTCGAGCTGGTCAGGTACGGTCTGCGCCGGCCCAAGGACGACCGAATCCTCCGCAGCCTGCAGAGCGTCGACACCTCGTTGAAAGTGAGCCTCCCGGCCGGCCCCAGCTGGCGGCGTTACATCGGTGACCGTTACGGCGAGCACGAGGACGGGTCGCCCTGGGAGGGCAGCGGTCGCGGCCGCCCATGGCCCGTCCTGACCGGCGAACGCGCGCGCCACTTTTTCTCGATGGGTCTCCCCGCGGCCGAGCTGGTTCGCACGCTCGAAGGGTTTGCCGGCCAGGGTTTGATGCTTCCGGAACAGGTTTGGGACGGCCCCGACATCCCGAGTCGCGGCCTTTTGTTCGGACGCCCGAATGGATCGGCGACGCCGCTCGGCTGGGCGCACGCCGAATATCTCGAGCTGCTCGTCACGATCGCGCTGGCCGGCTTTCCGGACATCGTGATGCCCGCGCGACGGCGCTACACCGAAGGTCACGTGCAGGAGCCTGCGTTCGTGTGGTCACACCGCCACCAGATCACCCGAATCACGGCAGGCCGCCGGCTGCGCGTCCAGCTACCGCGCCCCGGTGCGGTGCACTACTCCTTTGATGGCTGGCAGACGTTCGAAGAAATCGAGGCCGTCGACACCACGCTCGGTGTCTGGGTGGCCGAGATACCGTCCAACAAGCTCACGTCAGGCTCTGAGTTCGCGTGGACCGCGCACTACATGACCGGTTGGGAGGGGAAGAACTTCACCCTGACTGTCGACTAGCGCTCTTCCGGTGGCTCGAGGTCGTCCAGCCGGAGCTCGGTACCCGCATCCTCGTCGAACTGGCTGTGCAGCTCACCACAGTCCGCGCAGCGGTAGTACTCACCGACGAAGCCCTTGTGCCAGACCGCATAGCTGACGACGCCGGGCTCCTCGACCAGGATTTCCTGCTCCAGGCGGTAGATAACCTGTTCCCACCCTCCGACCTCGATGTCGTCGTCCAGCACGACCAGGCAGTACGGGTGCGGCTCGCCCCACACCATCGTCACCTCGCCGCGCCGCTCGTCGTCGGAATTCACGATCGACCATGCCTCGGCGGCCTGCGCGCGAGTGCTGCGGACAAGGCGCAGGTGGGCCCAGAACCGCTCGGCCGACTCGCGCTCCGCCTTGTCGTGCTCGGCCTGAGCCTCCTGGAAAGCGCTCCACATCCGTAGCAGGTGATTGCGGAAGCGGTGGTAGGTCGCGAGCAGCTTGGGCTGCTGCTTTGGCGAGCCGATGAGCTGCTCGAAAGCGTGCTCGAAAGCCGACTCCACACGTTCCTGACGGTCGGCCACGTCGGGCGCCCACGCCTCGTCCTCGGACAGCCGCATGCTCTCGTTGAGCACGATCTCGAAGTCGAGCCAGTCGTCGCCGAACTCTGGGACGAAGACACTCTCGACCAGGTCGGCCAGGCGGTGCTCCTCGAGCAGCGCCGGCGTCACCTTCCCACGCGCCTCAGGCCAGCCCTTCCAGCCCATGACGTTGTGAATCCAGTAATCGAAGACCGTGACCGCGTACTGCAGCGCCGCGGGCGACGTCCAGATACCGGTCGGCCAGGTCCGCTTGCCTGTCCGCACCTTGTTGTAGAGGGCGATGACCTGCTCTTCGTCTAGGTATTCAGTTTCCACGGCCTACCCACTATATGAGACCCGCCCGGAGACCCTCGGCGGATCTCCGACGCCGATGCGGCCCATCTGCGTCGTTGCGGCTTCCGCTCCTCGCTCACGCATCAACGGATGCGCTCGCTCCGGTGCTCAGCCGCGCCTAGCATCTGGGCCACCTCGGCGCCGGATCTCTCGCCGAGGGCTCCGGGCGTGTCTCATAGGAATAACCGCAACAGCACCCTGGGTATATTGACTTGCACGATGTCAGCCGCCAAGGGCCTCACGCCCGATCAAGTCGCGCGCTACGCCCGCCACCTCATCCTGCCGGAGGTCGGCGGCGCCGGCCAGCGCAAGCTGCTCAGCTCAAGCGTATTGCTCCTAGGCGCCGGGGGTCTCGGATCGCCCGCGTCCATGTACCTGGCGGCCGCCGGCGTGGGGAGGATCGGCATCGTCGACTTCGACGTCGTCGACGCCTCCAACCTGCAGCGTCAGCTGCTGCACGGGCACGACGACATCGGCCGGTCCAAGGTCGAGTCGGCGGCCGACACGCTTCGCAGCCTCAACCCCGACGTTCAGGTCGACGCGATCAACGAGCACCTCAACTCAGAGACGGCGATGCGGATCTTCACCCCTTACGACGTCATCGTCGACGGGACCGACAACTTTCCAACCCGCTACCTGGCTAACGACGCCGCGCACTTCCTGGCCAAGCCGCTCGTGCACGGAAGCATCTTCCGGTTCGAGGGCCGGCTGGCGCTGTTTGACTCGGCCAAGGGCACTGGCTGCTATCGCTGCCTGTTCCCCGAGCCGCCTCCGCCCGGGTCGGTCCAGAGCTGCGCCGAGGCAGGGGTGTTCGGTGTGCTGCCCGGGATCATCGGCAGCATGATGGCGTTCGAAACGATCAAATACCTGCTCGACATCGGAAGGCCCATGATCGGCCGCTACCTCTTGTTCGAGGGCGAGGACATGAGCTTCCGCGAGCTGAAGCTGCGCCAGAACAAGGCCTGCCCGCTGTGCGGCGAGAACCCGACCGTCGACTCGCTGATCGACTACGAAGCGTGGTGTGGCACCCCTGCGATGGAGCCTTCCGAAGCCCGAGCGAGCTAGCGCCCCCGCGAAATCTCTGATTTCGCGGGGATTGTTACGCTGAGCGCTGGGATGATCCAGCTCGACCGCCACGACTCGGCCCGCCTCGACCAGGCCCGGAAGGTCGTGCGCGACTTCGGATCGGTTCTCGTCGCCTATTCGGGCGGCGTCGACTCCACTTTGCTGCTCAAGCTTGCGCTCGATGAGCTCGGCGACCAGGCTGTCGGCGCGCTGGCCAGCTCGCCCGCATACCCTGAGTCGGAGCAGGAAGAAGCACGAGCGATGGCGCGGTCCCTCGGCGCGCGACTCGTCGAGGTCACGACCGACGAGGTCGAGCTTGAGGCCTACGCCCGCAACAACCCCGATCGCTGCTTCCACTGCAAGGAAGAGCTCTTCGACAAGCTGGAGCCCATCCGGCAAGACCTCGGGCTGAAACATCTCGCTTACGGCGCCACCGCGGACGACGCGGGCGACCACCGTCCCGGCCACGGCTCGGCGATTCGCCGCGGCGTTCGCTTCCCGCTGCTCGAAGCCGGGATGGGCAAGCCAGAGATCCGCGCCGCCGCGCGCGAGCTCGGCCTTTCGAACTGGAACAAGCCCTCGTTCGCGTGCCTCTCGTCACGAATCCCGCACGGCACTCAGGTCACGGTCGCGGCGCTGCGTCAGATCGAGGCGGCGGAGGCGGCCGTGAAGGCACTCGGCTTCTCGCAGGTGCGCGTCCGGCATCACGGCGACGTGGCGCGAATCGAGGTTGATGGCGCTCAAATCGACCGGCTGATCGCGGAGCGCGAGAGCGTGGTCGAGGCCGTCCGCAAGGCCGGCTACAAGTTCGTCTCCGCCGACCTCGAGGGATACGCGACCGGCAGCCTCAACCGGACCTGGCAGCCCTCCAAGTAGCGGGCCCGAGTCGTGGCTGAGCGCGGCGTCGTCCTGAGCCTCGACGAGGGCACCACCGGTGCGACCACCGCGGTCGTGGGACTCGACGGCGAGATTCGTGCGAGGGGTTATCGCGAGATCACCCAGCACTATCCTCAGCCAGGCTGGGTCGAGCACGACGCGCTGGAGATCTGGTCCGCAGTTCAGCTCGCAACGCAGGAGGCGCTTCAATCCGCGGGAGCCACGCCGGCGAACGTGCAGGCCGTGGGCATCACGAACCAGCGCGAGACACTGGCCGTCTGGGACCGCCGAACGCTCGAGCCGCTGGCTCCCGCGATCGTATGGCAGGACCGCAGGACGGCCGCCGTATGCGACCGGCTGCGTGAGGCGGGACACGAGCCGCGCGTGCGTGAGGTCACCGGCCTGGTCCTCGATCCTTACTTCACGGCGACGAAGCTGGCCTGGGCGATCGAGCACATCGCCGGTGCGGCCGGCGCCGCTGTGGGCACGATCGACAGCTGGCTCGTCGCCCGCCTGTCAGCAGGTCGCGACCACGTCACAGACGCGTCGAATGCGTCGCGCACCCTGCTGTTCGACATCGGAAAGGGCGCGTGGAGCGAGGAGATGGCCGCGCTGTTCGGCGTGCCGATCGCGAACCTGCCGCGCGTCGTCGATTCTGCGGGCGACATCTCGCGGACCGACCCTGACGCGTTCGGAGGCATCTCGGCCCCGATCAGCGGCATCGCCGGCGACCAGCAGGCGGCTCTTTTTGGCCAGGCCTGCACGATGGCCGGCATGGCCAAGAACACGTATGGCACGGGCTCGTTCGTACTGATGCAGACAGGCTCGGACCGCGTCGCATCACACTCCGGGATGCTGACCACAGTCGCCTGGAGGCGAGCCGGCCGCCTCAATTACGCGCTCGAGGGCGCGATCTTCATCACAGGCGCCGCGCTGCAGTGGCTGCGCGACGGCCTGGGCATCATCGACAGCGCAGCCGAGGCGGGGCCGATCGCGTCCTCGGTGCCGGACAGCGGTGGGGTATTCATGGTTCCAGCCTTTGTCGGGCTGGGCGCCCCGCATTGGGACCCATACGCCCGTGGCACGATCGTGGGCCTGACGCGGGGCAGCGGTCGCGCCGAGCTGGTGAGGGCTGCCGTCGAGTCGATGGCGTATCAAACCGTCGACGTTGTCGAGGCCATGGAGCGCGACACGGGCTCACCTTTGCGCGAGCTGCGCGTGGACGGCGGCGCGGCGGTAATGGACGTGCTCTGCCAGTTCCAGGCCGACCTCCTCGGTATCCCGGTCCGGCGACCGCGCATCACCGAGACGACGGCGCTGGGTGCGGCATTTCTCGCCGGGCTCGGTGCGGCGATCTGGAAAGACGCCGACCTGGGGGATCTCTGGAAGCTCGACCGCGAGTTCGAGCCAAAGATGTCGCGAGACGAGGCTGCGTACCTTCAGTCGCGATGGCGCGAGGCCGTGGCGAGAAGTCGAGGTTGGGTTCAACGCTAAGTGCTCCCTGCGCGCGCCCGGCGATAATCACTAGCACTTGAGCAGTGAAACGCCGTCGGTGGGCGCCCGGCACCAGAACCTCCACGCCCACCACCTGTGGCGGCAGCAGCGTTTCTTCGCGGGCTTCCTCGTCGCGGTGGGCTTGGTGATGACGCTTCTTCTCATCTACCAGGGCCAGATCACCCGCACCGCGAACCTGATCTGGGTGCTCTACGTCCCCAGCGGCCTGCTCCTGGGAGGCGCGTTTCTCCTCTATCGGCGCCGCAGTCACGTGCAGGTGCAGGAGAACGGGGTCAAGATCTCCAACCTGCTGTCGACGGTCGTGCTGCCCTACGACTCCATCCGATCCGTCAAGGCGATGCCGCTCCGTCAGCACTTCCAGGATCGTCGCAGCCGGATGATCGCGCCGATCATGAAGCAGTACGTCGACAAGCCGGCGCTGTTCATCCGGGTCCGCGCCGACGAGACCCAGCTGGCCTCGATGAAAAAGCGTCTCGGGGCCCGACTCATGCACGAGGACACGATCGCCGTGCCCGTCCCGGACGCCGATGCTGCGGCCTGGGAGATCAGCTCTCGCCTGCCCGACCGCCTGGGACAGAACCAGGGTGGCGGGAAGCGCCGCAAACGGCGGCGGTGAAAGGGCCCCGCGCCTACCAGCTGGAAGAGATCGAAGCCACACCCGCCCAGCAGGACGTCACGTATTTCGACCGCTGGGACCTGATCGCCGTGCTGGCGCTGACCGCGGTCGCATTCGTCCTGCGGTTCTTCAGCCCGATCATGCCTGACTTCTTCGTCCATCCGTTTCAATCGCCTGTGATCACGAACTGCGTGACACATACGCCCGTCAATCCTCAGGGCGACCCGGGCACGCTCTGCGGTCTCGCATATCCGTTCAACCGCGGATACCCCGACAACGGGCGGCTGTCACCGCCCAACGGCCAGGTCTTCGACGAGATCTATTTCCCGGTTGACGCGTATGACGACGTCAAGGGCATGCAGCAGTGCAAGCCTACGACCAGCGGCTGCACCTTCAACTATTTCGACCCCGAGCCGCCGCTCGCCAAGGAGATCATCGCCGTCGGCATGTGGGGCTACGGTTGGTACCGCGCGCACTTCCAGGGCGCGTCCGGCAATTACATCGACCTCGGCTTCAACACCTTCGGCTGGCGCATCGCCGCCTGCATCTTCGGAACGCTGTGCATCCCGATGATGTACCTGCTGTCGCGCCGGCTCTGGCCGAACCGCCTGTTCGCGATCGCGGCCGCGACGCTCGTTTGCTTCGACGGCATGTTCTTCATCCAATCGAGGATCGGCATGATCGACATCTTTCCGATCTTCTTCATCCTGCTTGCGTACTTTCTCTACCTGGTCCACATCCAGAGCCGCACCACCCACGCGTCCCTGGTGTCGCTCGTGGGACTCGGCATCGTGCTGGGCATTGGAATCGCATCGAAATGGATCGTGCTGGCCGCGATGGCGACCATCGTCTTGCTCCTGGTTCTCAGGGCGATCCGGCGTCACGTGGACATTCACGTCGGACCGCGGGGAGCTCCGTTCTGGTCCTTGGGAAGAGGGGAGGGACCCGCGGTGCCGGGTGGCGTGTACTGGCCGACATACCTCGCCGTCGCCGCCTTCGCCCTCGTGGCGATCCCGCTCGCCATCTACGTCGAGTCGTGGTATCCGTTCTTCGCGCGCGGCCAGTTCCACAACCTCGCCGACCTGATCGAATACCAGAGACAGTCCTACGTCTATCACGCCACGCTGACGGCCACGCACCCTTATGGGTCGCCGTGGTGGTCGTGGCCGTTGCTCTCACGGCCGGTGCTTTACTACGCGGAGTACTCCAACCTCGGTCTCGACCACTGGACCGGACAGCAGCTGGTCGCGAGGATGGAAGACCTGGGCAACCCGTGGATCTGGTGGACGAGCCTGCCTTGCGTGGCTTCGCTGCCGTACTTCATCATCCGGCACCGCAGCTTTCCCGCGACGGTCATCCTGCTCGGGTTCGTCACGCAGTTCTTGCCGTGGTCACACATCAGTCGCGTGCTCTTCATGTACCACATGTTCGGCGGGCTCATTTTCATGGTCCTGGCTCTGGCGTTCGTGCTCGTGTACATGGCGCAAAAGCTGGAACCTCTCGGACGCCGGCTGCTCGTCGTCAACCATCTGGCTGTCGCGGCCCTGTTCTTCTTCTACTTCTATCCCGTGTGGACCGCGCTCCCGATCTCGGGGCCGGCGTATTTCCTCGGACCGGATACTCCTCCGTGGGGCCCGAAGACATGGTTCGTCAACTGCAAGAGCGACCTGCCGCCAAGCCAGCCCCAGCTGTTCTGTTGGAACTAGCGGCCGCAACCTACCTCGCGCTGTGCGTGGCAGCCGGCTTCGGCATCACGTATCTCATCGGCGTCGGCCTGCACCTCGAGGAGCGCATCGCGTTCGGGGCGGTGCTCGGGGCGATGGCGGTGGCGGCATCGAGCTTCGTGCTTTCGGTTGCGGTTCGAGAAGTCACGGTGCTGACGGTCGTGGTTGGTCTTGTCATCGCGCTCGCCGCCGCCGCGGTGGCAATGGCGTGGCAGCTCGATCGGCTGCGCCTGGACGTCAATGAGGCGCGGACCCGATGGCTTGCGTCGCCCGGATCGCTGGGCCATCCCTGGCCTCTTTTGTTGGTGGTGCTCGTGTGCGGCACTTGGACCGTTCACTTCCTGCACCAGGCTTATGTGTACACGCCGACCGGCCTGTACGCGGGCTACGTGAACATCTGGGGCGACTGGGCCGCGCACCTGAGCTTCACCGGATCGATGGCCTACGGCCGCAACTTCCCGCCCGAGTATCCGATCGACCCGGGGCATCACCTGGGCTATCCCTTCATGATCGATTTCCTGGCGGCGAACCTGGTCCCTCTGGGCAGCCGCCTGACCTCGGCCCTGGTGCTGTCGAGCGGCTTGCTCGGCCTGGCCTTCCCGGCCGTTCTCTACCTGGCCGCCCAGCGTTTCACCGGAGGCCGCGCGGCCGCCGTGATCTCGGTCTTCGTGTTTCTCTTGAGCGGCGGCCTGGGCTTCTATTACCTGCTCGGAGATCTCCAGCATGGTGGGCTGGCGGTGCTGCAGCACCTGCCGCGTGAATACACGCTGAACCGCGACCTGAACTACCAGTGGCTGAACCCGGTGCTGGCCTACCTCGTGCCTCAGCGCTCGACGTTGTTCGGCTTCAGCCTCGCCCTCATCCTCCTCGTGGTCCTGTGGCTGGCCGTGAGAGGCGGTGCGCGCGGCCAGCCTTTCGTTTTCGCCGGAGTCGTGGCGGGGCTGACGCCCATCTTTCACGTGCACGCCTACGGGACGGTGGTTGCCCTGGCTTTCTTCTGGGCGCTGCTCGCGTGGCGCCGCCAGTGGCTGGGCTTCTTCATACCCGCCGTGCTGATCGGAGTCCCGGTTCTCCTGTGGATGTGGCCGCCGGCCAACACCAGCATCTGCGGCGGAGCACCGAGCCTGCACGGCTACTGCTTCGAGCTGGGCTGGCTGTCATACCTGGACTGGCAGAAGCACGCCGCGATCCTGGCCGTGCCCGACTTCGTCTGGTTCTGGATTCGCAACACGTCGGTGTTGATCCCGCTGCTGATCGCCGCTCACTTGCTGCGAAGCTGGATCCCGACCGGCTTTGTGACGTGGTTCTCCCCAATGTGGCTGTGGTTCATCGTCCCCAACGTCATCGTGTTACAGCCCTGGGATTGGGACAACACGAAGTTCTTCGTCTTCTGGGCGCTGCTGGGAAGCATCGTGGTTGGAGGCTTGCTGGCCCGCATGTTTCAGCGTGGGCCGGGGTCGGTGATCGTGGCTTCCACGTTGCTCGTACTGCTCGGCCTTTCCGGTGCTCTCGACCTGGCGCGCGCGTCGGACTTCAGCGTCAGCGCCGTTCGATTCACGGATTCGGGTGGGTTACAGGTCGCGGACTGGGTGCGCACGCACACCAGCCCGACTGCGCTCTTTGTCGTGGCGGACGAGCACAACAGCCCCATCCCTACGCTCGCGGGCCGGCGCATCTTGATCGGATACCCCGGTTGGCTGTGGACCTACGGGCTGCCTGACTACATCCAGAAGGGAGCCGACGACAAGCGGATCCTCGACGGCGATCCATCGACGCCCGAGCTGGTCAAGCAGTATGGCGTCGACTACGTGATGATCGGTCCGCAGGAGCTTCCGCGTGGAGCGAGCCGAGCCTACTGGGACGAGCACGGCACGTTGATCTACGACAACGGCGAGTACGCGGTGTACAGGGTCTCGAGGTAGATTACGGCCGTGCCGGATCCCATCGACGACCGTGGCGAAGTAAACGCAGTTCTGCGCCTGGTGCAGCGCGAGGCGGAGGCGTACCTCGGTGCGATTGATACAGCGCTGGTTCGCCCCCCAGGCAGTGGACAGTCCCAGGCAGCTCTACCTTCGGAGGGAGTGGGATCTCTGCAGGCGATCTCGGAGCTGATCTCCGCGTCGCTGCAGGAGGCCACCAGGTCGGCTGGACCGCGCTTTTTTCACTACGTCACCGGTGGGGTGACGCCCGCGGCACTCGCAGCCGACTGGCTGGCGTCAACCCTGGACCAGCACGCCTACAACTGGATCGGGTCGCCCTTTGCCTTGCGTCTCGAGCAGATCAGTCTCGACTGGCTGAAGGACCTATTTGGGATTCCCGCTGAGTGGAGCGGGGTGCTGACGACCGGAGCAACCGCATCGAACTTCGTCGGCCTGGCGGCGGCGCGCCGGTGGTGGGGATTGAAGCATGGAGTCGATATCGACACGCAGGGCTTCGCGGGACTGCCATCCGTGCCTGTTTTCGCGAGCGGCTATCTACACGCCAGCGCGATCAAGGCGCTGGGCATGCTCGGGATCGGCCGCCGGCAACCGAAGATCTTGACACGCGACGCCGCGGGACGCCTCGACGTGGCGGCGCTCGCCGCGGCTTTGGAAGGCCTGGGCGGACAGCCTGCGATCGTGATCACAACCGCAGGTGATGTGAACACTGGTGACTTCGACCCGCTGGCGAAGGTGGCAGAGCTCACTCGTGCTCATGGCGCATGGATGCACGTGGACGGAGCCTTTGGTCTGTTCGCCGCAGTCTCGCCACTGACGCGGCACCTGGTCGAGGGAATCGAGGGTGCAGACTCGGTCGCAGTCGATGGACATAAGTGGTTGAACGTGCCCTACGAGAGCGGCTTTGCGTTCGTCCGCGATCCAGAGATACACGCCGGCGCGTTTTCGGCCACCGCTGCCTATCTGCGCACGGAGCCAACGGCCCGACCCGTGTTTGGCAACCTGTCTCCTGAGATGTCGCGCCGCGCCCGCGCCCTGCCGGTGTGGGCGACCCTGCGCGCCTACGGCAGAGAGGGGTATCGCGCGATGGTGGAGCGGCACGTGCGACTTGCAAAACGCGTGGCAGGGCAGGTTGACGACGCGCCCGACCTGGAGCGTCTCGCCGAAGTGCCGCTCAATGTGGTGTGCTTTCGTTTCCATCCGCCCGGCGTTCCCGAAAACGCGCTTGACGACCTCAATCGCAAGCTGGGCGCAAGCGTCCTGGACGACGGCCGTGTCTATTTCGGCACGACCGATTACGCAGGCAAGGTGGCATTCCGACCGGCAATCGTCAACTGGCGCACAGGTGAGGAAGATGTCGACCTCATCGTCAAGGTCGTGCGCGAGTTAGGCGCGCAGCTGGTTGGCTCTACGGCGCCGGCAGGCTGATCGGCGGGCGCTCGGCGCCGCTTGGCCGGGGCGCCGGAGGTTGCGTGCTGGACTCGATCGCCTGCTCGAGATGCCGGGCGAGGCGCTTCAGCTCACGGTCCCCGCGGTCGAGTCGGTTGACGATCTGCAGCAGGATCTCGTCCTGGTGCATGAGGTGGTTCATCAGCGCCTTGAGCTCTTCTTCAGCTTTGACGTTGAGCTCGTAGTCGTGCTGGGCGCGCAGCCGGTCGCGGTCGGCGATGCGGTTGACCGCCATCAACACCACCGAGACCCAGACTGCGGCCTCGAGGCTCAGGATGAAGTTCAGGAAAAGGAAGGGGTACTTGTCCCACGGACGGATCAAGTTCAGGGCGTTGAGGCCGACCCATAGAACCATGATTCCGGCCTGGGCCAGGACGAAGATCCAGCTGCCGACGAGCCGGGCGAAATCGTCGGCCACGCGGTCGGAGAAGGTGAGCCTACGTTCGACTTCGCGGTTGAGGTCGCGGACCGGAGGATGGTCGTGCTGATGCTTGATCAGGTCTCGCGCGATGTCTTCGATTTCTCTGCCGATGGACATGGATCCTTCCTTCTGGGGTTGCTGCGTTCAGTGGGCTGCGGCAATAGCTTCGCGCAAAGGACCCCTGTTTGGCTACGGAAAGTAAGCCTTGGCGGCGCTGCCGGAGGGTGCGGCTACCGGTAGTCGTGCGATTTCTGGGGCGGTCGGGGTACGCCCTGGAGGGCCTCGATGTGGCTCGCTAGCACCGAATAGACGCCGTCGTTGCGCTGCATCACTCCGTCGATGACCAGGATGGGTTGGCGGTTGGCGACCTGCCGGTAGCGCTCGTAAACGTCCGGTTTGATGGTGATGTTGACCTGGCCGAACTCGTCCTCCAGGGTGAAGAATCGGATCTTCTTCGCCGTCGAGGGGGCCTGTCGGGTGATGACCAGCCCGGCGACTCTTACCTTCTGGCTGTTGCCGACGGCCGCGAGCTTGTTGCTTTCCAGCGCGCCCAGCTGCCGCAGGCGTTCGCGGCAGAAGTGGATGAGGTGGTGGCCGGTGGACAGATCTGAGATCCGGTACTCGAGCTGGTTGGCGTCGAAGGCGTCGACCGCGGGCAGCCCGGGCGCGGTGCCGTTGAGCTGCAGCTCGGCTTGTTTGTCGATGCCGCGGCGCAGGCCGTGGCCATGCCATCTCTCCTGCCAGCCCCAGAGCAGCTCGCGTCTTGGTTGGCCGAGCGCGTCGAAGGCGCCGACCATGACGAGGTTGCGGACGGCGCGCGGGCCGACGGGGGCGCCGCGCAGCCGGTGGAGGAAATCGTCGAAGGACGTGTAGGGTCCGCCGAGCTCGCGCTCACCGACGATCGCCTTGCGTCCGTCCTCGCCGAGGTCTCGAACGTAGTTGAACCCGACCCGCATGACGTGAGTCATGGTCTTAACAGGCTGGCAGGGGGGTTCGCCGGGATCTGGCTCTGCCAGGCCCGGCGCTAAGGGGGGAGTCCCCCCTTTAACAGACACGATCGATAGGCTGGAATCGGTTGGCCGGCGGGGGAGGGCTGGTCCGGTGGAGGAGGGAGGGCCCTCGGAGAGGTGTGCCTTCGGCGGGGTGGCGGGCAGGAGCTCGGGCAGGCATCGCACGTCGGAGCGGTTGACGTCGACCGGCAGCACCTTCACCCCGTGGCGTTTGAGATCCTCGACCAACACGCTCGGGTGGTAGAAGCCCATCGGCTGGTTGTTGAGCAGGCCGCAGCCGAACTCAACCGGGTGGTTGAGCTTCAGCCAAGTCGTCTCGTATGACGTGCGCGCGAAAGCGGCAGCATGCGAGCGGCAGAAGCCATACACCGCAAAGCCCTGCACTGCGGCGAACAGCTGGTCCGCGACCTCGCGAGGCACGCCATTGGCCAGGCACCCGTTGATGAAGTCACCCTCCAGCGACGACATCTCGACCCGGTTGAGGTGGCGTGTCATCGCGCGCCGGAAACCGTCCGCACCACTGGGCGTCATGCCCGCGACGTACATCGCGATCTCGATGATCTGCTCCTGGTAGAGGATTACGCCCAGCGTGTCCTTGAGGATCGGTTCGAGCAGCGGGTGCGCGTAGGTGACCGTCTCGCGGCCCTGCTTGCGACGGATGTAGGGATGGACAGCGTTCCCCTGGATCGGGCCCGGCCGGATGATCGCGACCTCGACCACCAGGTCATTGAAGCTCTGCGGTCGTGTGCGCGGGAGCGTCTGCATCTGCGCTCGCGACTCGATCTGAAAGACACCGATGGTGTCGGCGGCGCTGCACATCTCGAACACCGCCGGGTCGTTCAGCGGCAGCTGGTCGAGGTCGGGCCGAACACCGGTCGCGTCCTTGATCAGCTCCAGCGCCTCGGCGACGACCGAAAGAGTGCGCAGGCCGAGCATGTCCATTTTGATCAGGCCCAGGTCCTCGACGTCGTCCTTGTTGAACTGGACGACGCGCCGCCCCTCCATGGTCGCGGGCTCGACCGGCACGATCTCGACGAGCGGCTCTCCGGTGACCAGCATGCCGCCGTTGTGGATCGAAAGGTGCCGCGGAAACTCGATGACCTCACGACAAAGCTCGAGAAAGTGCTGCCAGCTCTGCGGCCGCATCTCAGGTGGCGGCACCGCGTCCAGCATCGAGTCGGCGACGTCCTCTGTGAACCATCGGTCCACGCCCTTGGCCAGCCGGTCGAGCAGCTCGGCCGAGAACCCCAGCGCCTTGCCGACCTGCCTGATCGCCATGCGCGGCTGGAAGGTGACGACGTTGCACACCATCCCGGTGCGCTCCCATCCGTACTTGTCATAGATGTACTGGATCACCTGCTCGCGATGCTCCGTCGAAAAGTCGATGTCGATGTCCGGCGTGCTCGTCATCTCCTCGTGCAGGAAGCGCTCGAAGAGCAGGTTGTGCTCGATCGGGTCGACCCGCGTGATGCCGAGCACGTAGGCAACGATCGAGTCGGCGGCCGAGCCGCGCCCCTGGCCGGGAACGCCATGCTCGCGCGCGAACCGCATCAGGTCCCAGTTGATGAGGAAGAACTCGGCGAGGCCGGTCTTCTCGATCACCTCCAGCTCGCGCTGGAGTCGGCGCGCGACCTCGGGCGTGATCGGTCGGTAGCGCTCGCGAACCCCTTCGAAGCAGAGCTTGTAGAGGAAAGAGAACGGCGTTTCGCCTGCGGGCACCGGGTAGCCGGGAAACCGCACCCCGCGGAAGTTGAGGTCCACGTCGCACTCCTGCGCGATGTCCCACGGCGTGGCCAGCGCCTCGGCATGACCCTTGAACAGTGGGCGCATCGCCTCGCCTCCCTTCAGGTGATGCTCAGAGTTGGGAAAGAGGTGCGGGCGCGCCGACTCCAGCGTGGCGCGATGGCGGATGGCGACCAGCACGTCATGTAGACGCCGGCGCTCGGGGACGTGGTAGTGCACCTCGTTGGTCGCCACGAGCGGCGCTCCGCATCGCCTCGCCATCGCTGCGCGGCCCTCGAGCACCCACTGATCCGCAGGCCCGAGGTGATGGTGCAGTTCGCTGAAGACGTTCTCCCTGCCCAGCGCCTCCTGCAGATCGCGCAGCCGCCTCTCGTCGTCGGTCGGGCTCAGGTAGAACAGGTCGCCGCGATGCTCGGCGACTTGCGCGATGGTTGCGCGCGCCTCGCCTTTCGGCTGATCGGCGTGCGCAAAGCTCAGCAGCCGGCAGAGGTTGGAGTAGCCACGAAGGTTCCGGGCGATCATCAAGACCTCCTCGCCCTCAACCTCCAATGCGGTGCCGATGATCGGCTTCACGCCGAGCTTGCGACAGGCCTGAAGAAACTTCACCGCGCCGTAGACCCCTCCACGATCGGTGATCGCCAGCGCGGGCATCTCGAGCTCGGCTGCTTGCGCCGCGAGCTCTGCCGGGTGCGATCCGCCGTCGAGGAAAGAGAAATTCGAGTGACAGTGCAGCTCGACGTATGGGTTCACGACCGTGTGTTCGTGCATATGCTGTTGGCATGGGAGATAGGCAGAGAGACTCGCGGTGCAGCTTTTGCGGTAAGCGCCAAGACCAGGTCAGGAAGCTCGTCGCCGGTCCTGGTGTCTTCATCTGTGACGGCTGTATCCAGCTCTGCAACGAGGTCATTCGCGAGGATGACCATCCGTCCGCACCCGGCACCATGCGAGCTCGGATCCAGACGGCACGTCGGACGACCCGTTCCGGCTGGTTCCGCAACCTCTTTCGGGTGGACGGCTACACGACGTAGCCAGGCGACGCAAATCAGGGATTGCCATCTGCTGGAAGGTCGAGTTACGTTTGTCCACGGCCCCGAAGGAAACGTGCGAGGGATCTGGCACCAGCCGCAAGGCAGGCGCCGGAGCCAGCGAAGCGATCCGGCGGGG
>DATNML010000050.1:0-4243 GCA_035602315.1 Candidatus Dormiibacterota bacterium
GCGGAGGTGAGCGCAACTCCCACCAGGGGCCGCCCGGAGGGAACATCGTCGCCGCAGTCGTCAGGACGGACTCTTAACCAGCTCGAACAATTTCAGAGGCGAGAGCGGCATTTCCGTGATCGGCACGCCGAGCGCCTCCTCGATCGCCGCCGCGAGGACCGCGCCGACTGGGATCACCCCTGCCTCCCCCGCCCCCTTCACGCCGAGCGGGTTGAGCGGCGAGGGCGTCTCGATGTGGTCGATCTCGATCGCCGGGATCTCGGTGGCGTAGGGCATGAGGAACTCCATGAAGGAAGCGTTGCGAAGCTGACCTTCCTCGTCGTAGGCGAGGCGCTCGTAGAACGCGCCCCCTATCCCCTGCGCCACCCCGCCCTCGATCTGTCCTTCGACCACGAGCGGGTTGATGACACGCCCGCAGTCGTGGATCACGACGTACTTCAGCACCTCGAGGCGGAATGTCTTGGGGTCGACATGAACGTAAGCGGCGTGGCAACCCGACGCCCAGGTCGATCCCGGCGGGCTGTAATAGCCGGTCGCTTCGAGTCCGGGCTGCTCGCCCTCCTGCAGCGGCGGGCCGGGCCGCGGCCGGGAGGCGAACTGGGTTGCGGCTTCGGTGCCGCCGCCGAACGCATACCGCACTGGGTTGGCCAGGACGGCGACTGCGCCCAGCGGCATGCCCCGGTCGGGCGAGCCCTTGACGCGCACGCGACCGTCAACCAGCTCGAGGTCGGCGGGATCCGCTTCGAGGTGATCGGCCGCTATGTGCCTGGCTTTTTCGGCGACCATGCCGGCGGCCACCGCCATCGCGTTCCCGGCAGTGACCGCGCCGCGCGAGGCAAAAGTGCCGACGCCCCACGGAAATCGCCGGGTGTCGCCGCCAGTGACTTCGACGTCGCTGACATCCACACCCAGCTGGTCCGCGACGACCTGCGCCCACACGGTGGCGTGCGCCTGGCCCTGGCTGGGGATGCCGGTCGCCGCGACCACCTTGCCTGAGACCAGGACCTGCACGTGAGCTCCCTCGTACGGCCCGACCCCGGTCCCTTCGACATACATGCCGAGCCCCATGCCGATGTGATCGCCCGCGGGGCGAGGGCCCAGCTTTTCGAGCGCCTTGTCGAGCAGCGTCGGGTAGTCGCCGCTGTCGTAGACAACGCGGTTGCCGTCCTGCCAAGCGACGCCGAGCTCGTAGGGAAACTCGTTTGGCTGGATGAGATTCCGACGTCGCACCTCCGCTCGCTCAAGCCCCAGCTCGGCAGCGATCGCGTCGAGTGTCCGCTCCATCACAAAACATGCGTGGGGGCGCCCGGCACCGCGATAGGGCGACGTGGGCGTGGCATTCGTGTAGACGTCGCGGAACCGCACCCAGTAGTTGGGCACGCGATAGGGCCCGGGCACCTGGGCGGCCGTGATGATCGGCAGGATGATGCCGTACGGCGTGTACGCGCCGCCGTCGTGGATGAAATCGACGCTCAGCGCCTGGACCCTGCCCTCGCCGTCGAACCCGACCTCGACGTCGTGGACCTGGCCGCGCTCCTGGTTAACCGCTGTGAAATGCTCCTGCCGGTCTTCGGTCCACTTCACCGGTCTGCCCAGCTGCATCGCGGCGAACGGCACCAGCAGCTCGTCGGAGTAGAACAGCATGATCTTCGGCCCGAAGCCCCCGCCCACGTCAGGAGCGATCACCTCGACGCTGGATTCGGGCAGCCCGAACAGTACTGCGAGCCCACCGCGGATCGAGGTCGGCGACTGCGTGGAGTCGTACACGGTGAGCTTGCGTTCGGATGTGGACCAGCGCGCCCACACGGCCCGGGCCTCCATGGGGCTGGCAGCTCCACGTTCGAAGCGGAAGTGCAGCCGCTTGCGGCGAGGCGCTGAGGCGAGTGCCGCCTGGACGGACCCAACTTCCTGGATCATCTCGGCCGCGACGTTACCGGGCACGTCGTCGTGGACGAGGTGCTCAGCTTTGGCCCCAGCCTCCGGCGTGATCACGACCGGCAGCGGCTCGTACTCGACCTGCACCAGGTCGGCCGCGTCCTCGGCGAGGTAGCGATCGTCGGCCACGATGAAGACGACCGGCTCGCCCACGTAGCGCACGACCTCCGATGCCAGGCAGCGCTGCGTGCGCCCGTGCGTCAGGTTTGGGTGCGGGATGAGGATCGGGAGGTCGGTCTGACCGAAGGGAAGGTCGGCGGCGGTGTAGATCGCGACCACACCCGGCATCGCGCGCGCGGCGCTGACATCGATGGACCGGATGCGCGCGTGCGCGTAGGGCGAGCGCACCAGGTACGACTCCAATGCGCGCTCGCCATTCTCGTTCACGTCGTCGGTGAAGCGGCCGTGGCCGCGCAGCAGGCGGTCGTCCTCGACTCGCTGAACCCGCTCACCGAACCAGCGTGTCGTCACTTCTGCCTCGCCCCCCTCCCCGACCCTCCCCCCTGAACGGGGGAGGGAGAAAGCTCGGCGGCGCGATGGACCGCGCGCCGGATGGATGCGTAGCCGGTACAGCGGCAGAGATTGCCCGAGATGCCTTCGTTGATCTCGTCCGCCGACGGGTTCGGGTTTTGTTTGAGCAGCCCGACCACCGACATCACGAACCCGGGCGTGCAAAAGCCGCACTGAAGTCCGTGGCACTCGTGAAAGGCCTGCTGCACCGGATGCAGCGGAGCACCGTCCGCAGCCAGCCCTTCGATGGTCGTCACCTCGTGGCCCTCAGCCTGGATCGCGAGCATCAGGCATGAACGCACGGGCGCGCCATCAAAAAGCACGGTGCAGCAGCCGCACACGCCGTGCTCGCAGCCGACGTGGGTCCCGGTCAGGCCGAGGTCGTGACGCAGGTGGTCGGAAAGCAGGCGGCGGGAATCGGTTGGCGCGGGGTGAACGACGCCGTTGACCTTCACGCGGCGAGGACCCGCTCGGCGAGCACACGCACCAGGTGCAGGCGAAACTCCGGCGTCGCCTCGAGGTCGCCGCTCGGCTGGAGACCACGGGTGGGATCGCCGGGATCGGCGAGGACCGGCGTCGGAGCCACACCAAAGAGGGCGAGGCGGCTCCCCGCGCGTACCGCGCCGGCGAGGGCGAAGTCGCCGTGGCGGCGGGATTCCTCGCTGATCGCGAACTGGTCCGCGATGGCCGGGAACCATGCCTCAACCATCAGCTCGTCGGGAGCGAGCGTCGTCTCCATCACGCCGGTGAACAGCTGATCCGCGCCAATCACGCGATCACCTCGCGACTTTGACTGGGCGACCACGTGGCCGCCGAGCACGAGGAGCACCGCAGGAAGCTCCGACGCGGGGTCGGCGTGGGCAAGGCTTCCGCATACCGTGCCCCGATTGCGGATCACGCGATGAGCGACGAGTCGAATCGCGTCGGTGAGCAGCGGGCAGACGCGCGCCACCAGCGGCGAGTCCTCCACCGCCGCCTGGCGGACCAGCGCTCGGACGGCGACGCCGCCATCGCGCTCGTAGATCCGGTCCAGGCCATCGACGCGGTTGATGTCGACCAGGTGCTGCGGCCGCGCCAGGCGGAAGTTGAGCAGGGGCACGAGCGACTGGCCACCGGCGAGGATCTTCGCGTCCTCGAATGTGGCGAGTAGCGCGCACGCCTCCTCGACGGTGGTTGGCGAGTGGTACTCGAAGAGTGGCGGCTTCACTCTTCCAGGATCGCAACCGCGCGGCACAGGGCCGCCTCGCCGCCCTGAAAGCGCCACGGGAAGCAGCCGAACTGGATCTTCTTGTCCAGCACCTCGTCGATCTGCCCGCCCAGGTTCTCGATATGGATGATGTCGTGCGGGAACAGCAGCGTGTGCATGATCTGGTAGTCGGCTTTCGGGAAGATCTCGTCCAGGCTCCGACCCAGCTTCTTCTCTGCTTCTTCCGCCTCGTCGGCGCGAATGCGCCGGATCACCGTGTTCATAGGGTGGTCCGCGCTGCCGGCGTCAACTGCGATCCATCGCACGCCTCGGTTGAGCGCCCACTCGGCGAAGGCCCGGGTTGGTCCTGGATGCCGGATGAAGTACCTGGTCTCGTCGGCCTTTGAGCGGTCCGTCCAGTTCTCCGGGTAGAACTGGTGGTAGCCCGTGTGTATGACCAGGATCTCGCCCCGGTCGATCCTCAGGCCGGTGTCCTTCTCCCAGCGCTCGAAGTGCTCAGGCCCGTACAGGTCGTAATCGCCTACGCCCATTCGCTCGAGGTCGACAACGCAGGCAGGACCGACGAGGAAGTTCAGCGTCAGGTCGCCGATG
>DATNML010000051.1:0-4887 GCA_035602315.1 Candidatus Dormiibacterota bacterium
TTCCGCTTCGACCAGGAGGGCCGTGGCCTCGCGAGTGTCGAGCCGCCGCCGCCTGGCCATGCCCGCGAGCTCGCCAATGAAGGCCGCGCGAAACCGAACGAAGGCTTCGACCGTCTCCGACAGCGACGCGCCGAGCGCGGCTGCGCGCCGGCCGTACTCATTGGCTGAGGTCGCGGCTTCCGCGACCTCATTGAGAGTCGGGTTCGTTCCCTCCTGGTTCAGCTGCTCCAGAAGCAGCGCGAGCAGACGATGGCCTCGCTCTCGGAACTCCTTCCGCTCCGCATCGGAAAGGGCCGCCAGCCATGGCGGAGGTGCCGGCCGGCCGGCGGGCTTGGCTCGCCTGTACACGCGGGCGACCCGCTCGGCCGTGGCGCCGATGCCAGCCAGGCGGGGGCGGCGGCTGCGAGATTGCGGGAGGAGTGACTCGATGGTGGTGCGCGGAAACCGACGGTGGCCGCCGGGGGTCACGAAGGCGGCGACGTCT
Source organism: Candidatus Dormiibacterota bacterium (assembly GCA_035602315.1). Classification (GTDB taxonomy): domain Bacteria; phylum Chloroflexota; class Dormibacteria; order Dormibacterales; family Dormibacteraceae; genus Palsa-870. Next base: position 485 of record DATNML010000051.1, read on the forward strand.
CCGTGGTCGGCCCACCGGCGCAAGGTCGCCGGCGTGATGCCGAGCATCCGGCTCGCCTCACCCAGGCTGAGCCACGGCGACCGAAGGCGCGGTTTGAGCGCTCCCACCCTGAGTCGAATTATGGCGAAAACTGTCGATAACTATCGAAGTCGCCGCGACGACGTCTCCCACGACCAGCGTTGCGGGCGCCTCGATCGCCGCTTCATCAGCCAGGCGGGCGATGTGGTCGAGTGGTCCCTTCACAGAGCGCTGGTCAGGCAGCGTCGCGTGGCTGATCAATGCTGCGGCCCGTGATCCTCCCAGCGCTCGGGCCAGAACGCCGGCTGTTTCGGCGAGGTCCGCGCGCGCCATGAGCACCACGAGCGTGTCCGCGGCTCGCGCGAGCTCGAGAAGGCGAGCCGGGTTGCCTCGAGCGGTCGTGATCGCGAATGACGACGCTACTCCGCGCCGGGTGACCGAGATGCCCGCGGCCGCGGGCGCCGCGAGCGCCGCGGTGATACCGGGCACGACGAGGACGTCGATGCCTTCGCGCTGAAGCTCGAGGAGCTCCTCCCCGCCACGTCCGAACACGAAAGGATCGCCTCCTTTGAGCCTTACGACGGAGTTGCCGGCGCGCGCGAGCTCGATCAAGCGGGTGGTGATGTCGGCCTGGCGGGCGCTTTCCTGCCCGCCACGCTTGCCCACGTCTTCGAGCCGTGTGTCAGGACCGCAGAGGGCGAGCGTCTCGGCCGCGATGAGAGCGTCATGCAGCACGTAGTCGGCGTCGGCAAGCAGCTCTCGAGCCTTGAAGGTGAGCAGGTCTGGGTCGCCGGGCCCGGCGCCGACGAGGGCGACGCGGCCCGCGCTGCTTGCGCCTGCCTGCCCGATGGCCACTGCGAGGTGAGCCGCGTCGTCGGCTCGCCCGCGCCGGATGAGATTGCGCACATCGGAGTTGACGATCCGGCGGTAGACACGCGTCTGGTCGGAGATGGACACGCCGCGCGCGCGGAGCTGCCTGCGTACGTTTCCGATCAGCGCGGTGAACGGCCCCCACTCGCGCCCCAACCAACGCTCGATGCGAACGCGCAGCGCGGACGCGAGATACGGGCTTTCGCCCGAGGTCGAGATGGCGACGAGCAGCGGGTCGCGGCGCACGATGGCGGGCGCGATGAAGCGGCACTGCGCCGGGCGGTCCACAACGTTGATCAGGATGCCGGCTGTTTCTGCCTCGTCCCAGCTTTGCCGGTTGATGTTTTCGTCTTCGCTGGCGTCGACGACAAGTCGCGCGCCCGTTAGGGCGCCCGGCCGGTAGTCGCGGTTCGAGATCACGCGCACGTTGGCACCGGCTTCGCGCAGCGAGGCGGCCTTCTCGACCGCGAACTTTCCGTCGCCCAAAACGATGCACAGCTGACCGGTGAGGTCGATGAATACGGGGTAGTACTTCAAGCCGTGGCTTCCTCTTTCGCGGCGTCGAGCAGAACGCGAGCCACCTCGGGGCGCGTGAACTCCTCCGGCAGATCCTTGCCCTCGGCCAGCAGCTTGCGAACCGCTGTTCCGCTCAGCGCGCGATGCAGCTCGGCCGGATGCGGGCACGTCCGAGTCGACGCCATCCCGCCGCATGCGGAGCAGTAGAAGGTGTGCTCGAAGCGGAGGATCTCGATTCCGAGCTCACCAGGCGCGTACTGGTCGAAGATGCGGTGGGCCGCGTACGTGTCGTAGTAGCTGCCGACGCCCGCGTGGTCCCGGCCGACGATGAAGTGCGTACAGCCGTAGTTGCGGCGGACGATGGCGTGGAAGACGGCCTCCTTGGGACCCGCGTAGCGCATCCACGCGGGGTTGGTGGCGAGCAGGACGCGGTCCGGTGGAAAGTAGCCCCGGAGCAGCTCCTCGTAGCAGCTCATGCGGACCGAAGCGGGAATGTCGTCGCTCTTGGTCTCGCCGACGAGCGGGTGCAGCAGCAGACCGTCCACCGACTCGAGCGCGACCTTCTGCAGGTACTCGTGCGCTCGATGGACCGGGTTGCGGGTTTGGAAGCCGACCATGGTCTTCCACTGGCGCTCCGCCTTCACCGCCCGCACCTGCGCAGGCGTCAGGTCGTACTCGGGGAATCCCGAGGTCGGATGCGCCAGAGGGACGACTTCGCCGCCGACCGCCCACCGCCCCGATTCCTTGAGCACGCGCACGCCGGGGTGCGCGTCGTCCTCAGTGCCGTAGACGCTGCGCGCTTCGAGCTCGTGCTCGGTCTTGAATGCCGAGGTGACGGTGAGGATGCCGGCGGGCTGGTCGCCGATGAAAAGGGCAATGCGCTCCGCGCTGGGCGCCGCTTCAGCGCGGAGCACGATCGGAATGGTGAAGGGATGTCCGTTGGCGAGCCGGCCAGTCGAGATCACGGACTCGTAGTCCTGCTGATCCATGAATGTGGCTAGAGGGGATAGGCCGCCGCTCGCGAGCATGAAGAGGTCCGACAGCTCGCGCTGGCCGACCTCCAAGCGCGGCAGTGTGCGGGCCTCCGCGCGTAGCGCCTGCAGCTCTTCCCCGGATGGCAGTCTCTCGCCCACGTGGCGATCGAGATGGCCGAGGCGCTCGAGTGCGCCGATGACCTTAGACAGCGATTGCTCGAGGGTCTCGCGTGAGGTGTCGGAGACAACCTCGGGGTGGAGTGGCTCCTCGTAAGGGTCGCTGACGCCGGTGAAGTTGGCGATCTCGCCCGCGATGGCTTTCTTGTAAAGACCCTTGACGTCGCGTTCGACCAGCGTTTCGATGGGACAGTGGGCGAAGACCTCGACGAAGTTCGGTGTTTGCGAGCGGACCTCGTCGCGCACCTCGCGATACGGCGAGATGGCGGCGGTGATGGCGACGCCGCCGCTGCGCGCCACGAGTCGCGCGACGTAGCCGATGCGGCGGATGTTGGTGTCGCGATCTTCCTTCGAAAAGCCCAATCCCTTCGACAGGTGCGTCCGCACCTCGTCGCCGTCGAGCAGCTCGACATGGCGGCCGCGCCGCTCCAGCTCAACCTTCAGCGCATTGGCGATGGTCGATTTGCCGGCGCCGGACAGCCCTGTGAACCAGACGACGAATCCCTTCGTCATGCCTCTGCTCCAAGCAAGCCCCACCTGCGCCTGATCCCCCGGTCGAGCGTGCCGAATAGGCTGTCGATGACAACCCCGATGACGAAGATCACGATGATGATCGCGAGCAACTGCTCGGCGTCGGCAAAGTCGCGGGCGAACTGGATTTGCTGCCCAAGGGAAAGCTGATGGCCGACGATGCCGATGATCTCGCCGGCCATCAGGCTGCGCCAGGCGAAAGCCCAGCCCTGCTTGAGGCCGCCTACGAAAGAGGGCAGCGCGGCGGGAAGGATGACGTAGCGATAAAGGCCCAGTCCCCGCGCCCCCATCACGCGACCGACGCGGACGAGCAGCGGCTGCACGTGATCGACGCCGCTCAACAGGCCACCAGCGATCGCGGGCGCCGCGCCGAGGATGACGACGAAGAAGATGGCGGTCTCGTTGAGCCCGAAGAGGAGGATCGCCAGCGGGAACCACGCGATCGAGGGCATCGATTGCAGCCCGAGGATGGCCGAGCCGATGGCCTTGCGCAGCACCGCGATGCGCGCAACGAGGATGCCCGCCACGCTGCCAATGGCGACGGCGATCGCGTAGCCTACGAGCGCCCTGCGAAGCGTGATCACGACGCCCAGATCGAAGTTCGGGTTGCCAAGATCTCGTGCCAGCCGCTGGAAGACGGGCCCAGGTCCTGGCAGCACGTAGTCGGGCTTCCAGCCGGTCCACACCACCACCTGCCAGGCCGCCACGGCCAGGGCGATGGCGGCGAGCTTCGGCCACGACCAGGACCACGCGCGAAGCAGCGGCATGCGACCAGGCCGCCGAGCCGTGGTCTCCACCACGTCTCGGCTCGCGAGTCCTGCCGCCAGCTCACTCGCCATTGGGCGTCATCTCGTGTTTCAGGCGATCGGTGATCCGGCCGGCGATCACAGCCAGCTCGGGTGAGTCGAGGCTGCGCGGGCGCGCGAGGTCGACCTTCACCTCGTGGCCCACGCGGCCCGGGCGGCTCGTGAAGACCAGCACGCGGTCGCCCAGGCGGACCGCCTCGCGGGCGTTGTGGGTGACAAAAAGGACCGTCAGCCCGGTCTCGGTCCAGATCCGCTCCAGCTCCTCGTGCAGGCGGTCCCGCGTGATCGCGTCAAGCGCTCCGAAGGGCTCGTCCATGAGCAGGACGTCGGCGTCCTGGGCGAGAGCCCTCGCAAGCGCGACCCGCTGCTTCATACCGCCGGACAGCTCGTGCGGCAGCCGCTTTTCGAACCCGTCCAGGTGGACGCGATGCAGCAGCTCGCGCGCGAACTCAACGCGTGCAGGCCGCTTCACACCGCGGAGCTCGAGGGCGAGCTCGACGTTGCCTGCCGC
>DATNML010000052.1:0-7004 GCA_035602315.1 Candidatus Dormiibacterota bacterium
CGCAAGCTCGAAGCGCTGCGCGTCGCCGCGCACGCCATGCGTGTCTCTAATGCGCTGAGCGACGACATGGACACGCTGCGCACGTCGCTCCTCGCCTCGCTCATCGACGTCGTCGCTTTGAATCGCGACCGCGGACGTGACCACGTCTGCGTCTATGAGGTCGCGCCGGTGTTTCTCGCCCGCATTGGGGAAAAGGACAGCCAGCCCGAAGAACCGCTGCGTCTGGCCGCAGTCGCGACGGCCGGAAGCACGGCCGACTCCGGACGCGTGGCCTTTTACAGGTTGAAGTCCGTGCTCGACGCGTGCGTCGGAGGGCTGTCAGCCCCGTCGCTGACCTATCAGCGTGGTGCCGCCGAGCTGTTTCATCCCGGTCGATGCGCCGCTGTCACCCTCGACGGCCGCCAGCTAGGGTACCTCGGCGAGCTGCATCCAACCGTCATCTCGAGCGTGAAGCTCGAGGGGAGACTCGTGGCTTTCGAGATCGACGTGGAGCCAGTGCTGTCCACCTCTCGACTGCCGAAGGCGCAGCCGCTGCCGAGGTTCCCAGCAGTCGAGCGAGATCTCGCGGTCGTCGTGGAGGAGCATGTCGCCGCGGGCACGCTGCTGGCGTCGATCAACGAGGCAGCGGGTGAGCTGCTCGAAACGGCTCGCGCGTTTGACGAATACCATGGCGCGCAGGTTCCCGAGGGACATAAGAGCATCGCATTCACCTTGACTTTCCGAAGCCCCGAGCGCACCCTGACGGACGCCGAAGTGGAGAAAGTGATGGGGGAAATCAAGCCAACGTTGGAGAAAAGACACCAGGCTAGGTTCAGAACATGAGTCGCCGGTGAAGCGCTTCATGCATTCGACAGTCGCTGAGCCTGGATTTGGACCAGTCCTGTTGCCAACCGTTACCCGGCCCCGGAGACCCGGTCCGGGAGCGTTTCAGCGGCTTCGGTCCGAAACCGGCCTCCCGCGGCTTCGCCGCGGGGACCCCAGTGGAATGCGATTTCGGACCGGGAAAGGCAGGAGCTTCACAGAATGACCTGGATCGACTTCCTGGTCATCGGGCTGTTCATCGTCTATACGGTCGGCGGCTTTTTCACCGGCGTGATTCGAAGGCTGATCGGATTGGTCGCCATGTACCTGGCCCTGCTGGCCGCAACCAACATGGGAGTGCAGGCCGGCGGCATATTGGGGCAGTCTTCGAACTTCAATTTGCCTGACGGCAAGATCTATGGGTTCTTTGGGATCCTCACTGCGATCCTGGTGATCGTCGAGGCCGCGACACAGCTGGCGCACAGTCAGATCCAGATTCCCGCCCTGATCTTCAACAACGCCTTCGGTGCGGCGATCGGCCTCGTCACGGCCGTCCTGCTTTCGGTGGTCGTCGTGTATGAGCTCGGAGCGGCGGGCAACCCGTTTGGAGGCTCCCAGCTCGACCCGCTTCAACAGCGCATCCGCGACGCCTACCAGGGATCGCACGTCGCCGTCCCGATCGTGCAGCAGATTCAGAAGCCGATCGTCCTCCTCTTCGGAGGCGCGCTGCCCCCCGACCCGCAGGTCTACTTCGGTCCCAGCCCAGTCACCTAGCATCAGGGCGTGACCGGGACGTTCTTCGAGCGCCTGCGTGAGCGCGCGGTCCAGATCCACATCGAGGAGCATCTAAAGGGGCGGCTGGATCGGGGAGACAAGCTCAGGGTCAAGCTCGGACTGGACCCGACCGCACCGGACCTGCACGTCGGCCACCTGGTCGTGCTTGACGCCCTCCGCGCGTTCCAGGACGAGGGGCACACCGTCGTCCTGATCGTCGGTGACTACACGGCGATGATCGGTGACCCCAGCGGACGTTCAGAGACGCGGCCCATCCTGACCCGCGAGCAGGTGGACGCAAACGCGAAGACCTACTTCGACCAGGTCTTTCTCGTCCTTGACCGGGAGCGGACCGAGGTGCATGGAAACGCGGAGTGGCTGGCGAACATGGGCGCCGCGGACGTGCTGAGGCTGCTTGGCAAGGCGACCCTGCAGCAGGTGCTGCAGCGCGAGGATTTCGCGGAACGGATGAAGGCGGGTGCAGCGATCGGAGCGCACGAGATCCTCTACCCCTTCAACCAAGCGTACGACTCTGTCGCCGTCCACGCCGACGTCGAGCTCGGCGGCACCGATCAGCTGTTCAATCTCCTGTTCGGTCGCGACATCCAGAAGGCGTACGGGCAGGAACCCCAGGACATCGCGGTCTTTCCCCTGCTGGAGGGGACCGACGGTGTGCAGAAGATGAGTAAGTCGCTCGGCAACTACATCGGGATCAGCGAACCTCCCGAGCAGATCTACGGCAAGACGATGTCGATCCCCGACTCGCTCATCGAGAAGTACCTGAGGCTGATCTCGGGACTGAGCCCATCAGAGATCGAGGCGACCCTGAAGCTGAAGCCGCGCGATGCCAAAGCTGCGCTGGCCCGCCAGCTGGTGAAGCGATTGCACGGCGAAGAAGCTGAACGGCGGGCAGAGGAAGACTTCGACGTCAGATTTCGAAAGCGTGAGATTCCGGAAGATATCCCAGTCGAAAAATTCAAGGCTCCCCCCGATGCTTACGAGGCGCTATTGCAGGCGGGATTGGCAAAAAGTGGCAATGAGATTCGGCGTTTGGTTGCTCAGCAGGGAGTCAAAGTCAACGGTCGCAGCATCTCCAACGCGATGGAAAAGCTGCGAGACGGGGATCTAGTTCAAGTGGGTAAAAGGCACGCAGTCCGGATACAAGTTGTCGAGTAAAATGGGCGAAAGCATGTTCCCACCCCACGAAATCTTCGATTTCGCGGGGACCCCGGGAGTCTACTTCCCTAGTAGTTCGGGGATCCTCGCCTAGTGTCAGGCCATTCGAAGTGGGCCGGCATCAAGCACAAGAAGGCCATCGTCGACGCCAAGCGCGGCCAGGCGTTCACTCGGGCCAGTCGTGAGATTACGATCGCCGCGAAAGAGGGCGGCGGCAACCAGGACGGCAACTTCCGGCTGCGTCTCGCGATGCAAAAGGCACGCGAGATCAACATGCCGACCGACAAGATCCAGAACGCTATCAAGCGGGGGACGGGCGAGCTTGCCGGCGAAAGGCTGGAAGAGGTCCGGTATGAGGGCTACGGGCCGGCCGGCGTGGCGGTCATGGTCGATGCCTTCACTGACAACCGAAACCGCACCTCGGCCTCGATCCGCCATCGGTTCGCCAAGCTCGGCGGAAACCTCGGCGAGACGAACTCCGTCGGCTGGATGTTCGAACGCAAGGGCGTGATCGCCGCGAACGCGGGCAAGCACGACCCGGAGGAGGTCGGCCTCGCGGCGATCGAAGCCGGCGCTGATGACGTGCAGGTCGACGGCAAGTCGGTCGAGATCACGACGCCGCCGAATAATTTTGAAAAGGTCAAGACGGCGGTGGAGCAGCTTGGCGTCACGATCGACAACGCCGAGATCACGATGCAGCCCAAGCAGACGGTCGCGGTGGACGAAGACAAAGCCGCCGCCGTGCTCAGGCTGATGGAATCACTCGAGGAGGACGATGACGTCCAGCAGGTTTACGCCAACTTCGACATCCCAACCAACGTCCTAGAACGCGTCTCAGCACAGGTATGAATGGAATTAGTTGAAAGGTCGCCAGTAGGCCGGATTTACTCCGGCCGTCACCAGACGTCCAACTTCCAGGCACCTCCCATCGTGGCGTGGAGTTCCCGCGGTGAGGACGCAGTCCTCACTGCGTTTTTCGACATCCCAACCAACGTCCTTGAACGCGTCTCCGCACAGGTGTAGAACCTTGTTGGACAAATGCCAGGCACTAACAACGGACTGATCCTCGGGATCGACCCTGGGCTCGCGAGCACAGGTTTTGCGCTGCTGTCAGAACCCAACGTCGTGCTCGCGTGCAGCACGGTCGTCACCCGTCCCGGACGCGACGGAGAACGTCTGGTGGTGATCACCCAGCACCTGCGCAGGCTGCTCGACGAAAACCCGCCGGCCGAAGCGTCGCTCGAAGAGCTCTTCATGGGCCGCAACGCGACGAGCGCGGTCGCAGTGGCGCAGGCGCGGGGCGCGATCCTCGCCGTTCTCGAGGAGCGCGGCGTCCCGGTCTTCGAGTACAAGCCGAGCCAGGTCAAGGTGATCCTCACGGGTTATGGCAACGCCGACAAGGCGCAGATCGCACGCATGCTCGCGGCGCAGGTCAAGGTCCCGGAGGGCAAGCTCGACGAACACGCACGTGACGCGATCGCGATCGCGCTGTGTCACGCACGCAGCCGGCGTTTTACGAGGGCCGCTATCAGGTGATCGCGCATCTCAGCGGACTCGTGCGCCGAGCGGGAGTCGACTTCGTGGTCGTGGATGTCGGAGGCGTGGGCTACATGGTCAGCGTCGCGGCCGGCACCCGCCAACAGCTTCCACCTCCGGGTGGAGAGATCGACCTGCACATCCACACCCAGGTCAGAGAGGACCAGCTCGCCCTGTACGGGTTCACCACGGTTGAGGAGCTGGACATGTTCGAGCTGCTGATCCAGGTCGACGGCGTGGGTCCAAAGGTCGGCCTCAACATCCTCAGCTCCGCAAGCCTGGAGGTCTTGAAGCGCGCGATCGTCAGCGAGGATCCGGCGCCGATCCGGCGCGCGAGTGGGGTGGGCCCGCGCACCGCGGCGAAGGTGATCATCGAGCTCAAGCCGCGCCTCGACGCCGTCGCGGAGCTCGAGGTCGTGCCGCGCGCCGCAGCGATGGCGGGCGACGGCGCCGTGCCCAAGGCGGTCGAGTCGGCGCTGCGCAACCTCGGCTTCTCGTCGCAGGAGGCGCGGGTGGGCATCGAGTCGGTGGACTGGAAGGGAACACCGTCCACGCAGGAAGCTCTCGCCGTTGCGCTCAAAGCACTGGGGCGTAAGTGACAGGCGACATCGTCCTCGACGCTCGAGCCGACGACGAGCAGTTCGACCTCACGCTGCGGCCGCGGATGCTGGCCGAGTATGTCGGGCAAGAGCAGGTGCGCGAGAACCTCGGCATACTGCTGGAGGCGGCCCGTCGCCGCGGCGAGCCTGTCGAGCACGTCCTGCTTTGCGGCCCGCCCGGACTCGGCAAAACCACGCTCGCCCACATCATTGCCAACGAGCTGGGCGTGGCGATCAAGGTCAGCTCGGGTCCGGCGATCGACCACCAGGGCGCGCTCGGCTCGATCCTGCTGAACCTCACCACCCGTGACGTCTTCTTCATCGACGAGATCCACCGGCTGAACGCGGTCGTCGAGGAGTCTCTCTATCCGGCCCTCGAGGACTTCCGATTCGACGCGGTGCTCGGCAAGGGAGTGGGGGCAAGCGCGGCGACGCTGCCCCTCCCACATTTCACATGCGTCGGCGCCACGACGCGCCAGGGCCTGCTTAGTGGTCCGCTCCGTGACCGCTTCGGGGCCGTTTACCGCCTCGAGTTCTATACCAAGCCCGAGCTCGAAAAGATCGTGACCCGGTCGGCGCGAATCCTGGGCATCGAGGTCCACGCGGACGCCGTGGCAGAGATCGCTCGCCGCGCGCGAGGCACACCCCGCATCGCCAACCGCCTGCTGCGGCGGGTCCGGGACTTTGCGCAGGTCAGGGGAGATGGGCGCGGGACTGTCGACATCACCAAGCAGGCGCTGGCCATGCTGGATATCGACGAGATCGGCCTCGAGCCCATCGACCGGCAGCTGCTCGAAACCGTGATCCTCAAGTTCAGGGGCGGCCCGGTGGGCCTGGACACCATCGCGACTTCGTTGTCGGAGGAACCCGAGACGATCGAGGACGTCCACGAGCCCTACCTGATCCAGATCGGCTTCCTGGCGCGGACATCACGCGGCCGCGTGGCGACCGAGCTCGCCTACCGGCACATGGGCATCACGCCCCCCGACCCCGGACCCCAGCAAACCCGCCTGCTGTAGGCGGACCACCTCCTTCAGTTGGTCGCATCCGAGCCTGCGTCTACTCTGAAAGGAGAGAGCAATCCAGGATGTAGGGCGGCTGCTCCTCGTGTTTGGCGTGCTGCTGGCGGTGATCGGCGGCGCATTGATGCTCTTCGGCCGATTCCACCTGCCGGGCGACTTCACCTTCCGCAGCGGAAACGTGACCGTCTATGTCCCGATCGCCACCAGCATCATCCTGTCGATCGTCCTCACCATCGTCCTGAGCCTCTTGTTCCGGCAGCGCTAAGCGTGAGGATGGCGCCGGCTCTGCCTTCCCAAATCCGGTCGGCGAGCTCGCACACTCAAACCGGCAAAGGAAGAGTCTGATTGGTGGATTGGGCTGTTCTGGGTCGGCAGCACTAATCAGGCGCTCGGTAGACTGATCGGCTGCCGTGCAATTAGTTCTCAGCTGGCCAGTCCGCCTGATCGTGGTTGTGTTATTGGTGTTCTCGCTCTTCGTCGACGGGGCGGGCTACGTCTACCGCATCGCGAATCATTACCCGCTGACGGGTAACGTCCCCGGCCTACCGCCAAACTTCGGCAGCTGGCAGCTCTACATCCATCGCGGCCTCGACCTGGCCGGCGGGACTCACATCGACTACCAGCTCACCAACTTCCCGGCGGGGCAGTCTCGGGCGGACGTTCAGCAGCGGACGATCCAGGTCATCAACAAGCGCGTCAATGCGCTCAACGTGAGCGAACCCGAGATCCGAGGCGCCGGCAGCAACTACGACCGCATCACCGTCGACCTCGCGGGTGTGACGGCGGACCAGGCGCAGAAGACGATCGGGGCGGTCTCCAAGCTCGTCTATACAAAATGGGTGGCGGACGCCAAGGTGACCAACGGGCCCGAACCGGGCTACAAACCCGCCTTCACCGGCTTGACGGGTGACGACATCCAGAGTGCCGCCGCCCAGATCGATCAGAGCGGATTGAACTGGGTCGTCAACATCAGCTTCACCCAGCATGGCGGCAACGTCTTCGACACCCTCACTCGGGACAACGTCGCCGCCTGTCCGGGCGACCCCAACACCACAGCGACCGCCAACTGTCCGCTGCGCCACCTAACGATCTGGCT
>DATNML010000053.1:0-3250 GCA_035602315.1 Candidatus Dormiibacterota bacterium
GTGATCTCGCTGGGTGGAGTCGTCGCGGCGACCTCGGCGCGAACCGGTGGTGATGACATGGACGACGCGATCGTCCAGTACGTGCGGCGCAACATGGGCCTGCTCATCGGCGAGCGGACGGCGGAGGACATCAAGATCGCGATGGGCTCTGCGTTTCCGATCCCCGAAGAAAGATCGTTCCTGGTCCGAGGCCGGGACCTCGTCACCGGACTTCCGAAGACCGTCGAGATGACGACCGGTCACGTCCGCGAAGCGCTGGGTGGCGTCCTGATCGACATCGTGCGCGCGGTCAAGTCGACGCTCGACGCGACGCCGCCGGAGCTGGTCGAGGACATCATGGAGCGCGGCATGCTCGTGTGCGGTGGAGGCGCCCTGCTTGCGGGCCTGGACCAGCTCTTCGCCCACGAGACGCTCATGCCAGTGCGCATCGCCGAGGATCCCCTCACCTGCGTGGTCCGCGGCACTGGGATCGTTCTTGACGAGCTCGACACCTTGAACCGGGTCCTGTTGCGGACGCGCCGCGTCAGGGCCCTCCGTTAAGGCACCCGTTATGTACGGGAGGAGCCAGCCCCGAGCGACCGGGATGTTCCTGACCCTCTGCGCCGCGATGCTTCTGCTCGCGATGCTGAGCGAGCAGGCCTGGGCGGCGGGTGCTCGCGGCGCTGCGAAGAGCGTGCTCGCGCCGCTTGAGGCCTCGATGACGCAGCTCGCCGGCAACGTCGACCGGGTCACTGCGGTCTTCGGAGACGTGTCCACTCTTCGCGCTGAAAACCAACGCCTCAAGGCGGCCGATGAAGCGCTGCGCCGCCAGGTCGTCGAGCTGAATGCGGCGGCAAAAGAGAATGCGACCCTTCGACAGGCGCTCGACTTCGAGCGGACATACGGACACCACATGGTGGCAACGCAGGTCGTGGGCCGCGGACCCGACGGCTTCAGCCGCACGCTCCAGATCGATCGCGGCACCGCCGACGGTGTGCAGCCCGGGATGATCGTGGCCACGAGCGCGGGGCTGGTCGGCCGGGTCCGAGAGGCCGGCCCGCACGGTGCGATCGTGCAGACGCTCGCAGACCCGCAGAGCCGCGTGAACGTGTTCCTCTCGAAGGCCGGCCTCCAGGGCACCGTCACCGGAGGGCCCACCGCGCTCCAGCTCCAGGTGGAGCACTCGCTTGGGATCACGGCATCGAGCGGAGAGTGGGCACTCACGAGCGGGGTCGGAGGCAGCTACCCCCGCGGGCTGGTCGTCGGCGAGCTGGCCTCCGTCACCCACCGCGACTCGTCGACCAGCGACCAGGCCGTCCTCGCGTGGGTCAACGACCCGGCGAGCCTGAGCCTCGTCCTCGTGATCACGGACTTCAAGCCGTCGTGAAGCGTCTCGGCATTGCGGCCTTGATGCTCGCGACCGTTCTCATCCAGGTGACGTGGGCGCCCCGGGTCACGGTCGCCGGCGTGTTTCCAAACCTGGCCCTCGTGGCGGTGATCGCAGTCACGTGGACGGCCGGCGTGCGCGCCGGCATGTTGTGGGCGTGCATCGCGGGCTTGATGCTCGACCTGACGGCGCCAGGTCCGCTGGGCCCACACGCGCTGGCGCTGCTTGCGGGCGCATACCTCACCGGCTTCTGGTGGAGAAATCTCGAGCGCGACAGTGTTTTGCACCCAGTGCTCGCAGTCGCAGTCAGCACCGCTCTTTACTCGCTCATCCTCATCGCGAGCGACGACACGCTTGGCTTACCTGTGCCGCCGCTTGGCGTCGCGCTGCAGCTTGTCGTTGCCTCGTGCGTCTACAACGCGGCCCTGATGCCCTTCGTGCTGGTTGTGGTGCGCAAGCTTCACGCACCGCTGACCAAGCGCATAGAGGCGGCATGATCGAGCTGGGCGGCGTCACGCCGAAAGCCCGCTGGTCGAGGCGGCTGATCGCCGCGGCGTCGGTCGCGGTGCTCATGGTCGGCGGCCTCGCCGTCAAGCTTGCCCAGCTGCAGGTCACCGATGGGGCGACGCTGGCCGGCATGGCCCGCGCCAATACCGAGCATCGCATCGTTCTCGAGGCGGACCGGGGGATCATCTATGACCGGCACGGCGCGGCTCTCGTCACCAACAGCCCTGTCTGGAACCTCGCGGTGACGCCGGCCGCGCTGCCGGCCGATGCCAGAGCGCGCACGACCGAGCTCTCGGAGCTCGCCGGGATCACCGGTGTTCCGGAACCAAAGCTGGCGGCGGACCTGCTCGCCTCCGACCCGTATGCGGACGTGCGCGTCGGAGGAGATCTCATGCAGGCGCAAGAGCTCGCGCTCACCGAACGATTGCCCGACCTGCCGGGCACCTCGATCGTGCAGAGTTCGATCAGGACCTACGTCGATCCGCTGATCTTCGGCCACGTGCTCGGTTACGTCGCGCCGCTGAACGAGGCTGACCTCAAACAGCTCAAGTCCGCCGGCTACAGACCGGGCGAGGTGGTCGGAAAGGTTGGAGTCGAGGCGGGGCTCGAGACGATGCTGCGCGGCAAGAACGGCTGGGCTGACGTCGAGGTCGACGCGCGCGGTCAGGTTGTCCGGACGCTCGACAGCCAGGCGCCCGTACCCGGCAATTCGGTGTATTTGAGCCTCGATGCCTCGCTGCAGCGCGCGACCGCGCAATCGCTCGCCGATGGCCTGGTCCGCGATCACAAGTCGGCGGGGGCGTCGGTCGTCGTCGATCCTCGGACCGGTGAGGTGCTCGCGCTCGTAAGCCTGCCTGGGTACGACACCAACCTCTTCACGCACGGGATCAGCCAGGCCGCCTACAGCGGCCTGCTCAGCGATCCCAACCGCCCGCTGCTCAACCGCGCGATCTCGGGGCAGTACGCGCCCGGTTCGACCTTCAAGATGGTGACCGCGACCGCGGGTCTTCAAGAAGGCAAGATCACCGCGAGCACGCTGCTCAACTGCCCCAGCTACATCAACGTGAACGGCTGGATCTATCACAACTGGGCGAGCTACAGCCTCGGCCAGATGAACGTCGCCAAGGCGCTTGCGACCTCGTGCGACACGTTCTTCTACCAGGTCGCCGCAATGGTGGGCGACGTGACGCTGGCCAAGTACGCGCGAGCGTTCGGCTTCGGAACATCAAAAGACATCGAGATGCCGGGCGTGATGCCGGGGCTGGTGCCCGACCGGATCTGGAAGCAGCTGCAGTGCGGAGTGCCCGACCTCAACTCCGACGCATGCCGCTGGAGTCAAGGCGACACGATCACGTTCGGTATCGGTCAGTCCTACCT
>DATNML010000054.1:0-12588 GCA_035602315.1 Candidatus Dormiibacterota bacterium
CAGGCGAGTTTCTTTGCTCTTGCGAGCAACATCACCTCTTCTATTTCCGTTGGTAGTCAAATTTCACCTTCAGCACTAACGTGGCCGGGTTGGCCGGGGTCCCCCCGGCCATGACTTTGTTTCCATCGACTGCCAAGCTTCGTAAGCTCTGCAAACTCTTCAAAACAATCCGATCCGCATACCGGAATAGGTTTATTCAAGTCGAACCTCCACTGCATGCGCGTGCGCGCTGAGTCCTTCCATCGTCGCGAGCCGCACGCATGCGTCGCGCAGCATCTCGAGGTCGCCGCGGTTCAGGCTGAGCACGCTCGTGCGCTTCAGGAACGTGTGGACTCCGAGCGGCGATGCGAACCTCGCGGCGCCGGCTGTCGGCAGCGTGTGGTTCGGACCGGCGACGTAGTCGCCCAGCGGTACCGTCGCATAAGGTCCGACGAAAACGGCGCCCGCATTTTCCACCTGGGTGGCGCGCCGGCTCGCATCCGCAGTGACAATGAGCAGATGCTCCGGCGCGAAGTTGTTGGCCAGGTCCATGGCCTGGTCGAGATTGTCAGCGACGACGATGCAGCAGTTGGCCTTACGGATGATCGCCTCGCGTTCCAGCCCCGGCAGCAAGCTCTCCAGCTCCTCCTCGACCCGGTCGGCCAGGTGCGATGAGTCCGTGACGAGCACACCCCAGGCGAGCGGGTCGTGCTCCAGCTGCGCCGCCAGATCGGCGGCGACGTAATCGGGTCGCGCACCTGCGTCAGCGATGACCATCACCTCGGTCGGGCCCGCGATGCCGTCCACTCCCACCGCGCCGAACACCTCACGTTTGGCGAGGGTGACATAGATGTTGCCGGGGCCCGCCACGACGTCGACCCGCGGGATGGTGGCCGTGCCGTAGGCGAGCGCGGCGATCGCCTGCGCGCCGCCGACCCGGTAGACGGCATCGACACCAGCGATGTGCGCGGCCGCCAGGATGGCTGTCGGGACGCTGCCGTCCGGTCGCGGCGGCGTCACCAGCACCACCTCGGGCACCTTTGCAATCCGGGCCGGGATGACCGTCATGAGCACCGTCGACGGATACGCGGCGCGACCCCCAGGGATATAGAGCCCGGTGCGCGCGACCGGCCGGGTGACGAGCTTGAGTCCGGGCGGTCCGTCGGAAGTCGACTGCAGCTGCCGCGAGTGAAAGTCGCGAATCCGCTGTGCCGCGAACTCGAGAGCGGCGCGATCCGCCGGCGCCAACCTGGCGGCCGCGGCCGCAAGCTCGCGCGTCGGCACCTCGAAAGTTTCACCGGCTCCCGGCGCCCAGCCGTCGAACTGCATGCCCAGCTCGCGGAGCGCCCCGTCTCCCTCGGCGGCAACCCTGGCGCAAATCTCCACGACCACCGCCCTCTCCTCGGCAAACTGCGAAAGGTCGAGCCGCCGTCGCGACATCGGAGAGTCGAGCCACGATCCGACGTCGAAGCGTTTGACGGTCATCCAGTCACGGCTTTCCGCAGCCGCCCCACCGCCGCCTGCACCGCGTCTGTGCGCGTCTTGAGGCTGGCCTGGTTTGCAATCAAGCGGGCAGTCGAGGCGCCGAGCGTCGCCACTATCCGCAGCCGGTTTTCTTTGAGCGTCCGGCCGGTGGCCGTGAGGTCGACGATCGCGTCGACCAGTCCCACCTGCGGCGCAAGCTCGACCGACCCGCGCAGCTGCACCACCTCGACGGCCTGCCCGCGAGCCTCGAACCATGCCTCGGCGGTCCGCGGATACTTGGTCGCCACGCGTAGCTGCGGCGGCCAGGTTTCAGGGCCATTCAGCCTGGACGCCACCGGCACTGCGAGCACCAACTTGCATCCGCCGAACTTCAGGTCGACCAGCTCGTAGTGCGCTCCGGGCGTCTCCCACAGGATGTCCTTGCCGACGATCCCGAGGTCAGCCGCCCCATGGTCGACGTACGCGGGGACGTCGGCCGGACGGACGAGGATGACGCGAACGCTGGAGCGATCCACCAGGAGCTGCCGGCCGAGCTCGTCTGCGCTCAGTCGCGCCAGTCCTGATTTCGCCAAAAGACGCAGCGCGCCGGGCATCAGGGCCCCGGTCGGCAGGGCGATCGAGACCTTCGTGGACTTGCGTGCGCCCTGCGCGCGCCCGGCGTTCATGCGACTCCACCTGCGAGGCGGCCTGCCACCTGTTCCGGGGGCAGCCGGCGCGTGCGCTGCCCGCGCGCGGTCCACGAAACGGTCGACTCGCTCGAGCAGTGGATGAGGTTGACCGCGCCCACCGAGCGCCACCAGGATTTCGCCTCAGCCTCATTCCGCGCCTGCGTGTCGACGACGGCGCGCATGCCGAAGAGGCGCAGGGTCGAGCCGAGCCTCAGCGCAGGCCGCAATCCCGAGCCGCTCCACGCCACCGCAGCGTCGATGCGCGGGAGCGCCGGCGGCCGCGCCGCGCCGCTGAGCATCTCGTAGACGAGGTCGAGCTGGACAACGAAACCGGTCGCCGGCGACGGGCGGCCGAAGCGCTCAAGCAGTCCGTCGTACCGGCCGCCCTGGGCGACCGGGCGCCCGAGCTCAGGCCCGTACGCCTCGAAGGTGATCCCGGTGTAGTAATCGAAGTCGCGGATGGCGCCAAGGTCGAGGCTGACGACCTCGCCCAGGCCGTGCGCCACAAGCAGCTCCTGGACCTCGGCCAGCTCCGCGAGCGCACGCTCCGACCGGCGGTTGCGGACGAGACCGCCCGCCGCCTGCAGGATCTCGACTCCCCCCCGCAGTGCGGGAAAGCGGAGCAACAGCTCGTGCTCGGCCGAGCGCAACGGCGTTCCCTCCAGCAGAGACTCGAGCGCGACGAAGTCCCGCGCGGCGAGGGCGCCGCGGACCGCATCCTTGACCTCGTCCGGGAGCTTGACCGCGTCCATGATCCCGTGGAAGAACTCCGCATGGCCCACGTCGACCTGGTAGCGCTTGACGCCGCTTGCCTCCAGGCACCGCGCCGCGAGGGCGATCACCTCGGCGTCCGCGGCCGTGCCCGGCGCGCCGACCAGCTCCGCACCCGCCTGGTAGGTCTCGCGCCGCTGGTGCAGGCGGCCGTCATCGGTCGAAAGGACAGGCCCGGCGTAACAGAGCCGCATCGGCAGCGGCGCGCTGCGGAGCTTGCCGGCGACGAGTCGAGCGACCGGCACGGTCCGCTCGCCGACCAGTGCGATCACCTCTCCGCGCGCGTCTGCGAACTTGAACAGGCGCCGTCGCTGCTCAGCCCCGATGCCGAGCTCGAGCACGTCCGTGCCCTCGACCATCGGGGTGATGACGTGGCGGTAGCCCCACCGGCGCATCTCCGCCAGGACCGATTCCTGCGCTTCGCGCAGTACCTCGGCTTCGTCCGGCAGGCGGTCGCGAAAGCCGGGCACGCCGCCCAGCTGCGGGATGGCCGAACTACCGGCGGTGAAGAGACCTCCCGGCTCGGGCCACCGCTCGGTTGTCAGCTCTCATCTTCGTCCTCGTCGTCGCCATCGGCGTCTGCCTCGTCGCTGAAGTCCACGGTCTCGGCCTCATCCTCGACCGCGTGCATGCCCTCTTCCAGCTCGTCGCTCACCGGAGTCTCGACCAGCGCCTCCTCCTCCTCGTCCTCCCCAGCGAAGACCTCGACATCGCGGGAGAGCAGGCTCTCCTTCGTGTAAGGGCGGAACTCGACCTCGCGCTTGCGCCGGATCGCGAAGCTGGGCTTGCCGGCGAACTTCGGGTCCTGGTACGTCTCGCGGACGATCAGCTTCACGGTGTTGCCGTCGCACCCCGTGACGCCGCCCTGGTAGCGGTTGCCGCCGCGCATGAACTTGATCAGGCGCCGCGCCAGCTTGGCCTCGAGCGTGCCCAGCTTGACCCCGCGTGAGGTCTCGGCCACGATGCTGTCGCCGTCGATCTTCAGCTCGGCCACGTCGCCGGCGGCGACCTTGGAGCAGATGTCGGCACTGGCGCCTTCCAGCAAGGTGATGATCGTCTTGCCCATCTCTTCGACGAAGAGGTTGAGGTCGACGCGAGTCCCACCTACCTTCAGGCCTTCCTTCTGGTGCAGGAGAGTGTTGATGCGGGCCGCGTTCTTCTTCGCGATGGTGTTCATCGGGTTGATCTTCAGCGCGGCCTCGTAAGCGGCCTTCGCGTCCTTCAACTTGCCCTGCTCCGACAACGCCTTGCCCAGGCGGTTCTGCGTCTCTTCGTCCGCGCCGAAGCTCTCGACGATGAACTTGTTGAGCTTGACCGCGTCGTCCCACTTGCCGGCGATCGCAAGCTGGACGGCATCGTCCGCGTACTGCGAACGCGGTTTCAGGTGCTCAGTGGCTTCGGTCTTCAAATGGGGGCGCTCCTAGTGACCTGCGCCGGGGGGGCATGGTGCATTGCCCGGCTGGGAAGGGAATGACGAGTATAAGTACTGCGAGTAGGCCGCAGTTCATCCACGACAATCATCCCGTGCCATCTGTCTTCAAAGGTACCGCGGCCGCTTGGCTCGCTCTTCTGCTTGCGGGCGCCGCTTGCACTGGGGGCGGCCAGCCTGCCGCCCCGACCAAGACGATCACCATCGGGGTCGACCTGCCGCTGACGGGCGCCGAGCAGCGCGCCGGTCTGAGCACGCTGAACGGAGTCAACTTTTTCGTCCGACACCACCAAACCCTTGACGGATACACCATCGTCGTCGACGCGCGCGACGATGCGGTCAGCGGCCCGTCAACCGGCCTGCAGAACGTCAAAGCCTTCATCGCGAACCCTCACGTGCTCGCGATGATCGGCCCCTTCGACTCGAGCCTGGCACGAGCCGAGATCCCCGCCGCCAATCCCGCGTACCTGGCCATGGTCAGCCCGGCGACCGGCAACCGCTGCCTGACCAAGGAGCCTTTCCTGCCTGTCGCCTTGAATCCTCTGCGCACCGTCATCACGTGCAAAGCCGCGGGCCTCCCCTCACCGGCCGACCTCAGGCCGACCGGGGTGAACAACTACTTCCGCCTTTCGACGACGGACGATCTTCAGGGGCCGGCGGCCGCGGATTACGCCGCGCGCCGGCTTCACCTGCTCCGATTCGCGGTCCTCTCCGACCGCGAGGCGTACG
Source organism: Candidatus Dormiibacterota bacterium (assembly GCA_035602315.1). GTDB lineage: Bacteria > Chloroflexota > Dormibacteria > Dormibacterales > Dormibacteraceae > Palsa-870. The sequence goes on from DATNML010000054.1 coordinate 5,062, forward strand.
GCCAGGGCCTGGCGAACAGCTTCGCCTCCAGGTTCAACAAGCTCGGCGGCACCGTCGTCGACCGCCAGGATCTCGATCCGTCCAACACGGCCGACGTCACGGCGTTCCTGCAGCGGGCCAAGCGGGACGGTGCGCAGGGCCTGTACTTCGGCGGCACCTCTTCGAACATGGGCTGCACCGTACGGAGCCAGATGGCCGGCGTGTTCGATGCCGGCAACGCAGCGCCATTCTTCGGCGGGGACGGCATCGCGCTTGATCCAGCCTGCGTGCGCGACGCCGGGACGAACGTGACCGGCATCTACGCGACGGTGCCCGCGGTCGACGCCGAGAGGCTGGACAGCGCGAAGCCGGTCATGCAGGCGTTCAAGACCGACTTCGGACGCCCGCGCGATTTCGGGCCGTTCACGCTCGCGGCTTATGACGCGACAGGGGTCGTCTATGACGCGCTCGATCGCGCGATCAAGGCGGCCGGAGGAAGCACTCCGACCAGGGATGCCGTGGTGGCCCAGCTGACTTCCACGACCAGGTTCCAGGGGGCGACCGGGAGCTTCGGCTTCGACTCGGCCGGTGACACGACGTTGCGCGTCGTCACGATCTTCAAGCCGGCAACCTCCAAGCCCATGACTGCCTGGACCTGGGTCGACACCGTTGATTACAGCGTCACACTCCCATATTGATGGAGCGCCGCACTCACCTCTGACGGGGGAACGCCGAGCGCCAATGGCCCGTGCTTGACTTCCGGGCCGTGTCGAGTCCAAAGTTCTGCTCGGAGTAGTCGTTCGGCCACCTATGTGGCCGCATTCGCCGCCGGCGCACTCTCGCCCCGACGAAGTTGGGAAGAGGGCGACGAATGGGTGGAGGCACCGTCTCGGTTGTTTCGTGCCTTCCCAAAAGCACAAGGGGGAACCATATGGTTCGAGCTAGGGGACTCGGAGTCCTCGCTGCGGCGACTCTACTTCCGTTCGCGTTTGCTTGTGGCAGCAGCTCAGGCGGAGGCACCACTGCCTCGACCTGCAAGCCGGGCTCCGTGTCGTACGTCCCGTCCACTACAGCATCCACCGCGGCTTTGACGTATGCGGCGGCGTCGAATGCACTTCAGACGGCCCACCAGGGCGCCGGAACGGTCCTCAAGATCGGCTTCATCGGCATCCTCTCCGGCCAGTACACGTCCTACGGAGTCGACGAGCAGCGCGGCGCGCAATTGGCTCTCGACGCGGTCAACGCGGCGGGCGGAATCACAGTCGGTGGCACCACCTACACGTTGCAGCTGGACTCCCAGGACGACGCGGCGGACCCCACGAAGGGCGCGCAGGGCGCCACCAAGCTCGTCGATGACAAAGTGGTCGCGGTGATCGGCGGTACCTTCTCGGGCGCCACCATCGCCGAGTCGAAGATCTTCTCCGACAACGGGATCACTCAGATCTCGCCCTCGGCCACCAACCCCAAGTACACCTCGCAGGGCTTCAAGACGGCATTCCGCGTCGTCGGTCGCGACGACCAGCAGGGCCCAGCGGACGCTGACTTCATCGTTAAGACGCTCGGCTGTCTGAACGTCGGGGTCATGGACGACAAGAGCCAGTACGGACAGGGGCTTGCGGACGCTGTCAACACCCAGGTCCCGGTGGACAAGGGCACAGTCGTGGACCGCGAGCACGTCGACACCAACCAGACTGACTTCTCGGCCCAGCTCACGACCATGAAGGGTAAGAACCCCGACGTCATCTTCTACGGTGGCTACTCGGCCCAGTTCGGCCCGATCGTGCAGCAAGCGCGGCGACTCGGCATCAAGGCGACCTTCGTCTCTGGTGACGGTTCGCAGGACGCGGACGCAATCAAGCTCGCCGGCTCGGACGCCGAGGGGCTGTTCGCCTCCAACGCAGGTCCGGCTCCGTCACTACAGCCCGGATACGCTGCGTTCGCGGCCGCGTACAAGGCCAAGTACAACGCCGACATCTTTCAGTACGCACCCCAGGCGTTCGACGCCACCAACATCGTCATCAACGCGATCAAGACCGCAGGCGGCGACAAGGCCGCTATCCTCGCAGCGGTAACGGCGACGAACAACTACCAGGGTGTCGCGCAGGGCTACACGTTCACCAGCACAGGTGACGTGAAGGTGAGCATCTTCACCATCTACAAAGTCGAGAGCGGCGCCTGGAAAGCCGTCAGGGCAGTCAACCTTAACGTCAGCTAGTTTCTTCTTCTCGAATAGCGTAAAAGGGGCGGGCCCACAGGGCCTGCCCCTTCCCTTGTCCCCTGGAACCAGCTAGGCTGCCCGCTGAACTGACGTGGAGAACTGTCTTAACCATCTGACCTCGGGGTTCACGGTAGACGGACTGATCCAACAGCTCATCAACGGCCTCAGCCTGGGCAGCATCTACGCGCTGATCGCGCTTGGCTACAGCATGGTCTATGGCGTCCTGGAGCTGATCAACTTCGCCCATGGAGACGTCTTCATGATCGGCACCTTTGCGGTCCTGGGCGTTGTCCAGCGGTTTGGTCTGACCGACCAGACGTCTTTTGTGATCGTCGTGCCAGCTCTCCTCGTCGCGATGATCGCCGCCATGGGCCTGTGCGCAGCTCTGGGGTTCACGATCGAGAAGGTGGCATACCGGCCGCTGCGCAATGCCCCTCGACTCGCTCCGCTCATCAGCGCCATCGGCGTCAGCTTCGTGCTCCAGGCGTGGGTCGCGACTTACGTGTCGGCGAACTACTTCACGCTGCCGAATCTGATTCACGGCGAGATCCCGATCCTGCCGGACGTATCGATCAGCTACGTACAGATCCTGATGTTCGTGGCCTCGTTCGCGATGATGTTCTTTCTCCAGCTGCTGGTCCGGCGCACGCGCCTTGGCCGTGGCATGCGCGCGGTCGCCCAGGACCGGGACGCAGCCGCCCTCATGGGCGTGAACATGGACCGGGTCGTCTCGTTCACGTTCGTGATCGGTTCGGCGCTCGCGGGCGTGGCGGCGATTCTATGGACACTCAACTACTCGTTTAACCAGACGGTGGGAGCCGTCGTTGGTCTGAAAGCTTTCACCGCAGCCGTGATCGGGGGCATCGGCAGCATTCCCGGCGCGATGCTTGGGGGATTTCTGCTCGGGCTGGCGGAGGCCCTGGGAGCGGGCTACATAAGCAGCCTGACCTGTGGGGTCTTCAACTCCTCGTATCAGAACGTGTTCGCATTCGCCTTCCTCATCTTGATGCTGGTCTTCCGTCCCTCAGGCATCCTGCGACAGCGCGTGAGCGACCGGGCATGAGCATCCTCGACATCCTGCAGGCCGTCCTCCACGGACCCTTTGGAGACTTCCCTTTCGCGGTCGTGGCCTGGCAGGCTTTGCTCGTCGGGTCGATTTACCTGGCGGTGCGGCTGCTTCGCGGCCGCATACCGAAGGCCGCCTTTGCGCCCCTGCGGCCGGTCGGCCACGGCGCCTCCGTGGCGCTGCGAAACATGTATGTGCTGATCGCCATCGGTCTCCTGCTTCCGCTCGCGGAGCTGTTTACCGGCGGCTACCTCATCAGTGTCACGTACGGCATCGAACTCTATGTGATGCTGGCGATCGGCCTGAATATCGTGGTCGGGTTCACCGGCCTGCTCGACCTCGGATACGTGGCCTTCTTTGCGGTCGGCGCTTACGTGTACGGAATCTTTGCGTCTCCCCAGCTGGCTGAGGTGACTCACGCGACTCTGTACTTCCTGGTGCCTGCGGGGACCACGCCGGGGATCCATATCTCGATGTGGGTGCTTCTCCCCATCGCGGGCCTGGTCGCTGCCTTGTTCGGAGTTCTGATCGGCATCCCGACCTTGCGGCTCAGGGGTGATTATCTGGCCATCGTCACGCTCGGCTTCGGCGAGATCACCAGGATCTTCGCCAACAACCTGGACACTCCGATCAACATCACCAACGGGCCGAGTGGGGTCACCAGCATCGATCCCGTCTGGATCGGCAGCTACAGCTTTGGAGATCCAAACCATTATCTCGGGCCCTTCCGTTTCACGCCTTTTCTCAACTACTACTACCTGGTCTTCGTCCTCATCCTGCTCACCGTCTTCGTCGTAAACCGCCTCGCGAACTCTCGAGTGGGCCGGGCATGGGGAGCGATCCGCGAGGACGAAACGGCGGCTGAGGTGGCGGGAATCAACACGCGCAACCTGAAGCTGCTGGCCTACGCCTCGGGTGGCTTTTTCGGCGGCTTGGCCGGCGCGGTCTTCGCCGCCGGCCAGCACATCATCGCTCCTGAATCGTTCCAACTGTTCGTTTCCATCCTCGTCCTGTGCATGGTGGTGGCAGGCGGCATGGGCAGCATTCCCGGCTCAGTTCTGGGCGCTGTGGTGGTCGGTGCGGTGTACTTCCTGACCTCTCAGCTCCAGTATCTGAGCATCCTGGTTTTCGGCCTCCTGCTGGTGATTCTGATCATCTTCAGACCTCAGGGCATCCTCCCCAGCGCGCAGCGGAAGCTCGAGCTCGAGAGCGACGACACCGAGACCCCGACCACACGTGGCGAGACGATGCCCGCATAGTGGCCGCCCTACTCGAGCTGAAGGCGCTGCACAAAGAGTTCGGTGGCCTGGTGGCCTGCGCCAACCTGGACCTCGAGGTCAAGCAAGGCGAGATCTTCAGCCTCATCGGGCCCAACGGGGCAGGCAAGACGACGGTGTTCAACATGGTCTCGGGACTCTATGCGCCAACTTCCGGCGAGATCCGGTTGGGCGGCACCTTGCTCAATGCACGATTGCCCCACTCCATCGCCGCGCTGGGGGTATCACGGACGTTTCAGAACATTCGCCTGTTCGCAAAGATGACGGTACTGGACAACGTTCTCGTGGGAGGGCATCTACGTTTCGATGCGCCGTATTGGGCATCGCTCCTCCGCACCCGACGCGAGCGCAAGCATGAGAAGCAGGCGGTGGAAAGGGCCCGAGAGACACTTGCCTTCGTCGGGTTGAAGCGCCGCCACGGCGACTTGGCGCAAAACCTGCCATACGGACTGCAGCGCCGGCTGGAGATAGCCCGGGCGCTTGCAAGCGAGCCGAAACTGCTGCTGCTCGACGAGCCTGCTGCGGGCACCAATCCTCAGGAGAAAGGCGCGCTGGGCGAGCTCATCCGCGCGATCCGCGATCGGGGCGTCACGCTGTTCCTGATCGAGCACGACATGAAAGTGGTGATGGGAATCTCCGACCGGATCGCGGTGCTCGACCACGGCGAGAAGATCGCCGAGGGCGTTCCCGCGGACGTGCGACGCGATCCAAGGGTCATCGAGGCCTACCTGGGCAAAGGCGCGTGAGCGCAACCCCGACCGCCGGTGCGTTCCTCGAAGTCACCGGGCTTGAGGTCGCCTACGGCAAGATCACAGCCCTTCGTGGCGCGAGCCTGACCGTCGACCGCGGCGAGATCGTGACGCTGATCGGGGCCAACGGCGCGGGCAAGTCGACCACGGTCCGCACGCTGGCGGGACTGAACCGACCGGTGGCAGGCCGCGTCGTGTTCGATGGTAAGGACACAATCGGGCAGCCTCCCGAGGAGATCGTGCGCCGGGGACTGATCCTGGCCCCGGAAGGCCGGCGCATCTTTCCGCGAATGAGCGTCCATGAAAACCTGATCATGGGTGCGTACACCCGGCGCGACGCCGGGATCAAAGCGGACATCGAGCGGGCGTTTACTTTGTTCCCACGGCTGAAGGAGCGCGAAAAGCAGCTGGCCGGGTCGCTTTCCGGCGGCGAGCAGCAGATGCTCGCGATCGGCCGCGCCCTGATGGCCAAGCCTAAGCTGCTGATGCTCGACGAGCCGTCGCTTGGACTCGCGCCCATCCTCGTCGAGCAGATCTTCACCATCATCCTGGAGATCAACTCGCAGGGCACGACCGTGCTGCTCGTGGAACAGAACGCGTACAAGGCCCTCGAGATCGCGCATCGCGGCTACGTGCTGGAGACCGGCGTGATCGTGCAGACCGGCACGGGCAAGGAACTGCTGGCGTCAGAAGACGTACAAAGAGCCTACCTGGGGATGTAATCCTCCCTCTCCCGCCAGGGGGAGGGTCGGGGTGGGGGGACGTGTTCTGGGTTAGCGCTGGTAGCTGGAAATAAAGAGGTAAACAAGCACCACAGCGAAGGCGCCGTACTCCAGCACGACGTTGCGCGTGAAGCTGTCCTCGACCGTGTGCCGGACCAAACCCCGGTTGATGTACCACGCGAGGAGCAGCATCACCGCGAAGATCCCCTCGTTGACGATCAGGTAGCTCTGCAGCGCGGTCACCGCCCACGCGAGGAAGGTGACCACCTGCGCCACGAACAACGCAAAGATGAAGGCCCGCCGGGGCGCGATCGCCGAACCGTTGATCCGGAAGCTGCGATAGGACGCCATGAACGTGATCGTGAAGATCCACAGCAGCTGCAGGATCGGGTTGAAGTGGAGGGCGACCACGACCAGGTACGCTCCCGCCAGCGCCAGGATGAGCACCGCCTCCTGCAGCACCACGTGGCCACGCTTTTCTTCGTTCCGCAGGCGCAGGTAGTCGAGCCGCGCAGCCAGGATGAAGCCCGCCCCGAACATGCCGGTCAGCACAAGGTATTTCCACAGCTCGACGTCGGGCAAGAGCGAGAGTCCGGCGAGTGTCGTCGCTCCGAGCGCGACCGGGATGTAGTGCTCGACGCGAGGGAACTCCTCGGTCCCGCGCAGGTAGCCGAGCAGCGCGGGCGCCGACACAACGACCAGCGCGAGGGCCAGCTCCCAGACCTGACCCTGGCCCAGCAGCTCCGATTTGAAGCCGAGGGCGATTGCGACCAGCACCACGCCGGCGAAGATCAGGAAGCTGCGATCGCGTTCAGATTTGGCCGTGCTCGCGGCAGGCGCGAGCCTCTCAGCGGGGACCGGGGGAGTCTTCATGTGCGGTTTGCCAGTCTAAGTCCCCGCGCGGCCGTAGCGGTCCTGGATGCGCACGACGTCGTCGAGCTCCGAGGTGGAGACTTCGAAGATGTCGGTGTCCTCCACGGCAGTGAGCCGGTGGCGGGTCCCGGGCGTGATGTGAAGGGTGTCCCCCACCTGCATCCGGTGAGTGGTCAGGGTGCCATCAGGTCCGCCGAGCTCTATGTCGACGGCGCCTTTGATGACGTACTGGTGCTCCTCCTTGCGCTCGTGATACTGAAGTGAGAGCGCCTCGCCCTTGTTGATGTGCAGCACCTTGCCCGCGTACCTGTCGGTCGTCGCCCAGCGGAGCTCATAGCCCCACGGCTTGTCGAGCCGCGACTCTTCGACCCGCCTGAACTCAGGCTTGTGCATGCTGGCGAATTCCGACGATGTCCTCCAATGCCGTCAGCCGGGCCTCGACGGCCTCGCTGTCGGCCGCCTCCGCGTAAACCCTGATCAAAGGTTCCGTCCCGCTCGCTCCCAGCAGCACCCAACTTCCATCCTCTAGATAAAACTTGAAGCCGTCGTCGGCGCGGACCCGTTGCACCTTGATGCCCGCCACCTCTTGCGGCTCGTTCTTCTCCAGCGTCTCGAGGATTCGCATGCGATCCACGTCGTAGGT
>DATNML010000055.1:0-7542 GCA_035602315.1 Candidatus Dormiibacterota bacterium
GTACATGCGGAAGGTTTCGTCCAGCAGGTCCCCGATCTCCAGGGGGCGCAGGCGCAGTGGGACGGAGGCGCTCACCTCGTGCAATTGTGGGGCCAGGAGCCGAGCGAGGTTTCACCCCAAGCGGAATCAGTGCACCTGTGCCCGAGCATCCGTGCGCGAATGGCTCAACATGCGGCCTTGAGGTCAGCAATTTGTGCCCGAATGGCGAAATCGCGGGGCCATCGCGGGGCCATCGCGGGCGCCGAGACGCCGGACAGCGGCGGGCTAGGGCTTGCCCGCCGCTCCCGTGCCCGCCGGCTCCTTGTGCTTGTGCTTGACCGGCGTGAACTTGAGGTCATCCTCACCCTCGACGTCGATCTGGACCGTGTCGCCGCGGGCGATCTTCCCGCGAAGCAGGTGCTCGGAAAGGTTGTCTTCGATCCGGCTCGTGATGACGCGCCGCAAGGGGCGGGCGCCATAGATCCGGTCGTAACCCTCTTTCGCGAGCAGGTCCTTGGCAGCGTCGGAGACCTCGATCGTGATCTGCTGCTCGACCAGGTGCTTGGATAGCCTCTGCAGCTGCAGGTCGACGATCTCCCGGATCTGGTGAGTCGTCAGGCTCTTGAACACGACGACCGCATCGACGCGGTTGAGAAACTCGGGACGGAACATCCGCTTGAGCTCCTCGTCGATCTTCTCCTTCGTGTTCTTGTGCCGGCGCTCGACCTCATCCGCCTCATCCACGACGGCAGGCTGGAAGCCGAGCGATGTGCCCGCCTGGTTGACATCTCGGATGCCGAGGTTCGAGGTCATGATGATCACGGTGTTCGCGAAGTTGACCACCTTGCCTTTCGCATCGCTGAGACGACCGTCCTCGAGGATCTGCAGCAGCATGTTGAAGACCTCGGGATGCGCCTTTTCGATCTCGTCGAACAGGATCACGGAGTAAGGCCGGCGGCGGACCGCTTCTGTCAGCTGGCCCCCCTCGTCATAACCGACGTAACCGGGAGGTGAGCCAACCAGTCTCGCGGTCGTGTGCCGCTCCATGAACTCGGACATGTCGAGCTTGATCAGCGCGTCCTCTGAGTCGAACAGGTACTCGGCCAGCGCGCGCGCCAGCTCGGTCTTCCCGATGCCGGTGGGCCCGAGGAAGATGAACGAGCCGATCGGCCGGCGCGGGTCCTTCAAACCGGCACGAGCGCGCCGTACCGCCTGGGAGACGGTTTTGATGGCTTCGTCCTGGCCGACCATCCGCTTGTGAATCTCTTCCTCCATGCGGAGCAGCCGCGCGGTTTCCTCTTCGACCAGTCGCGACACGGGTACTCCGGTCCAGGCCGCCACGATCTGCGCGATGTGCTCCTCGCCGACTTCAGGGACTGTCTCACCTAGCTTGTCCCGCCAGGCCGCTTCTTTCAGGGCGAGCTTGTCCTGCAGCTTCTTGACCTTGTCGCGAACGCTCGCGGCAGCTTCAAAGTCCTGCTTGTTGACCGAGTCGTCCTGGTCGGTCTTGTGCTTCTTGATTTCCTTCTGCAGCTCTTTCAGATCGTCAGGGGTGGTCGTGAGCTTCATCCGCACGCGCGCCGAGGCCTCGTCGATCAAGTCGATCGCCTTGTCCGGCAGTGCACGGTCGCTGACGTAGCGATCGCTGAGGACCGCAGCCGCGCGCACGGCGGCGTCGGTGATCGTGACGCGGTGGTGCTTCTCGTACAGCGACTTGACGCCGTTCAGGATGTCGATCGTCTCCTCCAGCGTCGGCTGGTCGACGAAAACCGGCTGGAACCGGCGCTCCAGAGCGGCATCCTTCTCGATGTACTTGCGGTACTCGTTGAGCGTCGTGGCCCCGATGCACTGGATCTCGCCACGGGCCAGGGCCGGCTTGAGAATGTTGGCGGCATCGATGGCGCCTTCTGCAGCGCCCGCTCCAACCAGGGTGTGGAGCTCATCGATGAACAGCACGACCTCGCGGCTCGACCTGATCTCGTCAAGGATCTTCTTCAGCCGCTCTTCGAACTCACCGCGGTATTTGGTGCCGGCCACGAGCGCACCCATGTCGAGGGTCAGCACCCGTTTGTGCTGAAGCGACTCGGGCACGTTGCTCATGTTGATCTGCTGTGCAAGACCTTCGGCGATCGCGGTCTTCCCGACTCCCGGCTCGCCGATGAGGGCCGGGTTGTTCTTGGTTCGGCGGCTCAGGATCTGGATGACGCGCTCGATCTCAGTCTCACGCCCGATGACCGGGTCGAGCTGATTCCGGCGGGCGAGCTCGGTGAGGTCGCGGCCGAACTGGTCGAGCAGCGGTGTCTTCGATGGTTTCTTGGGCGCCGGCTCTGCCTCTGTCTCGGCGCTCGAATCGTGCAGCAGGCGCTCGATTTCCGAGCGCACCTTCTCCAGGGTGGCGCCGAGGTCCTCGAGGACATGGGCAGCGATGCCCTCGCCCTCGATCAGCAGCCCAAGCAACAGGTGCTCGGTACCGACGTAGTTGTGACCCATGCGGCGCGCTTCCTCGAAGGAGATCTCGATCACCTTCTTGACGCGCGACGTCGGGATGATCTGCTGGATGATGATCCGCTCGTTCCGGCCGAGGACAGACTCGATGGTCTGCCGGACCTTCCCGATTTCCACGCCAAGGTTGTTGAGAACCTTGGCGGCCAGGCCTTCACCCTCGCGAAGCAAGCCCAGGAGCAGGTGCTCGGTGCCGATATAGCTGTGGTGGGATCGTTCTGCTTCTTCTTGGGCGAGCGTCAGAACCTTCTTGGCTCGCTCAGTAAATCTCTCAAACGGATACAAGTTCTTCCTCCTGGAATCTCGCCTGTAGGGTGGGGCCAGCACCTCCTCGAACGTTTGCTTTGGTACCCCTCGGTACCTCTGCACCTAATATAACGTCCAACTCAACCAGTAGCTTTCATTAGGTTGGAGGCGCAATGAGACCGCTTCTCGGGCGCCTCGCCGGCTACCTCCCCGCGGCCATCGCCCTTGCCCTCCCGACGGTCTTTTTGCCTGCGGCCGAAGACTCTTTCATCCTGCCGCGGGCGTCAATCGTGATCGGGGGAGCCTGCCTCGGCGCCGGGTTGGCACTGATTGTGCCCAGCGTGGCGCGTTTGGAAACACTGCGCTGGCCATTGGCCGCTGCCGCGGCCGCGGCGATCCTCGCCTTCGGATTCTCCATCTCGTGGCCGCTGAGCTTTGCCGGTGCCTATACCCGCTACGAGTCGCTGCCGGTACGCCTGGCTTACCTCGGACTATTCGCAGCAGCGGTCTGGCTGCTGAGGGAGAAGCGGGCCCGCGAATGGGTCGTGCCCGCGTTCGTAGTCGGTACGTCGGTGGCTTGCCTCGAAGCGATCTGGCAGTGGGCGGGCAATGTTCCGTACCGACCTGACGGAAACCTGGGCAACGCGAACCTGTTGGCGGCGCTGGCCGCGATGGCCGTGCCGCTGGCCATCTCCCGTGGTTTGCGCGGGGGGCGCTTCGTCGTCGCCTGGTGGATTGGGGTGGCGGTGATGACTGGCGGCCTGGTGGTGACCACGTCGCGCAGCGGAGGGCTCGGACTCCTGGCGGGCTGCCTCGTGCTGCTCGTCTTCGCGCTTCCGGGCCGGTTGGCGGTCGGGGCCGCGATCGCCTCGGCCGCAGTGATCGCGGCGGCTCTTTTCCTGATCATGGTCTCACCGCTCCGCTCCCTGAACGATGATCCTGCATCGCTGCGGCTTCACCTCTGGCAGGACGGTTTGCACATGATTGCCGGTCGACCACTGACCGGATGGGGCGAAGACACGACCGGGTTGGTGTTCGGCCGGTACCTGCGTGGCGATTGGTCCCCTGGCGTCACCTTCGATCGCGTGCATTCAGGGCCGCTTGAAATCGCCGCTACCCAGGGCCTGATCGGCCTCGCGGCGCCTGGCTGGATCCTGTTGGTTGTGTTCCGTCGCGCGTGGCGAGGGCGCGCCGCCCGCAACGTCGGCGCGCTGGCGGCCGCCTGCGCGGCCTACACCGTCTGGGTGATCTTCAACTTCGACTGGGCACCCGCGACCGGCGCTTTCTGGCTTCTGCTTGGGACCCTGTGGTCGGAGCTGCAGGGCGCCGAGAACTCTGAACCAGCAGTCACTCCGGTCGAGCAGGCCGCCGCGCCGGCATTCTGGCGCTCTGCAGTCGCGGTGGCTGCGGTCCTCGTGGCGATCGGACTTGGAGTGTTGCCGCTGCTGGCCGACACGTGGTATCTCCAGGGAAGGTCCGATCTATCCGTGACTGCCGATCCTCTGCAGTCGCGCTATCACTGGGCCCTGGGCCAGCTCCTGGTCGCTCGTGGATCGCTCGCGCAGGGAGTGGAAGAGATGAAGCGTGCGGCTGACCTCGGCGAGACCGAACCCGGGCTGTACGTGGAGCTCGGCGACCGTGAGGCGCAGCTCGGCCACCCGGCGCAGGCCCGCGAAGACTACCGGCGAGCCCTGCAGATCGATCCCTTTTACGCTCCAGCCGCCCAGCGCCTGGGCGCCGGAGGCTGAAACCAGCCGACGAGTCTAGGAGCTAGGTCTCGTCCTCGGTGTCGTCGTACTCGTCCGGGCGGCCCTCGGTGCGCACTGCCGCGATGGCAAGGCTCGCCGGCGGCGCGGACAGCTGCTTCAGGCTGAGTGAGATGCGACGGCGTGCCGTGTCGATCCCGATCACCTTCACGTGCAGCGTCTCCCCCACCTTGAGCACGTCCTCTGTCCGCTCGACGTGGTCCCACGACAGTTCCGAGATGTGAAGCAATCCCTCGATGCCGGCCATGATCTGGAGGAAGGCGCCGTACTTTTTGGTCTTGGTGACCTGGCCCTCGACGATCGAGCCGATCGGCATCGACTGCACCAGCCTCTCCCACGGATCCTGCTGCAGCTGACGGAGGGAAAGGGAGATGCGAGTCTGCTCAGGGTCGAGCTTGATCACCTTGACGGTGACCTCCTCGCCGAGCTGCAGGACGTCGGTCACCTTGGAGACCCGGTCCCACGACAACTCCGAAATGTGAATCAGTCCATCCGCCCCGCCGATGTCAACAAAGGCACCGTAGCTCGTGATCCCAGACACCGTGCCCTTGACGGTGGTCCCGGTCTGGAGGCGGCTGAAGAGCTCTTCACGCTTGCGGGCGCGATCCTCATCCTCGGCGGCCTTCTGGCTGACGATAAGGCGGTTCCGCTTGCGGTTGACCTCGAGGATCTTGACCGGGATCCGCTGACCGACCAGCGACTCGAGCGTGCCGGCGAATGCGCGTGCCACCTGGCTCGACGGGAGAAAGCCCCGCAACCCCAGGATGTTGACGATCAGTCCGCCCTTGTTCTGCTCGCGGACGTCGGCGTCGATGACAGATCCATCGACCTGCTTCTCCGCGGCCACGATCCACGTCGTCTCAGCTCGAGCCCTGCGTAGGCTGAGGACCACGTTGCCTTCGTCATTCTCTGGCTGCAGGACGTAGACCTTGATCTGGTCGCCGGGCTCGAGCCCGACCGAGTCCAGATCCCCGCGCATGCCGAGCTCCTTGCTCGAGATGACGCCTTCAGCTTTGGCCCCGATGTCGACGAGAACCTCGTCCGCGTCGACGCGCACGACGATCCCATCCACGATGTCCCCGTGGTTGGGGGTCTTGAAGGCCTCCTCCTCGTAGTGGAGGTAGTCCTCCATGGTCATCGCGTAGGCTGAGTCTTCGGTCCCCTCCTTCTGTTCGGTCAGGACAGCACCGGACTCATTGGACAACGCACGTACCCCCTAGAGATTTTTGGTGTGGTGTTGGTCGTCATAACGGCCTCCGCCAATACGAACCGCCATTGTACCGCACGCTTATCCTGGAAACGCCTTCGATAGATCGTGGTTGTCGATCAACCGCGTACCGCCAATCCGGACCGCCAGAACGGCCAGCGATCCGGGGGATCTGAACGACTCAGGATCCACGACCTCCGCGTACTCCACGCGCGCCAGCGGTTCGGCCTCCAGCCTGGCCCGAAGGGCTTGACGGAGCCGTTCCGGCCCCCGTTCCCCTCCCGCATAGGCGTCCGCGGCCAGCCGCAGAGCGGAGCTCAGGCAGACCGCCGCCCTGCGCTCGTCCGGGCTTAAGTAGGCGTTACGCGAGCTAAGGGCCAGGCCGTCGGCCTCGCGCACCGTCGGGCCAACTCGGATCTCGACGGGAAGGTCGAGATCGCGCGTCAGCCGCTTCACGACTGCAACTTGCTGAGCGTCTTTCTGCCCGAAATAGGCGCGGTCCGGCTCGACGACGGACAGGAGCTTGGCGACGACTGTGGCGACGCCGTCGAAGTGGACCGGGCGGGCTGCCCCCTCTAGCCCCTCTGACACGCCCGCGACATGTATCCGGGTGCTCGATCCCGCCGGGTACATCCCATCGACCGACGGCCGGTAGACGGCGTCGACGTGTGCCTTCCGCAGCAGCTCGCCGTCGCGTTCGGGGTCACGCGGATAACGCTCGAAGTCCTCGCCCGGGCCGAACTGGATCGGGTTGACGAAGATGCTGACGACAACTCTGGAGTTCTCGCGGCAGGCTTGGTCGATCAAGCTGAGATGGCCCGCGTGGAGCGCCCCCATGGTCGGGACCAGGCCAATCGAGAGTCGCTCGCCGCGCCACTTTCGCGACGCGGCGAGCATAGACCGGGGATCTTCGAATACGGCGAAAGGGCTATCCGGCGCCGTACTTGACCTCTTGACGTTCTTCAGGGCTCACCGGCGCGGCACCGTTCGCCGAATACGCGTGCTCGGGCCCCGGAAACTCGCCGCTCGCCACCTCTCGGGAGAAACGCTGGGCGGCGTTCGCGATGTCCTCGGCCAGGTTGGCATACCGCTTGACGAACTTCGGCGCCTTTCCGGTCGTCAGGCCCAGCATGTCGTGGTAGACGAGCACCTGGCCGTCGGTGCCGGCTCCCGCGCCGATTCCGATCGTCGGGATGCGGAGGCTCTGAGTCACCCGGCTTGCGAGCTCACCAGGAACGCCTTCGAGGACCAGGCTGAACGCCCCGGCCTGCTCCAGCTCCTTCGCGTCGGCCATGATCCGGGCCGCCTGGGCCTCGCTCTTGCCCTGGACCTTGAAGCCACCCATCTGGTGCACGAACTGCGGCGTCAGCCCTAGGTGGCCCATCACGGGAATGCCCAGCTCCGTCAGGCGCCGGGTGATCTCGACGATCCGCCCGCCGCCCTCCACCTTCACCGCGTGCATGCCGCCTTCCTGGAGAAACCGCCCGGCGCTTGCGATCGCCTGCTCTACGGACGTGTGGTACGACATGAACGGCATGTCGCCGACGAGCAGCGCCTGACGCGAGCCTCGGGCGACGGCCTTCGCGTGGTGGATCATCTCGTCGAGCGTCACCGGCAGCGTCGTCGGGTAGCCGAGCATGACCATCCCGAGGCTGTCTCCGACGAGCAAGATCGGAATTCCGGCCTCGTCGAGGATGCGTGCGCTCAAGAAGTCGTAGGCCGTGATGACTGCGAAGCGGCGGTGCTCATCCTTGAATCGCTGGACGTCCAACACCGTTGTCATTTGCCGCGTCTCCTTCGGGTCGCTGCCACTTTTTGGGTCAGCGCCCTGTGCATCCGCCG
>DATNML010000056.1:0-3479 GCA_035602315.1 Candidatus Dormiibacterota bacterium
CGCCGGCTCGAGGCCCGCGAATACCGGCGGGAACGCGACGCCCGACAGGATTCCCTCGATGCTGGCAAGGAAGGCCGGCGGGCGAGGCGCCACGTTGTCGAGCGTGTGCAATACCACCGAACGCTGGATCTGCTGGGCGACCTCCTGGCTGGGTCCCCGCGAGAAGCTCAGGCCGAGAAACCAGCACATGATGAGCACCGCCACCGCGGAAAGGGCGGCGCCCCCGATCGAATCGGTCACGGTGTGGACGCCGGTCCGGAGGATGCGGCGCCGAATTGGCTCGCCTGCGGCAAACCCTATGCTCGACCCCAAGCTGCCGCCGATCACAAGCACGAGCACGGCTCCCAGCGGGCGGGCCACCGGGTTGTGGATCGCAAGGTAGTTCAGCACGGGCGTCGCGGCCGCGGCACCAAGTAGCACCCCCACCACGAGCCCGGCGTACTGCGCGGCGGACAGCCAGAATCCCCGCCGGTACCCGTTCGCGAGCCCGATCAGGACAGCCGCCGCGATCACGATATCGATCAGGTCGATCACTTTCTGCCTAAGAACACCCTACTGGGCGCGACCAGCCGAATTGTCGGGTCCAACCACGGCGCGGCGGTTCGAGCCGGTTGTGGCTAGTGGTGGGCTTCCTGGGTCTTGGACTCGGTGGCCCCTTGCTCCGCCGCTTCTTCGGCGGCGCGGTTGAGTGCGTCTTTGCGGAGGACCCACCAGCCAAGGCCCACCACGCCGAGGCTGGCGACGAGGAAGGTTGCGCTCATCCCGAGCCATGCACCGACCCATTCGCCGGCGAGCAAGATCACGCCTTTACCGGCTCCGGTTCAGCGACGTGCTCGCCCGATTCGCGAAGGTCGCGCAGCGGCATGAAGCTGCGGATCGGCGGCACGCGCTCGAAGTTGTAAGGCGGCGGGGGAGATGTAGTCGCCCACTCGAGAGTGTTGCCCTTCCATGGGTCGTCGCCGGCGATCTCACCGCCGTGCCAGCTGCGCACGACGTTGATCAGGAACAGCAGGACCGAGAAGGCGATCAAGAAGGACGAGACGGTGATGATGAGGTTGGTCGTCGCCCAGGATTGATTCGCGTACGTCGCGATGCGGCGTGGCATTCCCTCGAGACCGAGCGTGTGCATGATCAGGAACGTTCCGTTGAACCCTACGAACAGCGTCCAGAAGTTCCACTCGCCGAGCTTGCGGTTGAGCAGTCGCCCCGTGATCTTTGGAAACCAGTAGTAAAGGCCGGCGAAGATGGTGAACACGCTTCCGCCGAACAGCACGTAGTGGAGGTGGGCCACGACGTAGTACGACTGGTGAAGCTGAGTGTCCACCGGGACTGAGGCGAGATAGACGCCGGTGATGCCGCCGATCAGGAACGTGGCCAGGAACCCGAAGACGAACTTCATAGGCACAGTGAACTCGATGGAGCCCCACCAGGCGGTCGCTATCCAGTTGAAGAACTTGATGCCGGTGGGCACCGCGATGAGCATCGTCATGAACATGAAGAAACCTTCCACGTAGGGGTTCATGCCGACGGTGAACATGTGGTGCGCCCAAACGGTCATCGAGAGGAAGACGATGCCGAACAAGGCAGCCACCATCGACATGTAGCCGAAGATTGGCTTGCGTGCGAAGACCGGGATGATCTCTGAGATCATGCCGAATCCAGGCAGGATCATGATGTAGACCTCCGGGTGGCCGAAGAACCAGAACAGATGCTGGTAAAGGACCGGCCGGCCCTGCGTCGTGAAGAACTGGGTCCCGAGCTGGCGGTCGAACTCGACCAGGATCATTGCCGCCGCGAGCGGCGCGCCCACGATGAGCAGCAGGATCGAGGTCGAGATCTGCGCCCACACGAACAGGGGTAGGCGGGTCAGCTTCATCCCCGGCGCGCGCAGGGCCACGATCGTGGTCAGGAAGTTGGTCGAGGCCATGATCCCGCTGATCGCCCAGACGATGAGGCTCATCGCCCAGAAGTCGACCCCAAGGCTTTTCGCCTGGTAGATCTTCTCGGTCAGCGGCGCGTAGCCGGTCCACCCGGCGTTGAGCGCGCCGCCCGTGAAGAAGCCGCTGTAGTACAGGATGATCGAGACCGGCACGAGCCAGAACCCGAGCAGGTTCACCCGCGGGAAGGCCATGTCGCGGGCGCCGATCATGAGCGGGACCATATAGTTGGCGATCCCGGTCAGGAAGATGGTGACGAAGAAGAAGATCATCGTCACGCCGTGCGCTGAAATCATCTGGTTGTACGTTTCGGCGTCGACGATCTTCAGGTTGGGCTGCGACAGCTGCAGCCGGACGACCAGCGCGAAGATGCCACCGATCACGAAGCTCAGGACGCCGGTGACCATGTACATGATGCCGATCAGCTTGTGATCGGTAGTCGTCAGCCAGAGGCTGATCGGCTTGAAGAACGTATCGTCGTAATTCTTCGGGCGGGGTAGGACGGTGGTGGCTGCC
This sequence comes from Candidatus Dormiibacterota bacterium, assembly GCA_035602315.1. Lineage (GTDB taxonomy): Bacteria > Chloroflexota > Dormibacteria > Dormibacterales > Dormibacteraceae > Palsa-870. The sequence goes on from DATNML010000056.1 coordinate 2,454, forward strand.
ATCTGATTCCTATGCTAACTCGGGGATGGCGAAGGGCTGGCTGCGGGACTTTGAGTCGCGAGCTGCGTCTTGACCCAGGCGTCGTAGTCGGACTGGCTCATCGCCTGCACGATGATCTGCATCGTGCTGTGCCCGACGCCACACAGCTCGGCGCATTCTCCGCGCCAGGAGCCGGGCTGGCTGATCTTGAGCCAGGAGACGTTGTCATACCCCGGTACGGCGTCGGTCTTGCCTGAGATGGCCGGCACCCACCACGAGTGGATGACATCGGTGCCTTGGAACTGCAGCTTGATGAGGGTGTTGACAGGCACCACGAATGGCGTGACGTCCCCGGCGAGCGTGCCTTCCTGATGGACCACCAGGCCGTTTTCATACCTGTACTCCCAACCGAACTGGTGGCCGCTGATGACGACCGTCATCTGCTGGTTGGTGGGGGGCTGGAAATCCTTCAGCAGCGTGACAAAGCTGTAGCCGGCGATCGCAAGCACCACCGCCAACGGCGCGGCCGTCCACGCGATCTCGAGCCAGAAGTTGCCGTGGACCTGAGGGGGCACATAACCGACGGGCTGCTTCGAGCGCCGGTAGCGGAGGACGACCCAGAGCAGCGCCAGCTCGACGCCGAGGAAGATGACGATCGCCGGGATCGAGATCCCTTTGTACAGGTCATAGATGTCCTGGCCGTTGGGCGAGACCGGGGTCGGGAAGATGGGTGAGATGCCGCCCAACCCGTCGCACGAGCTGAGGAGTAGCGCGGCAGCCACCAGGCCGAGAGCTGCCAACGGCGCTCGAACGCGTGCTGCCACGGCCTGAAGTATATGGGTGCGCTGGCGGAGGTCGCCGGATCTGCGGCGCCCATGCGGCCCATCTGCGTTGTTGCGGCCTCCGCTCTTCGCTCACGCATCAACGGATGCGCTCGCTGCGGTGCTCGGCCGCGCCTAGCATCTGGACCACCTGGGCGCCGGATCTCTTGCCTCCCTCCGCCATCGCACCCATCGGCGCCGGTAACTGCGACCGGCGAGCCGCCTC
>DATNML010000057.1:0-19677 GCA_035602315.1 Candidatus Dormiibacterota bacterium
GAGCCACTCCAGGAAAACGCCCCGCGTGGTGGGCAGCAGCCGCGCTTGATTGGAGGCGGCCGCGATCCGCGCTCGTAGATCGTGGGTCAACCCACTTGAGTCCGCTCCGCACGCCTCGGCCAGCTCTTCGATGTCGGTGAGCACGTTCTCGAGCGAATGAGGATGCTGCCGGATCATGCGAATGCCTGACAGGTCGTGCGCCACCTGGTCGGCAGGGATGGCGCACACATCACAGATGTCCTGTGCCACGACCAGGTCAGGTTCGAGCGCGAGGATGGCTTCGGTGTCGACCCAGTAGAGCGAGCGTCCTTCAGCTGCAGCCAGCGCCACCGCCGCGTCGATGGCGCCGCTCGGCTTTGCGGCGAGCTTGAGGGTCGAGCGCGTGACGATGGGGAGCGACGCCGCCTCGGGAGGAAAGTCGCACTCGTGAGTGACCGCGACGACCTGGTCGCCCAGTCCAAGAGCGAACAGCGTCTCGGTGGCGCTCGGAAGCAGCGAGACGATTCTCATCCCGAGGTGCGCTCTGCGCGCAGCCGATCGAGGACACCTTTGAACGCTTCATAAGGCTGGGCGCCCAACACGAGGTAGCGCCGGCCGAAGATGTGCGCGGGGATGGCGTTGATACCCACCGACTCGGCTTCGCGGCGGTTCTCGTCGATCACCATCGCGTAGCGATCTTCCTCGATCGATTTCCGCAGCTCAGCTGCGTCCAATCCGACGCCGGCTCCGATCTCGACGAGGTCATCGATGCTCTCCAGCCGTCCAGTCCCCTCCCAATGCGCCTTGAGCAGAGCGAGGTGCATCTCGGCGAACCGGCCGTGCTCGCGAGCAAACTCGGCGGCGCCGAGCGCGCGCCGTGAGTTGATGATGACGTCGCGCTGCTGCAGCACCAGCCCGACCTGAGCGGCGATCGAGTGAAGATGTGTGCGCATCTGTTCGGATCGGCCGCGTCCGAAGTAAGCGTCAAACGAGATGCCCTCGACAGGCGCTTCAGGGTGCAGCTCGAAGGGCAGCCATGTCACGTTGACGAGGCCCTCCTTTTCCAGCTGTTCGACTCGGACCGAGTCGATATAGCACCAGGGTCAAACGTAGTCAGAGAAAACGATGAGCTCGACCGGCTCGGCTGTCTCATCCATCTGCAGTCAAGAACGGTAACCAGACGTACCCAATTCCCGCCCCCGACCCTGAACCGGTTGGTGGCAGAATGGGTTTGAGGCTGAGTTCTCGGCAGCAGACCATAGGGGTTCAGGAGGCAGTGAACATGGCAGACACGAAGACGTTCGTCGCCAACGCGCCGGTGTGGGTCGACCTGTCCAGCACCGACGCCGCCAAGTCGAGGGACTACTACTCGAAGCTCTTCGGCTGGAAGGTGGAGCTGGCGCCTGAACCCGATGCGGGCGGATACGCGCTGGCCAAGCTGAACGGTAAGGATGTCGCCGGCATCGGACCTGCGCAGACTCCGGACGGTCCGTCGGCCTGGATGGTTTACATCGGCACCAAAGATGCCGAGGAGACCGCACGTAAGGTCGAGGCCGCCGGCGGCAAGGTGATTGCGCCGCCCTTCGACGTCCTGAAGTCAGGCCGGATGGCGGTGTTCCAGGACCCGGCCGGAGCTTTCATCTCGGCCTGGCAGCCTCTGGAGATGCAGGGCGCCCAGGTGATGAACGCGCCGAACTCCTTCGCCTGGGCCGAGCTCAGCGCGCGCGGCATCGAGAAGGCCAAGGCGTTTTACACGAAGGTCTACGGCTGGGGCGAGAAGGAAAGCCCCATGGGTGAGGGTGATGCTCCATACACTGAGTTCTTGCTCGACGGTGAGCGCATCGCCGGCGGGATGGAGATGAACCCGATGGTGCCGGCGCAGGTGCCGTCTTACTGGACGGTCTACTTCGCGGTCGACGACGTCGACAAGGGCTTCAAGAAGGCGATCGACGCCGGAGGGCAGGAGATGCTCGCGCCGCAGGACTTCCCGGGGGGACGCTTTGCGATCCTCTCCGACCCTCAGGGTGCGGTTTTCGGCCTGCTCAAGTTGAAGCCGTAACCCAGGAACGTATGGACCGGCGGGCCACCTGATGCCCGCCGGTTTCTTTTTGGAGCCGCCGGGCCGCCTGTGAAATCAAGACCGACCGGTACGTAGTAGCGCTATCCGTAACTGAGCTTCTGCGCTCCAAGCAGCGAGTTGACGATCTCGAGCAGGGCTGATTGATGGAACGGCTTGCTCATGACAACGTCCGCGTCTAAGGCTTGAGCCTTGGCGTCAGAGTCACCCGTTACCGCCACGATCGGAACCTCGGCCGTCTGCGGGTCGGACTTCAGGTGCTTGATCAGGGCTCCGCCATCCATGACCGGCATCAACATGTCCGTCACGACAAGATCGGGGACCGCGCGCCTGATTCGGATCAAAGCCGCAACTCCGTGCGGAGCCTCACTGACGTCGTAACCCGAGCTCTCGAAGACCAGCCTGAGCAGTAACCTGATGCTCGGGTCGTCGTCCACGACCAGGATCCGCTTGCCCGCCATTTCGGCTCCTTTCGGTTGCCTTTCTGCTCGGCTCGGGCCGGGCTGGGAAAGGATCAGGCCCCGGTTTCGGTTGCCTCAGCGATACGTTCTGCGAACCCGGGTAACAAAGTCCATAACTGGCTGATTCCAGGCCGGCCAGGAACCTCGGTTCAAACAGCGGCTCGCGCCACCTGCGCCGCCACCCTCGCGTTGTTGACCACCAGGTCGACGTTCACGTCGAGTGACTGACCGCCCGACAGTTCCGCCATCCTCGCGAGCAGTCTCGGGGTGAGCTCGGACCCGGCCACGCCGGTGAGCTCGCGCACTGCGCGCTGCGCCATCTCTTCCGCGCCGTCCAGCTCCGCCGGCGGGGGCACCGCTACGACGATCCCTCGCGAGCCGGTGTCCCATGCAGCGCGCAGCGCCCGTGCCGCCTCCCGCGGGTCATCGACTCGTGCGCTGACCCGGCAGCCGCTGCGACTCGTGTAGAAGGCGGGAAACTCGTCGCAGCCGAATCCCAGCACCGGCACAGACAGGCTTTCGAGGCGCTCGAGCGTGAGCGCGATGTCGAGGATGATCTTGGCGCCGGCGCAGAAGACCGCGACGGGCGTGCGTCCCAATTCCTCCAGGTCTGCCGACTGGTCTTCCGGATGCCCGCGGTGAACGCCTCCGATGCCCCCGGTGGCGAAAAAGCGGATCCCGGCCATCGCGGCGACGCGCATGGTCGCCGCCACTGTGGTGGCGCCAACCACGCCGCGGGCGACCGCCGGGCCGAGATCCCTCGAGCTCACCTTGACGGCCCCCGCGGCAATGCGCTGCAGGTCGCCGGCGCTGAGGCCGACGCGGACCTGGCCGTCGAGCACGGCGATGCTTGCGGGCACGCCCCCTTCCGCGCGGATCGCAGCCTCGCTTTCGTGGGCCGCCCGCAGATTGTGTGGCGCCGGCAAGCCCTGCCCGACGATCGACGTCTCGAGAGCCACCACGGCCCGGCCGGCGGCAACCGCTTCGGACACCTCTCGCGACACATGAAGGAGCTCGCTCAATTCGGTCGCGCTCCACTTCGCATGACCGCCTTGGCGGCCACGATCACGGCTTTTTCCGCGGCCGCGATCGGAGTGGCGCCGTGGATCCACGCTGCGCAGAATGCCGCTGCGAAAGCGTCGCCCGCGCCGGTCCCGTCGACCTCCTGCACCGACGGGGCGGGGACGTGGCGGCCGAAGACGCTGCATCCCGCCGGTCCAAGCTTGATCACCGGCACCTGCGCCAGGTGTTCGAGCGCGACGCCTATCGTCTCCGCTTCGGCGGCAGTTCCGAAGAGCAGCTCGGGTTTCAAGCGCGCCAGGTCGTAAGCCATCCTCGACGGACCGTACTCCTGCAGACCTGCCACTGAGGACAGGTCGATCGAAAGCATCCCCCCGGAATCACGGACGAGGCCGATCGCGGCGCGCGTCGCCTGCGCGAGAGGATCCGTGAAAATCGAGTAGGCCGGGACGTGGATCAGCTTGACGTCACTGAACCACGCCTCGAGGAGATCATCTGGGCGCAGGCCCACGCTGGCGCCGCGCTGGGTGGCCATCGCACGTTGTCCGTCCGGCGCAACCAACACCGCGATCGCCCCCGTGGGTTCCGCGGCCCAGACTGGCCGCACCTCGACGCAACGTGCCTCGAGCTCAGCTACGAGCTGCCTGCCGCGCTCGTCGTCGCCTACTCTCGTAACCAGTCGCACAGGTTCTCCTAACGCCGCGGACCAGGCGCAGAAATTCGCCGCCTGGCCTCCGCCTCCAAGGTCGATCCGAGCTGGGCGATCGTCGTCCGGACGAAGGGGACCTTCAGGGACGATCGTGATGTCGAGCACCAGGTCACCGATGGAGAGGATCACGTCGAGAGGAGGATAGCCGCCGCCGGCCGAACTACTTCGGGTGAGGTTCGAACGACAGCGTGTATCCCTTGCGCGACTTGTTCACGACGTCGGCGCCGTTGCCGAGCGTCTTCAATTTCTTGCGCACGCGGCTAATGTAAGTCCGCATCGATTCCTCGGGAAGCCTGCCGTCGTGCCAGGCCTCAACCAGCAGCTGCTCCGCCGAAAAGTACTTATCGGGGCGGCTCATCAGCACTGTCAGGAGCTGGAACTCGCGCTTGGTCAGCGTGATCGAATTGTCGCGGAACGTGACGGTCCTTGCCTTGGCGTCGACCGTTAGCTCTTCGAGCTCCAGCTGGCGCTCCACCCAGAAGTCCATGCGTCTTCTGTACCGGTCGAGCTGACCCTGGATCAGCGTGACGTCGTCGGAAAGGTCTGACTTGGCGGCCCGCGAGACGTGTTCGAGGTTTCCCACGACCCGCTTCAGGAGGTCGTCTTTGAAGGCGATCATCTCCCGATAGACGGAGATCCAGTGCTTGGTGTCCTGGGGCCTCATGGACTCCGGGTCCTCGCCCTCGAGCAGGCGGTCGCGTTTCGTTAGCGCTCGCGCCACGATTTGGATCTTACGCCGCATTTGATGCGGGCTTTGGTGCAGACGGCCCGCATCAGCCGCGTTCGGCGATGCGCACCACCGTGGCGCGCTGGTCGGGCGTGAAGAAAGGCGGATTGCCCGCGACGGCGTTCTCCCGGACGTGGTCTAAATATTTCGTCGCGGTCAGGACTGTGCTCACTCGCGAGTCGCTCGCGATCCATTTCAAGACTGCCTGTGCCCACGTCTCGACGCCGAGCGCTCTGAGCAGCGCGGCCGGCGGCCGTCGGTCGAGGATGCCCTGCTGCAGCGGGCTCATCACGAAAACTCCCAGGCCAAGCGATTCGGCCAGCGGCAGCAGCTCGCGCTCGGCGGTTCGGCGCAGCGGGTTGTAAGGAATCTGGACCATGTCCAGACGCCTGGTTCTCATCAACGCTGCAAGGTCTCGAAATGCCGACTCCTGGTAGTGGGTGGCGCCTACCGCGTGCACCTTGCCCTCATTTTTGAATCGCTCGAGCATGGCCAGCTGCGCCGGCACGTTGACCAGGTTGTGCACCTGGTAGACATCCACCCATCCGAACAGGCGCAGTGCGTGGTCGGCCTGCGAGCGGCCTTCCTCCGCGCTCGCTGTCCAGATCTTGGTCGCGACCTGCACCCGCTCCCGCATCCCTTCCAGCGCGCGCGCCAAGGTGGCTTCGGCGCGCCCGTACATGGGCGATGAGTCGAAGAGATCGATGCCTGACTCGATGGCCGCGCTTACGACTGGCCTGCGGTCCTCGTCAGTGTCGAAGGTGCGCCATGTGCCCATTCCTAGGACAGGGACGGTCAGCTCACTCTGTCCAAGCCGCCGGCGCTCCATGACCTGACCTTAAACCGCGCCCGCAGGCGGCTAGTCGCCCGCGGACACCATCCTGTTGCGCAGCAGCCCGATACCCTCGACTTCAGTCTCCATCACGTCGCCGGGCGAGAGGAACTCGGGCGGGGTGCGGGCAAAGCCGACACCGTCAGGCGTGCCTGTGGCGATCATGGCGCCAGGCAACAGGGTCATGCCCTTGGACACCCATTCGATGATGGCCTCGATCGGGTAGATCATGTCGCGGGTGCTGCCGTCCTGCTTCACCACGCCGTTGACGCGCAGAAACAGCTTCAGAGCTTGAGGGTGCTCGACCTCGTCCTTGGTGATCACCCACGGCCCCGTCGGGCACGACCGGTCCAGGCTCTTGCCCTTGAAGTATTGACCACCCCAACCGCTCTGGATATCGCGCGCGGTGACGTCATTCAGCACGGTGTAGCCGAAGACGTGGTCGAGGCCCCGCTGTCGCTTGATGTTTGCCCCACGCTTGCCGATGACGACGGCCAGCTCAACCTCCCAGTCGATCTTGTCGCTGACGCTGGGGTCGATCGCGATGTCCGCGAAGGGCTCGGTCAGTGAGGTGATGGCCTTGGTGAAGATGGTAGGAGGAGCTGGTTCACGGCCTTCGACAAGAGCCGTCTCCTCGGCGTGCTTCTGATAGTTGCGTCCAATCGCGATCACGTTGCCGCGCGGCGGGTCCAATGGCGCAAGCAGGTCCAGGTCCGCCAACTTGTGAGACCTCGAGCGGGACGAGGACAGCGCCAAACGGACGTGAGCAAGGCCGGCATCCCCCGCGTCGATCAGCTCGAGCAGGTCGGCAGGCTCGGAGAGCTCGACGATCTCATCCTCAGTGCCGGGTCGCAGCGCGCCCAATCTGCGGCCGCCGTCAGCTTTGAACATCAAGAGCTTCATCTTTTGTCGTCGTCCTCCTCTAACGCCGGCATAGTGGTCCCGGCTCCCAAGAAAAGCTCCTCGAAGTCCTGGCGCTTGAGGAGTTCGTCCGGGCGTCCTTCCAGCCTGGTGGTCCCAGAAACCAGGACGCTCGTCCAGTCGGCGATCTGTAGGGCGGCTCGCGCCCGCTGTTCGACCAGTAACACGGCTTTGCCGAGTCCGGCAAGCCGGTGGACGTGCTCGCGCAGCAGGGCGTCGGCCAGCTTCGGCGAAAGGTTGGCGGTGGGCTCGTCCAGGATCAAGACCTTCGGGTCCAGCATCAGCACGCGTGCGATGGCGAGCATCTTTCGCTCACCGCCGCTCAGCTTGTCCGCCCGTCGCTTGAGCATTGGCGGCAGCTGCGGGAACACGTCGCCGACCTCCGCGACCCGCGCGCGGACCTGGGCGGCCGAGAGCAGGTATCCGCCCATCTCGAGGTTCTCGAGCACCGTGAGTGGCTCGAAGATGTCGTTGACCTGGGGCACGTAGCCGACACCGCGCCGGGCCAGCTGTTCAGGGGGACGGTTGGTGACGTCCTCGTCGCCCAGCATGATGGTGCCGCTGTCCAGGCGCAGGATGCCGACCAGGCTCTTGAGCAGCGTGCTCTTGCCCGCGCCGTTGGGCCCGATGATGGCCACGATCTCATTCGGTCCGACCGAGATCGAAACGTCGCGGATGACCGGTACGCCCCCGTAGCCGGCGGTGATGTGCTCCGCCCGCAGGCTCGGTGCCGGCCGCGCCTGCGAGCGCGCCGGGCTATCCGACAAGGTAAGCGTCGACAATCTCCGGCTGCCGCCTGAGGCTGGCCATGGTCCCGCTGCCGATGACCTTTCCTTGTGCCATCACGACCACCGAGTCGCAGAGCCGTTCGACCATGTGCAGCTCGTGCTCGACCATCAGGATCGTCAGGCCTTCCTTGCGCAGGTCCTGAAGGTAGCGCTGGATCTCCTCGATGATCTTCGGATGAACGCCCGACATCGGCTCGTCGAGGAGCAGGACTCGTGGCCCCAGCATCAGGGCCCGCATGATCTCGATGAGGCGCTTCTGCCCGCCGCTCATGGTGCCGGCGTAGTCCGACTCCTTCGCGCTCATGCCGAACCGTTTCAGCAATGCCCGGGCCTGTTCGACGAGTCTTCTCTCGTCTTTGATCCAGTATCCCTTGCCCCTGAGCGCGCCGAAAAGGGAATCCCCGCGATTGTTCGGCGCGGCCACGAGCAGGTTCTCGAGCACCGTCAGCTGTGCGAACTCTGATGGAAGCTGGAATGTGCGCACCAGACCGAGGCGCGCTCGCGCGTACGCAGGCAGCCGCGTGATGCCACGGCCGTCGAAGGTGATGCTGCCGCTCGTCGCCGGCAGCGTGCCCGCCAGCACGGCCAGGAAGGTTGACTTGCCCGCGCCGTTGGGTCCAATCAGGCCGGTGATCTGACCCGCGGGAACCTCGATCGAGACGCCGTCCACAGCGTGCAAGCCTTCGAAGTGGCGGTGGATCTCAGTCGCGACCAGCATTGGTGCGCTCATTCCGGACCGCCTTCGAACACCCTTCGAGGCTCCGGCCGCACACCCTGCGGCCTGAACCAGAGGAACCCGAGGATGAGGAGGCCGATCGCCACCCACTGGAGCGCCGACAGTAGGCCGGGCGGCCCGAAGTTGGCGAGGGTCCCATTGCTGTTGATAAGGCGCGTCACCTCTTCGAAGCCGACCGGGACCAGGAGAGCGCCGAGGATGGCACCGATATTGTTGCCGCGACCGCCAACGATGATGGCGGCGAACAGGATGATCGTCTCGGGGTAGAGCCAGACGGTCGGCCCCCAAACGTTGATGTAGCCGACCAAGATGGCGCCGGACAACCCGGCGATCATGCCGCCGACGATGAAGATCGTCATCTTCAGCTGCACCGGGTTCTTGCCTATCGCTGCTGCAGCGATCTCACGCTCGCGCATCGCGCGCAGGGACCGGCCGTAGGGGGAGTTGACGACCCGATTGACCACGAGAAATGCAACAGCGACGCATACGGCCGTGATCCCGATGTAGAAGTACTCGTACGGCTCTGTGCGCGGGGTAATGCGATCTCCCACCGGAGAAGGGACCAACGAGATCCCACCCGCGCCGCCAAGGAACTTGTCCGCATTGGTGATCACGGTGTTCGCGATCACCGACAGCACCAAGAGGGCGATGGCCTGGTAGTCGCTGCGCAGCTTCCTCAACACCACCAATCCAACCGGAACCGCCAGCAGACCTCCAGCCACCACAGCGCCAATCCAGGGGATGGGGAAGGGGAGCTCGTATCCCCCGATGTAATGCTGGAAGCCGAAGTTCGCCGTGTCGGGTGGCATCGAAAGCACCGCGGCCGTGTAAGCGCCCACAGACTGAAAGACGATGAAGCTGAAGTTGACGATGCCGGAGACGCCGAATTGAAGGTTGAGCGCAAGGCAGGCGATGATGTCGATGCCTGCGTAGATGAGCAGGTTGGCCGCGTAAAAGGTGTTCACCCGGCCGCCGCCAGCGCGCCTCGCTTGGCGAGCAGCCCTTGCGGCCGGAGCACCATGACCAGCACGAGGACTCCAAACGCCACGACCTCCTTGTATTGAGGCGACCAGGCCGCGGCGCTGAGTTCTGTCATCAAGCCGATGATCACTGCTCCGATCATCGCGCCGTAGGGCTGCCCGGCCCCTCCCAGGACCGCGGCGGCCAGGATCGTGATCAAGAAGGCCGCGCCGTTGTCGATGACGAACGTGCCGGCGTTCAATGCGGCCACCACGCCGGCCATACCGCAAAGCGCCCCGGTGATCAGCCAGACCGCGTCGATGACACGGTTGGTCGGGATTCCGCAGTTACGCGCCAGCGTCGGGTTGGCGGCGGTCGCTCGCATCGCCTTGCCCAGCCGCGTGTAGGTGAGAAGGGCATGGATGGCGAGCATCAGCACGATCGCGACGCCGATGACGATGAATTGATCCCTCGTCAGCGCGATGGGTCCCAGATGGATGAGGCCACCGGTGTCCTCCTGGTAAGACACCGGGTAGTACCCGACGATCGGCAGCAGCAGGTTGGCGATCATCAGGGAAACCGCCAGCGAGACGATGACCATACCGAGGTGCGCGGTTCCCTTGCGCATGAAGGGGGCATAGATGAACCGGTTCAAGAGAAACGAGAACACCGACCCAAACAGCGCTCCGGCAGCCATGCCGATCCAGACCGAGACGCCGGCCTTGTTCAGGTAGTACGCGACGTAGGCGGAGGAGATCATGACCCCGCCGTAGGCGAGGTTGATCATGTTGGTGATCCCGAACTGCATCGTGAACCCCACCGCCGCGATCGCGATCACGGACATGCTGACAAGGCCAAAGCCGAACGCCGCAATGAAAAGGTTCACGGCGTTCGGCCCCTCTGGTTACCGGTGCGGACTATGCCCCGCCTGCGTTGATGATGGTGGAAGTCTGCTGGGGAGTTAGCTCCCCGACCTTCACTTCGTTGCCATCCTTGTCGTAGGTCACGAGGATATAGCCCGACGGCGAGTTGTTGTACTGGTTGAACTGGTTCTCGCCGCCCGCGCCCACGAAGCGGATCGACTTGCCCGCCTTGATAGCCGCGACGCCATCCTTATATGTGGTGACGACCGTCGCACCGCTCGTGCCGTTGCCAATTTCGATGATTTTCGGGTTGTATACGGTCCGGTCGGCGCTGTTGGTGGCGACCATCGCCAGGGCGGACATGATGATTCCGTCGTAGAGGTGGAGCGTGGATCCGCGCTGCTTGTACTTGGGCGCGTCTGCAAACTGGGACGCAGAGGCGTTGAGATTGGTGATGAACTCGGTATATGCGGGTCCGGAGAACGTATACCCGAGGTCCACGCCTCCGTAGTACTTGAGGAAGTCGCTGATGCCGATCGCGTCGCGGACCTGCTGGAACCACACGGGGTCGATGGTGGCCGATGTGCCGAGGAACGGAATCATCTGGCCATTGTTCTGCGACTTCACCTCTTTCAGGTACGTGCCCGCGGCGCCGAGGGCCTCGGTGAGGATGACGTCCGGTTTGCTCTGCAGCATCGCTGCGACCTCAGTTCGATACGACGTCCCCGGCTTCAAGTCGATCGCCTGGTTGATGGCGATGCTTCCGCCGAGCTTGGTGAACGCTGCGGTTGCCGGCGCCACAAACGCCTGCGAGCCGATGTCGTTGCCGAAAACCAGCGCGGCCTTCTTGTAAGGGGCGTGACCGGGTCCGTAGAGGGCGCTCCCGACCATCGCGTAGGCGTCGTAAACGTCAGCCGGTACGAGCCGGTGGAAGTATTTGAGCGTGGTCTTGTTGAATTCCGACTGCCCGGTCATGCAGAACATCGGGATGTGGGCGCTGTCGATGATCGGCACCACGCTTGACGCCTCGTCAGACGTGCAGCCGACGATCGCCATCAGGTTCGAGTTACCGGCAATCATCGCGTTGGCGGCCGGAACTGCGTCGGCCGCCTCGCCGCGGGTGTCGAACTTCTGGCAGCTGACCTGCCGGCCGCCAACTCCGCCATTGTTGTTGATCGAGAGTGCGGCCGGAAGGCACGCGGCGTAGTAGGCCGGGCCGAGACCGGCATCGGCGCCGGTAAATGGGGCGATGATGCCGACCAGGAGCGGACCGCTTCCCAGTCCGGCGCCGGTGGAGGTGCTTCCTCCGCAAGCTGCAAGCAGGAGCACCGTGAGCAAAGGCAGCGAAAGACGCGACGCCAGATGGAACGTTTTCACCGCAGGTCCCCCATCAAATAAGAAGTGATTGCGAGAAGTGATTGTCGACATTATTGAGGATAATCTTCCGAAGAGCAAGATGAGAGTTCGACTGCAGGCTACCGAAAACAGTCCTGACGCCTACCACCTGCTGCGGGAGGCGATCGTGAGCGGCCGGTTCCATCCGAACGAAAGGCTGGTCGAAGCGTCGGTCGCTACGAAGCTGCACGTGGGCAGGACCGCGGTTCGCGCAGCACTCGTCAGGCTCGACCAGGAAGGCCTCGTGACGCTCGAGTTAAACCGCGGCGCCCGCGTGCGGCTGATCTCCGATCGCGAGGCGCTTGAGATCGAAGAGGTGCGCGCCACGCTCGAGGCGATGCTCGCGCGTCGCGCGGCGACCAGGGCCACGCCGGCGAACCTTCGCGAGCTGCGCCAGGTGGTCGTTGAGATGCGCGAGCGGGTCGCGGAGCAGGACGCGATCGGCTATTCAGAGCTCAACGCCCGGTTCCATCAGCTGATCTGGGCCGCGGCAGACCACCCGACGACCAGCCGCCTCGTGGGCGGTCTGAAGTCGCAAAGCATCCGCTTCCAGTACCAGACGATCATGCAGCCAGGCCGGACCGAGAGATCAATGCGAGAGCACGAGGCCATCTTCAACGCCCTGAAGGCGCACGACGGCGAAGCCGCGGAGTCAGCGATGCGTGAGCACCTGGCCGAGGTCCTTCAAACCCTCAAGTGGGCAATCGAAGGACAGGGCCGTGGCTCCCGGTGGCACGCCGGCTAGCCGTGCGGTGCGCCCCGGCTCGATCCGGGCGACAATCTTCCGATGCGAATCGCGCTGGGCAACATTTTCTCGTGGCTGGTCACCGCCCTCTTCGGCGTGATCACGCTCCTGTTGGCTTTTGAGAGCTGGGCGCTCCTCACCAACCACAGGCCGATCTCCGATTACGTCCGGTCCGCCGTGCATTCGTATCCGGGCTGGGCGTTAGTGATCGCCGTGGTGGTGGGCATCCTGCTGGGTCACTTCTTGTGGGGCCCGGCCTACGGCCGGACGTCCCCCACCGACCAAACGAGATGAACTTCACTCCCGAGGCGATCCTGTCGCTGATCGCGACCGCCGGAGCGCTCATCGCCTTCCTTCTGATGCTCGAGGAGTCAGTCGCCCTGCGCCAGGGCAGGGACCCGATGACCAACGGCGTGAGAGCGGTCGTGCGCCGCTTTCCCCGCGTTACCTATGTCCTTGCCGTGGTGATCGGAATGGTGCTCGGCCACCTTCTTTGGCCTTAGGGGCAAGCGAAAACCGCCAACGCACGCCATTCAGCATGAGGAGAACGGGGGCATGTCATACACCGTCGATCTAAGAAGCGTCCAGGCTCCGCTCAAGGAGAGATACCGGGCCGAGCCAGCTTCCGCGCTGGTCGTCACCGCGGCCCACAGCGTGGACAGCGACCTTTCGGATCCGAGGCACTGCGCCGTCGTCCCGACCGAGTATCCGTCGGTGACGATCCGCTCGGGATTGCATCCGGCCGCGGGAGGCGCTGGAGACACGCCGTGCTCGGGCGACATCCTGGCGGCCGCCCTCGCCATCTGCGAGGAGAGCACGCTGCGGTCGGTCGCGGCGAATATGGGCGTGGAGCTCGAGTCAGTCCACGTCGACGTGCGCATCCACTGGGACTTCCGCGGCACCATGGGGGTCGATCGCGACGTGCCCGTCGGCGCGACGGGGATCGAGATGCACACGCAGGTCAAGGTCAAGGACGGTGTCGACCCCGAGCGAGCGAGGCGATTGCTGGCGAGCGCGGAGCGCTACTGCTCGACCCTGCAAACGCTTCGGCACGGGGTGGACGTGTCGACCGACTTCGCCTTGACGTGAGCCCGTTTCAGCAGCTCGATTACATCTACACGCCCAGCACGGACGTCGCCGCGGATGTGCGGTACTTCGTCGACGTGCTCGGCGCACGGCTCGGCTTTGCCATCGAGGGCATGGGAGCGCGCGTCGCGATGGTCGAGCTGACGAGCGCCCCGCCCCATGTCCTGCTGGCGGATCACCTGGAAGGCGAGCGGCAGATCCTCGTCTACCGCGTCGATGATCTGCGGCAAGCGACCGCCGAGCTGAAGAAGCGCGGGATGAAGAAGCAGCAGAGCCTGGAGATTCCGATGGGGCCATGCTCATCCTTCGCCACTCCGAACGGCCACCGCATCGCCCTGTACGAGCTCGCCAGGCCAGGCGTGCTGGAGCATTTCATGGGCCGCAAAGACTTCTAGAGTGTTGGAGTGACGGCGAGTCGATGACCACCAAGCGCTGGATCCTGGTCGCGGCGGTCCTCGGGTCGGGCATCGTCTTTCTCGACTCGACGGTCGTCAACGTCGCGCTGCCCCGGATCGGCCGCGACCTGCCGCGCTCGTTCCTCGGCGTCCTGGAGGGCCAGTCGTACGTCTACAACGCCTACCTGCTGACGCTGAGCGCCCTGCTCATCCTGGCCGGAGCCCTGAGCGACTTCTACGGCCGGAAGCGAATGTTCCTGTACGGTCTCGTGGGCTTCGGCGCCACCTCGGTGCTGTGCGGTCTTGCGCCCTCCATGGAGCTGCTGGTCCTGTTTCGCGTCCTGCAGGGCGCGGCTGGCGCGATGCTGGTGCCGGGCTCTCTTGCTCTGCTCACGGCCAACTTCTCGGGCGAGGAGCAGGGGCGTGCTTTCGGAGTGTGGGCCGGCGCCTCGGGCGCGACGACGATCCTCGGCCCGGTCATCGGCGGCCTGCTGGTCGACACGGTCTCATGGAGAGCCGCGTTTCTCATCAATGTACCGCTTGTCATCGTGGCCGCCTGGGCGACGTGGGCGCACATCCCCGAGAGCCGCGACGACAAGGCCACCGCGAACTTTGACTGGCTCGGCGCCGCGGTCGTTGCGCTCGCGGTAGGTGGGCTCGCCTTCGGAGCCATCTACGGGCAGCAGAGGGCGTGGCGAGACCCCCTCGGATACGTGGCGCTGGCTGTTGGCGTGGTGGCCACTATCGCGCTGCCGATCCTGATGAAGCGTTCAGCTCATCCGCTCATCCCGCTGGACCTGTTCCGCTCGCGCAACTTCGCCGTGACGAACCTGTCGACGCTTTTGATCTATGGCTCCCTCTACGTCACCTTCTATTACCTGACTCTCTTCCAGCAGGGCACGCTCGGCTACACCGCGGCAGCGGCAGGGGCCGGCGGCATACCGGGCACTCTGTTCCTCATCTTCTTCTCGGCCCGGTTCGGGAGCCTTGCGGCAAAATACGGCCCGCGCTGGTTCATGGCGATCGGGCCTGTGATCATGGCGCTGGGAGTCCTCTGGTTCGCCCGGGTGCCGGCTGCCAGCACGCCATGGAAGCTCCAGTTGTCTGACCCAGGCACTTACGTGCCGCCGGGTTCGTATTTCACCGACTTCCTGCCAGGCTCGATCCTCTTCGGCGTCGGCCTGATGATGTTGGTCGCGCCGCTCACGACCGCGCTGATGACCTCGGTGCCGGTCAGGAACTCAGGGGTCGGCTCAGCCATCAACAACGCGATCTCGCGCGTCGGCCCTCAGCTTGCCGGCGCGCTGATCTTCATCTTCCTCACCGGAAGCTTCTATGCGACCCTCGCCACCCGGCTGGCTGGGGTCGATGTCTCCTCGGCAACTTTTCGTGCGCAGGTGAGCCCGCTCAACACTCCGTCAGATCCTCAGCTGGCCGCTCTGGTTCGTGACGCGTCGACCTCGTCGTTCCACCTCGCGATGTTGATTGGCGCCGGGCTGCTCATTGGGGGTGCTCTAGTGAACGCGATTGGCATCCGGAACGCCGACAGCCTGAAACGTCAGCAGGCCGCGCAGAGCGAACCGGCGGCGCAAGCCGGGGCATAGACTTCGGCCGTGATCTTCAAGAGCCCATTTCCAGACGTCGCCATCCCCGACATCGCTCTGAGCCCATTCGTCCTGGGTCGAGCCTCCAAGCTCGGTGACAAGGTCGCGATCGTCGAAGCCGGAAGCGGGCGATCGTATACGTACCGGCAAATCGCAGACGGAGTCCGCAAGCTGGCCGCGGGCCTGCATGCTCGCGGATTTCGCAAGGGTGACGTGCTGGCAATCATGTCGCCCAACGTGCCCGAGTACCCGATCGCCTTCCATGGCGTGGCTACTGCCGGAGGCGTGAACACCACCCTCAACCCGACCTACACGGCAGACGAGATCGCCTTCCAGCTCAACGATTCCGGTGCGCGGCTGCTGCTCACCGTTCCGCCCCTGGTCCCCAAAGCCCAGGAGGCGGCGGCCAAGTCGAAGGTCGAGGAGATCATCGTGTTCGGCGAAGCGGAAGGGGCGGTCCCGTTCGCGTCCATGCTGGTCGACGGTCAGGCACCCGATGTGCACATCAACCCCGCCGCAGACCTGGTTGCCCTGCCTTACTCGAGCGGCACGACAGGATTTTCGAAGGGCGTCATGCTCACGCACCGCAACTTGGTCGCCAACCTCGCCCAGATCACCGCCGGGCTGGAGGTCTCTGAAGACGAGGTCATCCTCGCGTTCTTGCCGTTTTTCCACATCTACGGGATGACGGTGATCATGAACCTGGGCCTGCACACCGGCGCGAGGCTGGTGAGCATGCAGCGTTTCGAGCTCGAGCCGTGCCTGCAGGCGGTGCAGGAGCACCGCGTGACCCGTTTCTTCCTCGTCCCGCCGATCGTCGTCCTGCTGGCCAAGCACCCGGCGGTAGACAAGTACGACCTTTCGTCGGTGAAGCGCGCGTTCTCGGGCGCCGCGCCGCTGGATGCGGACCTCGCGAGCGTGGCGAGCCAGCGCGTCGGCTTCCGCTTGAGCCAGGGCTACGGCCTGACCGAAACCAGTCCCGTGTCGCACATCGTGCCTGACCGCGTGGTCCAGGTCGTGCCGGGATCGGTCGGCTCGACGGTGGCCAACACGGAGTGCAAGATCGTCGATGTCGCCACGTCGCGGGAGCTCGGCCGGAACGAGGACGGTGAGATCTGGATCCGCGGCCCCCAGGTGATGAAGGGCTATCTGAACAATCCGGAAGCGACGAAGCATTCGATCGATTCCGAGGGGTTCTTGCATACCGGCGACATCGGGCACATCGACGACCACGACCAGTACTTCATCGTCGACCGCCTGAAGGAGCTCATCAAGTACAAGGGGTTCCAGGTCGCCCCGGCAGAGCTCGAGGCGCTGCTGCTGTCGCATCCGAAGATTGCCGACGCCGCGGTGATCGGCGTGCGCGACGAGGAAGGCGAAGAGGTGCCCAAGGCATTCGTGGTGGTGAAAGAACCTGTACCGCCGGAAGAGATCATGGAATTCATTGCCAGCCGCGTCGCACCGCACAAGAGGATCCGGCGCGTCGAGGTCGTCGATCAGATCCCGAAGTCCGCCACCGGCAAGATCCTCCGCCGGGTGCTCCGAGACCGCGAGAAGGCCGCCACTCACTAGCCAGAGCCCAAGACCCCGAGATGAGTCGCTTTCGAGACGAGATCGGCGAGCAGCCGCTGCTGGCTTCACGCATGCTCGCCGAAAGCCGAGGGGCGGTCGCGGCGATCGCCGCACGGCTCGGGGCGTCGAAGCCACGCGGTTTTGTCATCGCCGCCAGGGGCAGCTCCGACCACGCGGCGCTCTACGCCAAATACCTCTTCGGCGCCCGCAACCGCATGATGGTCACCCTCGCGGCACCCTCGCTTTTCACGAGCTACGGCAGCCCGCCCTCGCTCGACGGCCAGTGCGTGATCGGCATCTCACAATCAGGCGCTGCGCCCGATGTCATCGCCGTGATCGAAGAGGCGGTCCGCCAGGGAGCTGTTACCGTCGCGGTGACCAACGAACCTGAATCGCGCCTGGCCCAGGCGTCCGAGCTCTTGCTCGCGCTGGGGGCGGGGCCCGAGCGCAGCGTGCCAGCTTCCAAGACCTATGTCGCGAGCCTGCTCGCGCTCGCGCTGATCTCGGAGGCCATCGACCCCGACCCATCGTTCGAGGCCGCTCTCGGCCAGGTGCCGCCCGCCCTGTCGGCTGCTCTCGAGCAGGACACCGAGCTGGACCGCCTCGTCCCTGCGCTTATGGGTCCGCGGGCCATCGTCCTCGGCCGCGGCTTCAACTTCTCGACCGCCGAGGAGATCGCCTTGAAGCTGACCGAGACGAGCTATGTGCTCGCCCGCGCGTGGTCGGTCGCGGACTTCGAGCATGGGCCGATCGCAGTCGTCGAGCCGGGCTTCCCGGTGGTGCTCGTGGATGGCCGAGGGCTCGTGTCCGCCGACCTCGAGTCGATGGGGCGGCGCCTGACCGACCACGGCTGCCGGGTCGTCCGGCTGCTCGACGGCGCAGGTGACCACGGCGATCCCGAAGCGACGGTGAGCCTTGACTCGGGACTGCCGGAAGAGCTGACCCCCCTTACGCTGGCCGTCCTGGGGCAGCTGCTCGCGCATCGCCTCGCCCTGGCACGCGGGATCGATCCCGACTTGCCGAGGGCGCTCAACAAGGTCACCCGCACCTGGTGAGGGAGCGCCGCCAGGCGTTATCCGATGATGGTGACCATGGCGACCGCGGAGCGATATGGGCCTGGGGAGGAGGCGAAAGACTTCGCGCCCGGTGATTTCATCCTCGCCCACCGGCATCACCTCCTGGGGCGGTTGATCAGCCAGGCGCAGAAGCGCCGCTTCAAGGGCGCCGACGCCGTTTACGCCCACTGGAGCCACTCCGCCTTGATCGTCGAAAAGGACGGCACGCTGGTCGAGGCCGAGATCAGCGGGGTGGGGCGGAACCCGATCTCCAGGTACAGGGCAGACGAGTACCACCTCGTCCGTCTTGGTTCCGCCTTTTCATCCGAGGGCCGAGCGAGCGCGGTCGCTTTTGCGAACACACAGGTCGGCCAGGGATTTGGCTTCCTGGATATGTTCGGGGCCAGCCTCTACCTCCTGTTCGGGTGGCCGCTTCGCCTTGTCCGAAGCGGCCACGAGATCTGCTCGGGCCTGGTCGTGAGGGCGCTGCAGGCCGGCGGCCTGGTTCCGGAGCTTGACCCGGCGCTGACGCTGCCGGCCGACCTCGCGAAGCGGTTCGATGTTCGGCCGTAGGATTGGGATCAAGGTGGCGATGCTGATCGACCGCGAGACGGTCCAGGAGATGCTCAAGCAGGGCGCGCAGCTGGTCGAGGTGCTGCCCGCGAAGGAATACGCGGAGGACCACCTGCCCGGGGCTGTGAGCCATCCGTTGAAGCTGCTGGATCAGGAGGCCGGCCAGATCGGTCGCAACCGGCCGGTGATCGTGTACTGCTGGGATTCGGCTTGAGACCTGGCGCCCAGGGCCGCGGTGCGGCTCGAGACTCTCGGTTTCGACAAGGTCCATGAGTACAGGGCGGGCAAGCTGGACTGGCTGGCCGCAGGGCTGCCGACCGAGGGGGAGAACAACAATTGTCCGCGTGCCGGCGATGCCTCGCGAAAGGACCCGATCGTCTGCGGGTTGAAGGACCCCGTCGGCGACGTGCGCGACCGGGCCAAAGCCGCCGGATGGGATCTCGCTGTAGTCGTGGACGATGACCGAATCGTCCTCGGCATGCTCTGGTCGAAACAGCTCGGGATGGACCCAGACCTCACAGCCGAGGAAGTGATGCAGCCCGGACCCAGCACGTTCCGTCCGTATGTCCCGATCAAGGAGATGGCCGACCACCTCGTGGAGCACGACCACGACAGCGTCCCGATCACGACGTCGGACGGCAAGCTCGTCGGCGTGCTTTACAAGTCGGAAGCGGTCCGCCTCGCGGCGAGCGCCACCGCCTGCGTGCGAAAAATGATCACCTGACGTAGGTAATGTTGCGGGGTGCCTGAGCAGGAGATCGGCGTGGTCGGGCTCGCGACGATGGGAGAGAACCTGGCGCGCAACCTTGCGTCGCACGGCGTTCGTGTGGCCGTATACAACCGGACCCATCGGCGGACCGACGACTTCATGACCGCACACTCGCGTGAGGGCGACTTCCGGCCGGCGGCCTCCCTGGAGGAGCTAGCGCGCGTTCTCAAGCCGCCACGCGCGGTCCTCCTCATGGTGAAGGCGGGTGCGCCCGTCGACGAAGCGATCGATTCGCTCTCCAGAGTGCTCGAGCCCGGCGACACGATCATCGACGGTGGCAACTCGCTGTTCCACGACACGCGCCGGCGCGCGGCGGCCATCGAGAAAGCAGGGTTGGGGTTCATCGGCGCCGGCGTGTCAGGTGGGGAGGAGGGGGCGCTGCGCGGACCCAGCATCATGCCCGGCGGCAC
>DATNML010000058.1:0-32696 GCA_035602315.1 Candidatus Dormiibacterota bacterium
CGACCGTGCCCGCACCCCTCGGCGGGTGTGCCAGCACACCGAATGTCCGACACAGGGCTCGGCAAGTCTCGTCGTCTAGGAGCGGATAAATACCGATGACTTGCTGGCCGAGTAGACGACTCTGGACAACCTCGTGGTCGACCGGAAGCAGGATTGGCGGTCACATTGACAGTCAGCTCCCACCGGCAGTTTCAGATTAGCTCCCTTGACACAGGCGGAAATGAGTTTGGATTTGGTGGGCCCGGTTGGGATCGAACCAACGACCAGCCGATTATGAGTCGGCCGCTCTGACCTTCTGAGCTACGGGCCCTCCGCGGTGAGTCTATCCGCGCCCTGATTGAGGCGTCCGGCCGCCCGGGTACGATGATGTTTCGGGGGAAAGGCGCTCCGGGCAAGGGAGTGTCGAAGGCTGCACAGGAGGTAGCGATAGCGATGTTGGTGGCACTTGGACTCTTGATCCTTCGACTGGTGATCGGTTTGACGATCGCCGCTCATGGCGCCCAGAAGCTGTTCGGTTGGTGGGGCGGTCCAGGAATGAAAGGCTGGACTCAGACCGTCGGCAAGCTGCGCATCCGGCCGGCCATGCCCTGGGCCTGGGTCGCGGCGCTGTCCGAATTTGGTGGCGGTCTCCTGCTCGCGTTTGGGTTCTTCTCACCGCTGGGTAGCCTGGCCATCGCGGGCGCGATGCTGGTGGCCATCGCGACGGTTCACCTCCCGCGGGGCTTTTGGGTAACCAAGGGCGGCTACGAGTTCAACCTCACCTTGATCGCGGGGGTGGCGGCGCTTGCGCTTACAGGCCCGGGCGCTTACTCGCTCGACAGCGCGCTGGGCGTCCATCTACCTGAGCCCATCTCGCTCATCGTCGGCACGATCGCGCTCATCGTTGGTGTTGCCGCGACGCTCCTGTCGCGCAGCCCTCAACCCGACCTGGCGACCAAGCCTCAGGCGACCTAGGCGGGTGACGGCCGGGCAGCGCCCGGCCGGAGGATAGAGCCGAGCGTCGAGCGCACCCAGACCGTCGCGGCCGACAGCGGCGGTAGGTGCGCGCGCACCAGGGCGATGAGCACCTCGGGCAGCGCCGACGCTCCGGGTACCGCCAAGTAGCGATCCTCCCAGCACGGAGTGAACTTGGCCTTGAAGTGATGCAGCGACTGGCTGCGCTGGAACCGATCGAGGCCCCAGTACATCGCTCGGAGTGCCCGATCAGCCGCAGGCGATGCCTCGTTTGACGTAATCACACGCGGCGCCACGCCGAGACTGACCTCGGCGACGCCATCGCTCGCCGCCCTCTGGATCGAATGGACGATCAGCGCCTCCATCACACCGTACGTGCTGTTCGGCCGGCGCCGCATGAGGTCGAGCGTCCAGGCCTTTCGCGCGGGGACCGGGAGCCAGCTGACGAAGGCATCGAGCCGGCCGCCGGCGGCGAAACCAAGGCCGACTGTGATGTCCGCGTCGGTGAACGTCGAGATGGTGCCGAGGCTGTAGCTGAGCTCGGGGCCGCGGCGGCTTTGGAGCCACGTTCCCGACACCTCCTGCAGCTCCGCCGTATGCGCGTCGAGCGCCTCCGGACCGGTCATGAAGGCGAATCTCACGCCCTCCTTCTCGCACCGCTTCATCGCATAGCGCAGGTCGTGGCGCTCCTTGCCCTGCAGCCGGAATGTCTGCGTTTCGATCAGGGCTTCTGAGCCGATGGGCACGAGAGTCAGGGCCAGGTCCCGGTACGGGCCGGGTGAGTCGACCTGGTAGAAGGCCGGGATCCAATCCTGCCGCTCGCAGTAATTGACGAAATCTTCCAACCCGCGCTTGGTCATGTCGGGCGGACAGATTGGGTCCCCCAACGCCAGCGCGGTGCGGCCTTCCAGCGTGAAGGCGACGCAGCCTTGATCGTCGAACCAGTGGTAGCTCTCTGCGCCGAAAACAGAGAGGTGCGAGATGTGGTTGCGGCCCCAGGCCATCAGCAGCCTGTGCACCCTCTCACGATCCGTGGCTAGAGCGCGCGGAGCAAAGACCGGGCGAAGAAACTGCAGGAGCGCGAACAGGACCAGCCCATAGCTGATAATCGGAAGAGTGCCGAGGAACCAGTTGGCTCGCTCGGTGAGCGCGCGATATTGCGTCGGATTACCAACCAGGGCCAGGATCATTGACTCAAGCGTTTGCACCGGGCCGCCCTCCGGCGCGAGCTGGTTGCTCAACACTTCGATCCCGAAGACCGCGTAGAGAAATGCCAGAGCGATGCCGCCCGCTAGCACTGCCATCCCCCACCGCACCCTCGATGGATCGGAGTCGGCTTCGAAATGATGGCGGAACCACCACAGACCGAACAGGATCCAGGACAGGAGTGAGGCCCCTTCGAAGTCGAGGTCCTTGACCAGGTCAAAACCAATGTTCAGAACGAGCACGGCAACGGTGAGCCGGAATGCGACTCGCTTCCCGCGCGCGATACCTCCGGCCAGCAGCAGCAGCGCGAGCCCGGCCAGAACCGCACCTGTGCGCCCTCCCAACGTGATGCTCGAAGGCACCAGGCTGTCGAGGACCATGCTTCGGGTCTGATGCTGGATGAGCAGAGCTCCGACGATGTCCAGCACCGCGCTGACGATCAGCAGCCCGGCGAAGAACCAACGGATCCGCCTACGCTCGGCCCTTAACTCCTGACTCACTTATGGAACAACGGTACGTCCGGTTCCTAAAGCACGTCTAAGCCGAGATTAAGGCGGGGCTCAGCCTTTGATCGGCAGCAGACCCAGCCGCTCTAGCTCGGCCAGGTAGTCACGCACCTGGGCGTCCGCGAGGAGGACAAGGATGGCCTCCATAGTCCGGCGCCGATCGTTCTTGACGGTTTGTAAGCCGACGGGCGCCTTCGCCGTTGGGTGATCGGCCGCCAGCAATTCCTCGACCTGAGCGGCGATGCCGGCCAGCCGGATGAGAACCGCATCGGATGGCGTGGGCACGGCTTCGGGGCGCTTCACGGTTCAATCGTCTCGATCGTCTCGACAATCCGGGCTTGCGGGTTGCGCATGACTTTCTGGCCTTCGCCGCTTCCCCAGACCCGGCGCATCTTGGCCAGCAGTCCTTCAGCATCAGCGACGCTGTCGAACTCGAGGTCGATCATGACGTAGTTCGGATCCTCCACCGATCGGAACACCTGATAACGACGAACGCCAGACCCTTTGCGGTCGGCCGGATCGCTGTGGAAAGCCTGCTTCCAGCGCGCGAAGTCAGGGACGGCATGTTCAATCCGCAGAATTGGCATTCTTGCCTCCTCAATGACGACGGCTAAGCGGGAGAAATAACTTCGACCTCGTTTCCTTCGGGGTCGTCGACGTAGAAGGTGCGCGCGCCCTTCAGGACGGGATGCACTCCGGCGCGCACCTCTACGCCCTCCGCCATGAAGTGGAGCTGCAGGTCGTCATACGCTCTGGCCTCCACCCTGAACGCCATGTGGTGGAGGACTCGCTTGGCCTTCTCGCGGGGAAATTCGACAGACGGGTCGGGATGAGGGACGAGGACGATCATCTCGGGCACTCCGGCAGAACCATGGCCTGCGCGAAGGAACTTGTTCGGCAGCTCCGGCGGAGAGATCAGCTCGAGGCCGAACCCGTCGCGATAGAAATGCAGCGCCGCGTCCATGTCGTGCACCCAGAGCACGATCTCAGCGAGGCCTGCCACCCGGGTGGTCATGCCGCGATCGCCGAAACCATCGCGGCCAGGTTCGCGTCTCTCGCCCGTGTCGGAACAGAGCAGCCTGGCGCCAGCAGCAGACCGCGGCCTCCGGTCTCCTCCACCGCCTGTCGCGCCTCGGCTTCGACCTCCTGAGGTGGGCCATACAGCAAGCTCGCACGTTGACCAAGCCCGCCCATCACTGCTCGGCCGCTGATCTTCCTGCCTTCGACCAGCGAAGGGTTGCCCTGGTTGTGGATCGACCAGCTCACCGCCTGCGCCGGCAGGTCTTTGGCGAGTCCGAAGTTCAGATTCGAGCCGCACAAATGCACAACGTTGAACCAGGCTTCGGCCGGCAGCTGAGTGAGCACGCTCAAGTCGTAGGGCAACAGCAGCTCGCGATATGAGCTCTCGGACATCGCGTCGCGACTGGCGTAGCCCGAGATCGCGTAGAAGATCCCGGCCGCGCCGCCCTCGACCGACCGGCGGCTGAAGTCCACCAACGCGCCGGCGATGCGGTCCAGCGCAGGACGCACCAGCTGCGGGTGCTGCCGCAGCTCCCGCCTGACGCGCGCCGATGACTTCCCGACCAGGTAGCCGCCAACGGTTATCGGGCTGAAGACGGTTTGGATCACCGGCACGTTTTCGCCGAGCTGACGCGCCACCATGCCGATCGACACGACCTGGTCCTCGAGCGCGTTGGGGTTGGACAGCTCGACTTTGCGCCAGGACTCGAGGTCTGGAACTGCTGCGCTGACCAGCACTGGACCTTTGAGACGATGGCCGGCCGGCTTGTACACGGAACCGAACGCCTCGGCAAAGCTGCTCGCGCGCGGCTGGAATTTCACGAAGTCCCAGCCGAATCGGCGCGCGCGCTCGACGGTGATCGAGGCGAGCGCCTCCGGTGACCATTCCTCTTTGTAGGTGTGTCCCCACGCCCCGACGGGTGGCCGGTCGGCGACCCCCCGCGCAAGCGCAGCCTCCACCCTCTTTCGGCCGTCCATCGATTCGAGTTTAAGCTGGACCCTGGTGAACGACATTGGGGCGGTGGCGGCGCGGCTGCGAGCGGCGGCCGAAGCGAAGCCCATGCGGTTGCCCGTCAACCGGCGCGTCGACGAGACGCACCATGCCGTCATGCCCGACGGCCTTTCGGTCTGGTTCACGATCCAGGTCTCCCCGCACAGCCGTATCCAGGAAGCGATCTTCGAACGCTCTGATCGTATGCCCACCGATGACGAATGCCGCCCATGGCTCGATCAGCTCATCGTCGGCGCGCAGGCAGTGGAAGCGCGGGGGTTGCCGGGCGCGATGACTCGACGGTTCGAAGCATTCGAGCGCAACCCCGAGCGCGAGGCGCCGCTGGCATGAAGCTGGAGGCACCCGTCATCGATGAGCTCCGGCGCATCGTCGGTCGCGAATCAGTCATTGATTCCGCCAACGACCTGCGCATCTTCGAACGCGACGCTTCGATCGAAGGCGCCATGCCCGACGCCGTGGTCCTGGCCGCGACGACCGAGCAGGTCGCCGGCGTCATCAGGGTGGCGGCGAAGCACCACATCCCGGTCGTGCCGCGCGGGGCCGGCACGGGACTATCTGGCGGCGCGGTCACGATTCACGGCGGGATCGCATTGCAAGTGACGCGGATGCGTCGCATTATTGAAATCGACCCGATCGCGCAGACCGCTTTGGTCGAGCCCGGCGTGGTCAACCAGGAGCTGTCGCTCGAAGCGGCGTCGCACGGCCTCTTCTACGCGCCCGATCCCTCGAGTCAGAAGGCATGCACCATCGGCGGCAACGCGGCTGAAAACTCGGGTGGGCCTCACTGCCTGTACTACGGGGTGACCACCAACCACGTGCTCGGCATGGAGGTAGTGCTCGCGGACGGCAGCGTCCACTGGGTGAGCGGCGACACGCCCGACCATATCGGCCTCGACCTGTGCGGCGTGCTCGTCGGGTCCGAAGGCACGCTGTGCGCAATCACCAAGATCAAGGTCCGCCTGCTCCGCACGCCGCCCAGCGTGGCAACGCTGCTCGCGGCCTTCCCGACCATCGAGTCCGCGAGCCAGGCCGTGTCGGCGGTCATCGCGCGCGGCATCGTGCCGTCCGCGATGGAGATGATGGACCGCATGACCGTCGGCGCGGTGGAGGCCCACTATCACGCCGGCTACCCCACCGACGCAGGCGCCGTGCTGCTGGTCGAGGTCGACGGAATCGTCGAGTCGACCCGCGAGCTCATGGCGGCGGTCCGCGAGGTGCTGGAAGATAACCACGGCTATGCGCTGCGGGAAGCGCAGACTCCTGCCGAGAGAGAACTGTTGTGGGCCGGACGCAAAGGCGCCATCGGAGCTCTGGGCAGGATCAAACCGAACTATTACCTTCACGACGGTGTCGTTCCGCGCTCGCGCCTGCCCCAGGTCCTCTCCGCCGTCGGCGAGATCGGCGAGCACTACAAGCTTCCGGTCGCCAACGTGTTTCACGCGGGCGACGGCAACCTCCATCCCAACATCTTGTTCGACCTTCGCGATCGCGACGTGATGCACCAGGTCGAAGGCGCGGGCGAGGAGATGCTTCGCGCGGTCGTGGAGCTCGGTGGTGCCTTGTCGGGCGAGCACGGCATTGGGCTCGAGAAGAGTGCGTTCATGCCCTGGGTGTTCAGCCCGGACGACCTGGACGCCATGCAGCGTGTGAAGCGGGCGCTTGATGCCGACGGGATCCTGAATCCGGGCAAGATCTTTCCGGATCCGTCGCGCAAGCATGTCCACCTTGCCGGGCGGACAGGGCTCGCCGTCGAGGCCAAATGGTGGTGACTAACCCGTCGAGCTCGGAGGCTTCGCCGTGAGTTCGCGGGGACCCCTCAAGGCACCGGTCGCCGAAAAACCTTCGACCGCGGAGGAGCTCGCGAAGCGCCTGCATGAAGCGGCTGACAGCAAATCGGCTGTCGTACCGGTCGGTGGTGGTCGCGCGAGCGGTATGGGCGGCGCCCCGGCGCGATGCGACCTCGAGCTCCACACGACTCGCCTCGACCGCGTGCTCGAGCACTCGCAGGCCGACATGGTCGTCAGCGTCGAGGCCGGGATCACGCTCGAAGCAGTGCAGGGGGAGCTTGCGAAGGCCGGCCAGTTCCTGCCGCTTGACCCCTTCAACTCACCCGGCCACACGATCGGCGGGCTCCTCGCCACGGGTTGGTCTGGGCCGCTCCGTCTGCGGTTCGGGTCCGCGCGCGATTTCCTGATCGGAATCCGGGTCGCGCTCCCGGACGGGCGCCTTGTCAGCGCTGGGGGACGCGTGGTGAAGAACGTGAGCGGCTACGACATGATGAAGCTGCATTTCGGCGCGATGGGCTCGCTGGGCATCATCGTGGCCGCTTCTTTCAAGGTCTTTCCCCAGCCACTGCATGACGTGACCGTGTCAGCGATACATCCATCCATCGAGGACGCATGGCAAGCCGCCGAGCGCGCTCTGGCCATGCCGCTTGCACCCGCGGCACTCGAGCTGTTCCCGGATGGGCGCGTGCTGGCGCGCTTCTTCGGCAGCCGCGACGCCGTGAACCGCATGGTGGCAGAGCTCCGATGGAAGCAAGCCGATGCGTCGGTGTGGGTTGAGCACTCGAGGCGCGGGCTGGAATCCTGGGCGCGGATCTCGGTGCCGCGTCACGCGCTCCGAGACATCCTCGACACGCTTCCACCGGACGCCTCATGGTGGGCGTCGCCCGGCATCGGGATCGCGCACTGGTCGTTCGGTAGCGAGTTGGAGAGCGTGCGCAAGGTCCGGGCCGCGGCCGAGCGGGCGCAGGGCTCGCTCGTCGTGATGGCAGCGCCCGCGGATGTCGCCCACCAGCTCGGCGCGTGGGGCACGCTGCCTGCAACCATCGAGGTCATGCGCACTCTGAAGCATGCATTCGACCCCGACGGCGTCCTGAACCCGGGACGGTTTGTGGTGTGAACAAGGCGCCGTTCGAGCTCCTGAGCGATGACGACCTGGCCACCTGCGTCCACTGCGGCCTCTGCCTCGACGCGTGCCCGACCTTCCGCGTCACCGGCCTCGAGACGGAATCCCCGCGCGGCCGCATCTACCTCATGACCCAGTGGAAGCGCGGGACGCTGGCATTCGAAGAAGAACAGGTGCGGCACATCGACCTGTGCCTTGGCTGTCGCACGTGCGAGGCGGTTTGCCCTTCGGGCGTTCCCTACGGGCGGATCATCGAGACCGGCCGCGCCGAGGTCGAACGCCTACGCCGGCCCTCGGCCAAGCGGACGGTGAGCCGCGTCGCGCTGCGACAGCTGCTCGCGCATCCGCAGCGGCTGCGCGCGTTCGGCCTGGCGACCCGCGCCGCGCAGACAGTGAAGCTCACCTCGCTGCTGCGCTCGGGGCGCCAGCTGCCACGGCTGAGCTCGCAATTCAAGCGACCACCCGGCAACATCGCTCCCGCGATCGGTGAGCGCAAGCACCGGGTGGCCTTCCTGGTCGGCTGCGTGATGCCGATCCTTTATCCGCAATCGCATCAAGCAGCGGTCAAGCTGCTACAGCTTGCGGGCTGCGAGGTGTGGTTTCCGCCCGGTGAGCGCTGCTGCGGCGCTCTGTTCGCGCACAACGGCGACCTCGAGAGCGCGGAGCGGCTGCGCGATCAAAACACCCGTACCTACCTCGCCGGTGATTTCGATGCGCTGGTGGTGGACTCAGCCGGATGTGGAGCGCACCTCAAGGACTTCTATCCCGACCTCAAAGATCGAGTCAAGGACATCACAGAGTGGCTCGCGGAAGTTGGACTGCCGGCGCCGACAAAGGACGTCAAGATGCGCGTCGCCTACCAGGACGCGTGCCACCTCGCGCACGCTCAGCGCATTCGCAAGCAGCCGCGCGACCTCATCCGCTCGGTGCCAGGTGTGGAGCTGGTGGAGATGCGCCACCCCGACATCTGCTGCGGCGCCGCGGGCCTGTACAGCACCCTGGAGCCTGCGATGTCCAACCGGATCCTGCAGGAGAAGCTCGACGACCTCGCCACCACCCGCGCTGACATCGTCGTGAGCGCCAACCCCGGCTGTCACATGCAACTGGAAGCAGGCTTGCGCGCACGCGGCTCAAACATAAGGGTCCAGCACATCACGGAGCTTCTCGCGAGCGCCTACTGAGTCCGTCCCTTCCCCGCAAGCGGGGAAGGTGGCCCGGCGCGAAGCGCCCGGCCGGATGGGGAGCCGGGACTAAAGCTTCATCTTGGGAAGCACGGCTGTCTTAGTGACGTCGACTTCAACCCTCGCCACCGCCAGGGTGACGTTGTCCGGGGCGCCCAGCTCGCGACAGCGCTCAATCACGCGCTCCGCCCCGCGATCGAGGTTTCCGTCCTTCAGCAAGAGCCGCCCCATCTCCTCGACGCTCACGCCGGCCGTTTCGACACCATCGCTGCACAGCACGATGGCATCGCCTTCTTCGAGCTTCATCTTGTCAGTGAAGGGCTGGATCGCTTCCCAAACGCCAACGGCTCTCGTGAGTCGATGCTTGAGCGGGTGCGTGGCGACATCCTCAGGCTTGATCAGGCCGAGCCGCACCTGTTCCGCCGGCCACGAGTGATCCTGGGACACGAGCTTCGGAAACCCGTTGCGAAAGAGATAGGCCGGGCTGTCGCCGACGTTGAGCAGCGCGAGCTCGCCGGTCCGGATCGCGGCGATCACCATCGTGCTGCCCATCCCGGACCAGTCGGGGTTGCTGCGGGCCGCTTCGAACACCGCCGTGTTCGCCTCCTTGCATGCGCGCTTCAAGCGCTCGACGTCAGGACCCTCCTCCCCGTCCTCGGCCAGGATCCTGGTCACGGTTTTCGATGCGATCGAGCTCGCCTCCTGGCCCGCCGCGTGACCCCCCATGCCGTCGCACACTACGAGCAGCGTGTCGAGCCCGGCCTTGTTGCGCCACACGACGACCGCGTCCTCATTCTCTTCGCGCTCGAGGCCGGGATCGGTCGCCCAGGCGATCCGAAGCCGCATCAGGAAACCGACTAAGACCCGATCACTGAGAACTGAACCGTGTTCTGGCCGATGGTCACCCGGTCGCTGTTGTTGAGCTCTTTCTCCTGGATCGGCTCACCGTTGACAACCGTGCCGTTCGTGCTGCCGAGGTCAACGATCCAGAACTGATCCCCGCGCCGCTCGACGCGTGCATGGTGGCCGCTGGTCGCCGGATCTCGCAGGATGATGTCGTTGTCGGGCGAGCGACCGAGTCGCAACGCGTGGTCGCCGATGCGGTGGCTGTGACCGGCATCCGGCCCAGTCTCGATCGTCAGCTCGGCCTGACGACCGCCTCCAGGTACGGCGCCGATCATCGGCTGCGTCTTGCTGTCGATGGCCACAGTCTCCGCGACGGCCGGAGGCGCGGGAGGAGGCTGCCAGGCCGGCATCAGCGTAGTCGATTCGCGGTTGGCCGCTGTGTCGGGGATCATCATCGTCGCGGCAACGTCCGGCACCGCCGGCTCGGCCATCGCGGCGGGCGACTCGTTGGAGCTGGTGGCGGCGGGCGCCTCCCACGGCGGACTGGACTGCAATGCCGCGGCTGAGCCTGCGCCGGCGGCCAGGTCGGCGTCGGTCGTGCCTTGATCGGGCGGGGCGGGCGCCTCAGCCGGCGCCGCAGCCGGGGTTTTCCATGACGCTGTCGGCCCTGGAGTCGCGGACGCGTTCCACGGCGGTGGTGCGGCTGCCGGCTCTACCGGGGGCGCTGCAGGCGCCGACCAGGATGGCGCGGCGGGAGCGGCCGGCTCTTCGGTCTTGGGCACATCCCACGCCGGCGCGGCCGGCTCATTCCATCCCTGCGACGGAGACCTTGAAGGCGGTGGCGCACCTGGCGTCTCCCATGACGGGGCGACGGTGGGCGGTGGCGCGCCGGCGCCGGGCGCCGGGGCGCCCCAGTCTGTGGAGGGGGGCGCAGAGGGCGCGGAGGCTGCCGGTTTCGGGGCCTCCCACGCAGGAGCGGGTGGGTTCCACGAAGGCGCGCTGGGCATTGGCGACGCGGGGGCAGACGGCGGCGCAGCCTGGGCCGCGGGCGCGGCCGGCGCTCCCCATGACGGCGCGGGACCAGCGGGGCCGGGTGGCTGGGAGGTTGGAGGCGGCGGCGCGCCCCATGCGGGCGCGGCCCCTTCGGGTGGCGACGCGGGTGCGCCCGCACCCCAGCTCGGCGCCGAGGCCGCTGGAGCCGCAGGAGATCCCCAGGTTGGAGCTGGCGCCGGAGCGCCGGCGGGACCAGGCGGCTGAGCCGGAGCCGCCGGCGAACCCCAGGTGGGCGCGGGACCGGCAGGCGGGGCACCGGGTGCGCCCCACGCAGGTGAAGTGGCTCCAGGCTTTGCGGGGGAAGCTGCGGGCTGGTCCCAGCTTGGCGACGACGTAGGCGGAACGACGATCGTCGGCGCAACAGGGCTTACCGGTCGCGCCGCGGCTGGCGGCGCCCATGTGGAGGCGACGCCGGCGGTCTGGCTGGACGGTGATGCCGGGCGAACCGGCGGCGCCACCTTCTTGTGCTTACGTCGCCTGCGCGTCCTTAGATACAGAAAGGCGGCGAGCAGGGCCGCCACCGCCAGGATTATGTCTGCGTATTCAACTGGCATCCGGTGGAGAGCCTCCCTTTCGCCGGTTCCGGCGGTGTATCAGTGACTCGAAGCAGAAACGCGTAGCCCAGAATTATGGCATTCGATTACGCCACTTGAGCGTAACTCGCCGGTCGCGGGAATGGCTACAACCCGACCGTCCCATCGACGACGAGCCGCCCCGATGCAACGCCAGGCACCGTGATGTCCGCCTCGAGGGAGTGAGCTCCCGCTCGAAGCGGCTCGCCTGTCACGACATGAAGCAATACGCGCCGCCCGATCGGTAGGTCAAGTCTGCGGGGCAACGGCGCGAGACCTGCGTTCGTCGCGATCTGGAGCTGGTGCCCGGTGAGCACGACGCCATCAAGCCGCAGGCCGGTCACCGCAACCAGCACCGCGGGCCTCGTGCGATTTTCCAGCACGAAGCTCATGCCTTCGTTCTCCGCACGTAGGCTCGTCACGTCTGCCAGGCGTTCGGCGAGATAGCGTGGTATCTCCGGCCGCGGTCTCGGCGGCGGAAGGTTGGACGTGACGGTGAACGGCAGTTCCACTCGATCCACCTCGCGACCGGCCAGCGTGAGCGTGGCTTCGAGCCTGTAGTCGCCCTCGGCGGGCAGTGGAAGGCTGAGCGTCGTCGCGCTCAGCGCCGGCTCAAACGCGGTCGGAACCTCCACCTCGACGGTGCCCGAGTACGACTTTCTCTGCATCACGTCCCTGATTCGGTTGACACCCTTTGCGCCGCGCTCCCGCTCGACCGACCACCTCACCGAACCTCGCCCAGAAACGTCCGGGTCATCGTTGACGACCACCACCCGAGCGGCGAAAGGCACGTCGGGTTTCTGCAGGATTCCAAATGGCCGCGCCGCGTCGAACGCCAGCGGCTCGATGATCAGTCGCGTCGGCGCGAAGGCGCGTGTGAGGGCCTCGAGGGCGGGCTTCGGACGCCTGGCGGCATCCAGCATGCCGAAGCCGATGCCCGGGAACGGATCGACCAGGTGAAAGGCGAACGCGCCCCAGCACGACTCAAACTTTCGCGTGCGCATGTGCTCGGCGGCGAAGCGGACGAGGTCGGCCTGGTACCGTTGCGATGACTCGATGTAAGACTCGAGGCTCGAGTGCGCGGAGGGCAGCCCGGCGCCACGCTCCGCCCAGTTGACCGGTTGAAATCCCGAATGGCGCCACGATGGCTCGTCGTCCGCCGCCGGCCATCGCGTCCCGATGCTCTCCCAGACCGGCGAGCCGGCGTCGGGCAATGACTGGGCGCCGAATCCCGAGACCATCGACGGTTCGACATGCGACAGGTCCGCCCACGAACCGGTCGACCAGCCGAGCATCAGCTGCAGGTCGACCTCGCCCGAAGCCGCGAGGGACGGGCGGCTCGGGTCCAGCCGGTCAAATGAAGCCTTCAAGTCCTGGTCGATCGAATGGTTCTGGCGCACGGCATGAACCTCGCCGAGCTCAGAGTTGGTGGCGAGCCACGGCGGATCGTCGTGCGCGATCCACATGGCGACTGATGGCCGGTTATGAAGCAGCTCGACCATCTCCGCCTGCTGCTCGCGCGCGGCCGATTCGAAAAAGCGCGCATCGCTGCCGGTCGCGTGGTAGGCGTACGTGCCCGTCAGCGGCAGGTCCTGGAGCACCAGCATCCCGGCTGCATCGGCGCGTCGGTAGAACTCGTCAGGCAGCACGTTGGCGACCACGCGCAGCGCGTCAAGGTTGGCTTGCTTCGCTGTCGCCAGGTCATTATCAAACCGTTCTGTGTTCAATTCATCGAGCCGGTACGACGGCGCGTAGCACGCCCCCCGGAGAAAGATCGGCCTTCCATTCACGGAGAGGCTCCAGCGGCGCGGGCCGATGTCCCAGGCCAGCTCGCGGAACGCGAACGAGTCCTCTATCCGCGCGGATTCCGTGCCGCCAGAGTGTCGCGCGATGAGCTCTGCGCGGTAGACCGGCTGCTGGCCCAGTCGCCACGGATCCCAGCGTTTAGCCCCGGGAAACGCGAGCCGCATCGTGAGGGTCTGGTCGGCGCCACCGGCCAGTCGCACCTCGCGCCTGAGCCGCAGCACCTCCTGGTTGGGAGCGGGCACGACCAACTCCACCTCGCCGTCCATCTGCCGGCCGTCCAGGTTGCGCAGGCGGGCCTCGACTTCGAGCCGACCATCGCCCCCTTCGAAGCGCGGCTTGAGCCTCATCCAATCGATGGTGATCGGACCGACATACTCGAGCTCGACCGGACGCCACAGTCCGATTGGCACCTCCGGCTCGAAGCGGTCGGGCAGGCTCGAGTAAGCCGAAGCGGGGTACGGCTTCAGCTCGCCGTCGTTGAACAAGCCCATGATGTGCCGCTTCAAATCGGGCTGGATCTCGAGGGGCGACTCGCAGCAGATGACGAGCAGGTTCTCCGGCTTGAGGTACGGCGTGAGGTCGAAGCCAAACGGTGCGAAGTAGCCGTAATGCGAGCCCAGCAGCTTGCCATTGAGCCAAACGTTCGTGGCCAGGAACGCCCCACCGATGCGCAGGACGACGCGGCCCGAGTGGTCCGGCCGCGGAAACTCGGTGCGATACCAGACGGCCTGGCGTCCCTCGTGCGCGGACAGCTGCCGCGGCACCTCGACGGGCTTCCAGTCCGAGCCGCGGCCGATCGTCAAGCGCTCTGCCTCGCCTTCTCCGAGCGGCATCCACACCGCTTCCCAAGCGCTCAGCTCGCGGACCCCCGCGGAGCGCTGCGGCATCGGCAGGAACAGGCAGTCGCTCAAAGCCCCACGAACTCCGAGGCTTCGCCGTGAGTTCGTGGGGGCCCCTGATCAGATTGCTTCGCCACGTACGCGCCGTCCGCGGTGGTGCAGAAGAGCACCGGCCGGTCCAGTGACGCCGCGAAGGACCCGGCCTGGTCGCGCTGGACCAGGGCGAGGATGCTGCCGCCGAACCCGGCGCCCATGATGCGCGCGCCATAACAGCCCGCGACGCCCCAGGCCTTCTCAACCAGGGCATCCACAGTCGGCGTCGAGACTTCGAAGTCATCGCGAAGACTTTCGTGTGACTGTTTCAGCAACCGCCCGAGCTCGTCGAAGTCGCTCCGTTGGAGCGCAGAGACGAACGAGTGCACGCGGCGGATCTCCGAATCGACGTGGCGCCGGCGCTTCGGATCGCCGGCTTCCGCCTCGCGCCTGCGCTGGTTGTAAGGTGTCGCGGCCAGCGAGCGGTGCTCGCCCGAATCGATCACCGCGATCGCGAGCTCGTCTGGAAAGGGCACCGCCTCGTAATCGAGCGTTGCGCAGTCGAGCAGAAGCGCGTACCCGCGCTGTCCAAGGGCTGACGCGAATTGATCCATCACTCCGACCTGCACGCCCGTCGCGCGCTGCTCCGCACGCTGGCAGGCAAGCGCCGCCTGCTTGCCGTCCATCTCAGGTCGCAGGCCCGCCGCGACAGCAACCAGCAGCGCGGCGGATGAGCTGATGCCGGCGGCAGGCGGCACCTCGGACGTCACGTCCACGGATTGCGGCCCCGCGCCAACCTCCTCACCAATCGCGCGTATGTAAGCCAGCCCGCCTTCGACGTCGCTCGAGATCGTCCATTCGGAGGCCGGACGTCCGCTGACTGCGGTGTACCTGTCGACCGCAGCAGGCAGCACGACGCCACCCAGGTAGTCGACATGCTCACCAATGAGGTTCACGCGGCCGGGCGCGCGCCCCCGCCACTCACCCTGGTGCCGGCTAGATCCCACGCAGCTCTGCGGCGGTGTCCTCGGCCCGCGCGTCGAGGATGAACGCGCCGGCGCCGATCTCGGAGCCCGCGAGGTACTTCAACTTGTCCCGGCTTCGGTTGGGCGGATAGAACTCGACGTGGAAGTGGTGATGGCGAGCGCCTCGGCCAGGCGGCTTCTGGTGCATCGCCATGACGTACGGAAGCGGGCGCTCGAAGAGGCGGTCGTACTTCTGCAGCAGGCCCTTCAGCGTGCGGGCGAATGATTCGTCGTCCGCTTCATCGAGGTCCGCGAGCCCGCCGCGATGCTTGATCGGCGCGAGGTGCACCTCGTAAGGCCATCGCGCGAAGGCGGGGACGAATGCGATCCAATGCTCGTCGCTGAGCACGGTCCGTTCGCCGCCTTGTTCGCCCTGGATCACATCGCAGTAGAGGCACCGTCCCGTCTTCCGCATGTGCCGCGCCTCCGCGGTCAGCTCGCGCTGGATGACCGGCGGCACGAACGGGTAGGCGTAGATCTGTCCGTGCGGATGGCTGAGCGTGACCCCGATCACCTCGCCTCGGTTCTCGAAGACGTAGACGTAGCGGACGTTGGGCAGCCGGCCAAGCTCGTCGGTGCGGTCCCGCCAGACCGCGATCAGGTCCTGGATGTGATCGACGCTCTGCTCGCCGAGCGACGAGTCGTGCACCGGTGTGTAGCAGACGACCTCGCATCGTCCCTGGTCGCCCGTATACGCGGGAAAGCGGTTCTCGAAAACGGCAATGTGATAATCGGGATCGGGAATCTCCGTCTCGGGCATGCCGGGTCGCGTCGGGCACAGCGGGCAGTGGTCGGCAGGTGGGTGATATGTGCGGTCCTGCCGCCACGGCGCTACGGTGACCCACTCTTCGAGCAGAGGATGCCAGCGAAGCTCGCTCAATTCATTTGGGGTCCCCGCGACGATAGTCGCGGGAGGGTGCCCCTGCTGTAGTAGATCAAGTAACGGCCGTCGGGCTTGATCACAACCCGCTTGGTCAGCCGCTTAAGTTTCAAGAGCTCGCTTGAGTACCCCACGAACTCTGAGGCTTCGCCGTGAGTTCGCGGGGACCCCAACAGCCGCTTCCGCGTCGAATTGACCTCGAGCGGCACAGGCTGGAAAATTGAACTGCGGCCCCGTCGCCTCGGAGGCGCCACACACGGCGACATATCTGCGGGGCATCGAGCGAAAAGTCTAGTGGTCTGAGGGTGGCGGCTTGGCTGGTACACTTCGACGCGAAGTTCATCGCCCGTGGGGCAAAGGAGGTGAGGCGGAAGCTTGGATAAACCGAATCGTGGTGCCAGCCGCCTCGTTTGCCAGCCGGGAGCTCGGGAGGAAGTGAGCCTCTAGGGCTTCCATTTCGAATCCGGCTCCTGGAGTCGGAGGCGGAAGCACTGCGAACGTCGACAACAGGGGCCCGGGTCTTCCGGGCCCTTGTCTTTTAGGTGGTCTGTCTGGGAACAAGCTCGCCAAGACGCGGCCTTGGCGGCCGGTGACAAGGAGCCGACGAGCACGCGAGGGAGCGCATCCCGTAGATGCGTGACCGAGCGCGCGCAGGAGGCGACGCCGGCATCAGCGAAGCCCGGCCGACTAGGCCGATGGATTGGCGAGCGACTTCCCGGACTGACCACCACAGCTACGATTTCCCGCGTGAACCAGGACTTCGCTGAACAACTCAAAGCCATGCCCGAGGGCTGGCCTCAGGCAATGGGCATGAACATCACGCTGGCAACCAAAGACGAGGTACGGTCTGAGCTGGTCGTCGGTCCCCAGCACCTGCAGGCTGCCGGCATTGTTCACGGCGGCGTGCACAGTGGCGTGATCGAAACCCTGGCCTCGATCGGTGCCTATTTGTTCGCGCGACAGAGCGGACAACATGTGGTCGGTCTCGAGAATCACACAAGCTTTATCCGCGCGGTGCGTGCTGGAGCAAAGCTCCACGCGGTTGCGACGCCAATCACTCGAGGCCGCCGCACGCAGGTGTGGGAAGCACGGATCCTCGATGACAAGGACCAGATCGTCGCCACCGGGCGCGTGCGCCTGCTGTGCCTCGAGCCTGATCAGGTTTTGGCGGGCGAGCAGGTCAAGGGAGCCCTGCACCCAGGCACGTAGACCGCTACTTGCCGGTTGCGTAGCTGAAGATAATCTGGTCGATCAACCTCTCGACTGGCGCGAGGTCGTCGGTGAACACCTGCCCGTGGTAAGGCGACGCGCGCAGGCTGCCCTCGGATAACGCGCTGGCTGCAACCGTCTGCGCGAGCGGTTCGCTGACGAGTCCCAGGTTGTGCTGGACGTCTTCGAGCGTCGTCGGCTGCGTCGACCCGTAGACCAGGGTGTTGGCGAACCCAGGCACGTCGACGAGGAACACGTTCGGATACACCGCGGCCATCGTGCTTGCGATGGCATCGACCAGCCTGTAATCGGTGGACGTGCGGCCCGCGTTCACCACGGCCACCCCGCCCGGGTTCAGATGGCCGCGCACCTCGCTGAAGAACTCTCGAGTGGTCAGATGGAATGGAATGTACGGCTGCCGGTACGCGTCGAGGATGATGACGTCGTACTTCCCGGCCTGCGTGTTGAGCCAGTACCTCGCATCAGCGGCGACCGGGTGCACGTTGGGTTCGTCCAGGTGGAAGTAACGCCGTGCAACGTCGAGGATCTCCGGATCGATCTCGACCCCCATGATCTGGACCTGGTTGCCATACGCCGCGGTGTATTGGCGAGCCGCGGTTCCGCCCGCGAGACCGAGGATGGCGACGTCCTTCGGCTGAGGTTCGACAGCTTGCGCCGGCCGGAAGGCATCGGCGATCACCATGTAGTCCCACGGGCCACGCGTAAGCAGGTTTTGCGAGTCGTAGATGGAATGTATGGCCTGACCCTCGTTGAGGATCAGCTCGGTCTTCGTTCCGTCCTGGACGACCTGGATGTAGTGGTACGCGGACTCCTTCTCATAGAGCAGAGTCCCGACCTGCGGCGGCTTGATGCCGGACGGGAGAAAGACCCACGCGAGAATGACGGCGAGGCCGAACGACGCGTACAGGCGCCGGCGCGGCCACAGGCCAGCCACCGACATCACCACCAGAGCTAGGCCAAAGCCCACCAGCGTCGGACGGGTGCCGTACGTGGGGATGAACCAGAACACCGGCAGAAAAGTGCCCAGGATGCTGCCGGCAGTCGAGAGGGCGTAGACACGACCCGCGGTGTTGCCGCCAGTCTCCACGTCCTTGAGCAGAAGCCTGATCGCGAACGGGCTGACACATCCGAGCAGGATGACGGGCACCGCAAAGAGCAGCACCACGGCCAGCAGTGTGCCCGCCACCAGGCCCACGCTGAGCTCCTTGAAACCCTGCTGCGAGGCAAGCAGGATCGGGTAGCTGACGAGCGGGATCACGCCAATCCACAGGCCGGACCACGCAGTGATCTGATAGAGCACCTCGTCGCGGGGGTGGCGGTCGGCGAGCCGGCCCCCGATGACATAACCCGCGGACAGGTAAACAAGGACGAGACCGATCAGCACTCCCCACACGTAGAGGCTCGTGCCGAAGTAAGGCGCCAGCAGGCGAGACGCGCCGAACTCCACGCCCAGGGAAGCCATGCCGGACACGAAAACTAGCGGCAGCAGCATCCGGCGCGACCGCCCGATGGGTCCCCGCGAACTCACGGCGAAGCCGCCGAGTTCGTGGGGGCGAAGGAATTCAAGGCGTCGTAGAGATTAACTACTCCCCGATAGGTTGTTCTGCGGCCCACTTGCGCGTCCGCTCGTCCATCGGCACCGGCAGCTGGACGCGGACCTCGGCATACAGGTCGCCCGGAGGGCCGCCCTTCGGGTCCGGCAAACCCAGGCCGCGCAGCCGGATCTTGGTGCCGTTCTGCGTCTCGGGCGGCACCTTGAACTGGACCTGTCCCCCTTTCAGCGAGGGAGCCGCGACCTCTCCACCGCGAAGCGCGACGTGCAGGGGAACGGGCACCACGACGCGGAGGTCCTTGCCCTCACGCGTAAACACAGGGTCGGGGGCGATCTGGACCTTGGCGCGCAAGCCTGGCACCCGCAGGACTGTGCCTTCCTTCACGCCGGCGGGCACCTTGACCTCGACGCGACGGCCGCCCGGCAGCTCGACCGTGCGGCTCGTCCCCCGGTAGACCTCGGGCAGGCTGACGGTGATCGGCGCCTCGACGTCCATCTCCTGCTGGCGCGAGCGGCCGCGGTTGGCCCCGAAGAGCGAACCGAAAATGTCGCCGAAACCGCCCTCGTTGCCGAAGAGATCCTCCATCTCTTCGGGCGTGACCGTGCGGTACTGCGCGCTGGGCCCGGCATCCGGGCGGAATCCGCCCGCGCCGCTGCGGGCGCCGGGCTGAACTCCGGCCGACTGTGCGGCCGCCCAGTCAGGGCCGAACTGGTCGTAGAGCTTTCGCTTCTTGGCGTCATGCAGCACGTCGTGCGCCTCCGACACTTCCTTGAAGCGGGCCTCGGCCTGCTTGTCGCCGGCGTTCAGGTCGGGATGGTGCTTACGCGCCAGCTTGCGGAAGGCAGTCGAGATCTCCTTCTGGCTCGCCGTCCGCGGCACGCCCAGCACCTCGTAGTAGTCCTTCACCTTTGCCATGTGCGCTATTTACTTACCCGCTTCAGCAGGCCGACCAATCCGGGGCACGCTCGGTACCCGAGCGTCCCGTTGATGTGGAGCATCGGTGCATTCTCCGAGTCATTGTCGGTGTAGACCAGCGGCACTCCGTGCTCGGCCGCCTGGGCGAGGGACTGCAGTTTGACCGCGCGCGCGATGCCTCGGCCGCGGTACTCACGGTCGCAGCAGGTATAACCCGTCCACACGCTGCCGCGCACCGGCGGGAAGCGCAGGTAAGACATCGCCACGGGACGGTCGCCGGCCAGGGCGATCCACCAGCGATCGGGTCTTCGGTCGGGGCCATTGGCTCGGCGCGTGAAGTCTTCGATCGTCTCGGGAAGGCTCGGAAACGTGGTCGGAATGTCGTTCCTCGTCGGCCCGTCAAGGGCAAATAGCTTGGCCATAGCATCGGCGTCCGGCCAGTCGGCCACCGTCGAGAGGTGGATCCCCTCCGCGGCCATCCGGGACCTGGCCTC
This sequence comes from Candidatus Dormiibacterota bacterium, assembly GCA_035602315.1. Taxonomy (GTDB): domain Bacteria; phylum Chloroflexota; class Dormibacteria; order Dormibacterales; family Dormibacteraceae; genus Palsa-870. Next base: position 20,036 of record DATNML010000058.1, read on the forward strand.
GCCAGCCTCTTGTCCCAGCCGTGGACCATGCTCTTTGAGGTCCAGCTCCCAGAACTTCTCGACACGGTCACGCTCGAAGCCCACCCGCGCCAGCGCCTCGAGCATCTCCGGCTCGTCCTCCGCGGCATAGGCCTCCAGCATGAGCGAGCCATCCGCCTCCGCCCGGTCGGCCGCCCAGCCCCATAGATTCGTCAGTAGATCGATGTCGAGCTCGCTGGCGTGCAGCGCCACGCCGATCTCGCAGTGCCGCTCGGGGTCCTGTTCGGGCGGACCAAACAGCCAGTCCACGAACGCGATCGGGCGCCCATCGATCTCTGCGATGTACCTCCTTGCAGTCCAGCCTCGCCTGGTCCGCTCCCACCGATAGCGCGTGACGATCGGATCCTGCGCGATCCTCGGATAGGCCGCCGTCATCAGGTCGGCCGCGAGAGCTGCATCGTCGAGAGTCGCGGGACGCAGCACGGGATCGCTCACGACCCAGACTCTAGGGACATCACTGACGACGTGATCCCACCGGCGCTGACCTCCAGGATGCCGACTGACGGCCTCTGGTAGCGCCGTATGTGGCGAGCCGCCTGGAGCCAACACCACTCGAACCAACCGGGACTCTGGGTAAGGCGCCGGTTCACAGTGGTCGGATTCCACTGGTGCACACCGCCGGGGTTGAAGAGCAGCACGCCGTCGATGGTCTCCGCATACGGACGATGCGTGTGGCCGAAGACAATCGCGTCCGCGCCTGGGAAGCGGCGTTTCAGCGCGCGCGGCAGGCCACGGTGCGGTATGAAGTAGCCCAGGCTCAACGTCCACAGCAGCGTGTTCGGCTCCTCGAGCCAATGGCTGCGGTCCCCGTGCACGATCACGATGCGTTTCCCTTCCACCATCACCTCGCGCGATCTGGGCAGCGCGGAAAGCGCACCGTCGTGATCTCCACGCACAGCCTCCACCGGCGCGAGGCGGCGCAGTTCCGTGAGTGTGTCCTCTGCGTTGATGTCCCCCGCGTGAACAATCAGGTCGACGCCGCGAAAGACCTCGAACAGCCGTGGCGGCAGGTGATCAACGAACTCAGGGCAGTGCGTGTCTGCGACAACACCTAGACGAGTCATGAGGCGCGTATCAGCTTAGCTGCAGCATGGTACTTACTATTTTGACGCCGATCCTTGACAAACTGGCAAGGGATAGTTTCTAATTTGACTCATGAACGACATCCGACGTGAAATCTTGACCCAGGTCGCCGCGGGCACGATCACCGCGGAAGAAGGCGCCTCACGACTGGAATCCTTGGAGGCGCCGGCGGCGACGGAAACGAAACCGTCCCCGGCCACACCGCCGTCCCCCCCTGCAGGCTCGACCGGTCGGCAGGTCAAGGTCTTGTCGCAGCTGGGGAGCGCCGAGATCGTCGGAGACCCCAGCGTCGCTTTCGCAGTGGCTGAAGGGCCCCACCGCGCTCGCCAGGACGGTGACACGATGGTCATCGAGCACCAGCCTCTGGATGAAGACGACACTTTCTCGTTCGGCCAGGGTGGGTCGCGCCGGATCGTAATCAACGGATTGAACATCCAACGCCGCAAGCTGACAGTGCGCATGAACCCGGATCTCGCGCTGGTCGCCAACGTCCAGGCCGGGAACGTGCGGGTGCAGGGAGTGCACGGATCGATCACCAGCGAAGTGCAGGCCGGCAACTGCACGGTCTCGGACTTCCGCGGCACCCTGAACCTCGTTGTCCAGGCGGGAAACGTCCAGGCGACCGGCCGGCTCGACACCGGGGCAAGCAAGGTGCGGTGTGAGATGGGCTCCGTCAAGATCAACCTCGAGAAGGGATCGAGCGTTCGCATCGGCGCGCACTCGACGATGGGCAAAGTCGCCATCGAGGGCGCGGGCGGCGAACGTGCTGGGATCGCACAATCCGGCCGCGAGGTCACCATCGGTTCCGGTGCAGCCACGCTGGACATCGACTGCACGATGGGCAGCGTCAAGGTGGTGGCGGATTGAAGGCCCAAGACCGAAATCGGAGGCCGCCGCTCAACTGTCCGGTGTGCAACGAGCGGCTGGCGCTGACCAGGCTCAGCTGCCCCGCTTGCGACACCGAGCTCTCTGGCGGCTTCGCCACGTGTGAGTTCTGCGTGCTGACCAACGAGGATCGCGACGTGCTGCGCGTGTTCCTCGCCTCGCGAGGAAACATGAAGGAGCTGGAGCGGCATCTGGGGGTCAGCTACCCGACCGCACGCGCTCGCTTTGACGCGCTGCTCTCCAAGATCGGTATCGACCGGCCCTCGCCTGGGCCATCACCAAGTCGTGTGGAGCTGATGGAGCAGGTCGCCCGCGGAGAGATTGACGTCGACGAAGCTCTACACCGCCTTGAAACCAGCTGAAGTAACCGCCACGCGGCGGCCGCGCCCATGGACGGTGTTCTCATCCGGGCCGTTTCGCAAGCTCTGGATCGCGACGACGCTTTCGGTGTTCGGTGATCTCTTCAGCTACATCGCCATGGCATGGCTGGTCCTTCAACTGACCGGTTCCAGCCTCGCACTCGGAACTGTGCTGGTGGTACAGGCCGTGCCAAGGGCAGTACTGATGGTCGTGGGAGGAGCGCTGTCCGACCGCATCTCGTCGCGGCTGACCATGCTCGGTTCGATGGGCCTGCGCGCCGTATTTGTCGCGCCTCTTGCGGTGCTCGTGGTCACGGGTCGCGTGCAGATGTGGGAGGTCTACGGGATCGCGGTTGTGTTCGGCATCGTCGACGCGTTCTTCATGCCGGCGCGCAGCTCGATCCTCCCCAAGGTTATTGCCGACCACGAGCTCGAGCCGGGGAACGCGGTTATGAACGTGACCATGCAGTCCTCAGTCATCCTCGGCCCGGTTCTTGGCGGCCTCATCGTGGCCGCGCTCGGAACCGGGTGGGCTTTCGCCGCGGACGCCGGGTGCTTTGCAATTGGCTTCCTGTTCATCCTGTGGCTGCCGGCCGCAGCGCAAACCGCCGCCGGCGTTGCACACCCCGACGGCGGCATGGGTGGACAGATCGCGGCGGGGTTCCGCTACGCCTGGGCGGACATTGGCATCAGGGTGACGCTGATCGTCATCGCCGTCGTCGATTTCGCCGCCGGTGGGGCGCTGGGCGTCGGCATTCCCACCCTCGCGCACGGGCGGTTCGCCGCCGGCGCGGCCGGCCTAGGCATCCTGTTCGGCGCTTGGGGAGTGGGTGCGACGGCCGGGGCATTGGGCGCTGGATTCGTGGCCCCGCCAAAACGTTTCGGGTGGTTGATCGTGCTTCTGTGTGCGTGGCTTGGGGTCGGCGTCAGTGTGGTTGGCCTCGTGCCTTCGCTGCTGCCGGCTGCGTTGGTCATGGGCCTTTCAGGTATCGGCACTGGCGTCGTCAACACCTATGCGGTCAGCTGGCTGCAGCGCCGAACCGACTCCGCGATGCAGGGACGTGTGATGTCCCTCGTCATGCTGGCGTCGTTTGGCCTCGCGCCTGTGGCGTATGCGGCGTCAGGCGCCATCGCCGACGTCAGCCCGACGGCGCTGTTCCTGATGGCCGGAGGAATGATCCTTCTATGTGCCGCGGGCACCGCGGCGAGCCGGTCGGTTCGCTCCCTGCGCTAGCGAACGCCCGCGGCGGCAAGGCCGGCTGCGTGCGCGGCCGCGGAGTCTGCGCCGGCGTCTAGTGCGTGCACCGCGGCAGTGGCGAAGGCATGCGCCTTGTGCTGGTCCAGGTTGAGGTCGATGTTCGCGAGCGAGAACCAGGCGCAGTACTGCTGGCGGTCGGACGAGACCGGCATCGGCGGCCTGCTCATCGCGACCGTTGCCCACTGCACCGCCGTCGCCACGTCTTTTCCGCTCGCCAGTGCCTGGAACGCGCCTTGCGCTCCGGCATGACAGGCGCTGGCGGGTGCGCCGCCTCGCTTGGCCCACGCGAACCACTCGGCATAAGAGCGGTCCTCCGGAGTCGGTCCAACCTTCGCCTTCTCGGTGCCTTTCTTCTGCTCGACGATTCCCCACGACCACCCCTTCGTGGGTGTCGCGGCCGGCGACGCGGCGGGCGCTTGGGCGGCCGCTGCGGGCTGGGCGGCTGACTGCGGAGGAGCCGATGCCTTCTCCGCGGGCGGTGATTGAGCTGGCTGCGAGGCGGGTTGGGGCGCCGAGCTCGCGGCCTGCGAAGCCGGCGACCACTCCTCGCTTCGCGTGGAGCCGATGTGCACCCGAGGCGCCCAGGCCGGGACCGGAACGGCGTCGGGCCAATCAATTGACGGCGCGGCTGGCTTCTCGGGCGCCGGGGGAGCGGCGGCGACCGGGGGCGCCGGTAGTGGTTCGGGCGGCGCGATCGGCTGCGGCTGCGCTGCTGGCGGTTCAGGCTTCGGCGGTGGGACTGACGCGGCGACGGACTCCCAGGAAGGGGCCGCGGGCGGCGCCGGCGGCATGGTCGCGGGCGTCTCCGTGGTCGCAGCCGGCGGCATGGTCGCGGGCGTCTCTATGGTCGCAGCCGGCGGGATGGTAGGCGCCGTAACGGGGGGCGACGCGGTCGCCGCAGCCGGCGGGATGGTAGGCGCCGTAACGAGGGGCGGCACGGTCGCGGCAGCCGGCGGGATGGTAGGCGCCGTAACTGGGGGCGGCACGGTCGCCGTTCGCGGCTTGGTCACGACAGGCGGCACGGTCGCCGCTCGCGGCTTGGTCACGACAGGCGGCACGGTCGCGGCGGGCGGCACGGTCGCGGCGGGCGGCACGGTCACGGCAGGCGGCACAGTCGCGGCCGGCGGCACCGTCGCAGCAGGTGGCACCGTCGCGGCAGGTGGAACGGTCGCGGCCGGCGGATGGGATACCCGGGGACCTTCCCCGGGCGGCTGTGGCTTTCGCGCCGGGGCGTTCGATGGCTTCGACTGGGATGCCGCCACGCCGTCGAACGAGTCGGCCCATGGCTCCGTATTTGGGATCGTCGACGGCTCCGGGAGGTCCTGCCTGAGGCTTGACGATGGCGGCCAGGCGGGCATCGTGTGCTCGGTGGGCGGTTCCGGTGGCCAGATGTCGGTGGCCTCTGGGATGGCGCTCTGCGCCGGAGCGACGTCCTCCTGGTCTGAGACCGACCGCACGTGCGCGATTTCAGGCGCCTCGTCGTCCAGGGTCTCGCCCGGGGGGGCCGGCACGGTCTGGGCCCAGGTAGGGGCGGGCTTCTGCATCGGCATGGCTTGTTTGGGGTCGGCCTCGTTCTCGGTCGTGGCCCAGTCCGGCGCTGTGTCCTTCTGCATCGGCAACGCCGGCAGGGGCTCCGCCTCGGAAGCCGTACCGGTGGCTGACTGGGGGCTGTCGTCGCTCAAAGGTGGTGCTACAGGAACGGTCCTGGCCCAGACTGGAGTCGTCTCGTGCGTCGGCACTGCCGGGACCGGCGTTTCCGGGTTGGTCGGCTCCTGGGGACGATCGGACTCAGATTCCAAATCGATCGTCAGTCTAGCCCTGGAATCCGCGGTTGTATCCGAGGTTCACGCGAATACGTTGGTCAGGGCGTCCTCGGCCACCGGGTCTGGCTGCTGCTCGGCCCAGTCGGCGGCGTCGGAGGCCTCCCTGTCGCATTCCGCCTGGATCTCGGCCGCCTGCTTCGCGTCGATCCAGCCACGTTCGATCAGCCAGACGGCAAAGCGGGCGATCGGGTCGTGGCCGGACGCCTCGGCGATCTCCTCTTTCGTGCGGTACTTGAGGTGGTTGTCCTCGGACGTATGGGAGTTGATGCGCCATATCTTCACGTCGATCAGGGTCGGGCCCTCGCCGCGCCGAGCCCGGTCTACGGCCTCCCGGCAGACCGCATAGCAGGCGGGAACGTCGGTCCCGTCAACGGTGACGCCCGGAATCCCATACCCGGCCGCCCGGTCGGCGACGTTCGGGTTCGCCATCTGCAGCCGGATGGGAACGGAGATAGCGTAGCTGTTGTTCTCGCACACGAATACGACTGGAAGGCGGTGTACGGCCGCGAAGTTGACCCCCTCGTGGAAGTCTCCCTGGCTCGTCGCGCCGTCGCCGAAGGTGCACAGCGTCACCGATGGATCGCCCCTGAGTTTCGCCGCATAGGCGATCCCGGACGCCTTCGGGATCCAGCTCGCGACCACCTGGGAGACGGAGGCGATCTTGAGCGCCCGGTAGCTGTAGCAGCCGCCCGGGATGTTGCGACCGGCAGAGAGCGGATCTCCAGCCTTCGCAAACACGGCGAGCATCCACTCCTTCATCGTCAGACCGCGCACGATCGCGTTGGCGAGGCCGCGATAGTGAGGGACCAGCCAGTCTTCCGGCCCTAAAGCGGCAGTGGACGCGACCTGGATTCCCTCATGTCCGCGGCTCGATCCGACGAAGGGCGCCCGGCCCTGCTTGACCAGGATGTGCATCCGGTCGTCGAGCGCTTTCGCCATGCGCATCCAGCGATGTAGCTGGAGGTACTCCTCACGCGTCGCCGTTTGGGCGCCGGTCGTAGTCGCCATCAGCGCTTATTGTCATCCGCCAGCGCGCGGGCGATGTCGACCACCTCTTCCGCGGTCAAACCCATGCGGTTCAGGTGCTCGTAGTAACGCTTGTTGAAATCCGAGAAGTCGCTTCGCTCAGCGCGCTCCTCCCGGATGCGCTTGACCTCCGCCAGCACCGCTGCGACGAGCTCGCGCTCGGGCCTGATGCCCGCGTCGCGCAGGGCGTGCTCGATGGCCAGCGTGCCTGAATGCTTGCCGTAGACGTAAGAGATCTCGGCGCCCAAGTCCGCCGGCGGTATGAATTGATAGATCGCGGGATGGATGAGCATGCCGGCGGTGTGGATGCCCGACTCATGGCTGAAGACGTTGAGCCCGATGCCCGGCTCGGTGGGCTGAACCGGAATCCCGCTGATCTTCTCGAGGTGGCGCGCCAGCGCGCGCAGCTTCTCGTACTTGAAGCCCGGGATCTCGATGCCGAACAGGTAACGCAGCTGCAGCAGCACCTGGTGCATCGGAGCATTGCCCGTTCGTTCACCGATGCCGTTCACGCTGGTGGTGAACACCTCGGCGCCGGAGCCGAGCGCCATCACCGTGTTCCAGGCGCCAAGTCCCAGGTCGTTGTGGAAATGCACGACCAGCGGCGCGTCGGGCGCCGCAGCCTTGATCGCGGGGATGTATTGGCGCACCGCGAACGGCGAGTAGCAGCCCACTGTGTCGGGTGTTGAAGGGCGCGTACCGCCGGCCTTCATTCCCTGGCGGTGAATCTCGGCGATGTAGTCGACGTCGGCGCGGCTGCCATCCTCGCCGCCGAACTCGATCGATGTTGCGCCCTGCTGTCGCGCGTAGCTGATCGCCTCGCACATCATCCGGAGGTTTGCCTCGCGGTAGTGCGAGACCGGCAGCTCGAGCCACTCGGACTCAGGGATTCCGTCGCGATGAAGCAGTGACTTGCCGAGCTTGTACTTGACGTGCAGGTCCGATGCCGACGTGAAGATGAAGTACGTCACGTCGTCGCGCTTGATACCCAACGAATCGATGACTCTCATCGTCGCGTCGATGTCGCCCTTGGTGGACCGCATCATGCATACCACCTCGAGATCGGCCCGCAGCTCGCCACGCTGTCTTCCTTCGAGGACCAGCCTCAGCGTTTCGCGCTCGCTCTCCGAGACGTAAGGAAAGCCGACATCCATGATGTGAACGCCGATATCGGAAAGCATCCGGGCGAGCTGGTACTTGTCTTTCGGCGTGATTGCAACGCCCGGCATCTGCTCGCCGTCGCGAAGCGTGTCGTCGTAGACGCGGATCTTGGCGGACGGCGGGAACTTCAGGTCGTGGATGAAGTGGGTCGGGTCGCGGGCAAGCTCCTCCAGGGGCTCCTGCAGCTCGACATGCCCCACGAAATCTGGTGATTTCGCGGGGGCCCCTCGTGAAGGCTTGATCTCATCCACGAGCTGTCGCGACGCGGCGGCGCTCTTCCAGCCGCTTCCGCACCCACGGCACGAGCCCGCCCATGTGCAGCAGCTCGTTCATGAACTGGGGGAATGCCTCAGACCGGTACTCGTCGCCCTTCGTGAAGTTCCGCACGATGCCCTCCTCGAGGTCGACCTCGAGCTCGTCACCCTCGTTTACCCCTTCGGCTGCCTGCGGCGATTGGAGGATCGGGTAGCCCATGTTGATCGCGTTGCGAAAGAAGATCCGCGCGTAGGAGTCGGCAATGACGAGCGAGATGCCGGCGCCGCGAATCGCCACGGGAGCTATCTCGCGCGAGGACCCGCAGCCGAAGTTGGACCCGCCGACCAGGATGTCGCCCTGGGTCACGCCCGCCGACCAGCCCTCACGCCCCGGCACGCCTTCCATGGCGTGTTTGCCCAGCTCTTTCTCGTCCAGGGAGTAGATGGCGTACTTGGCCGGGATGATCTGGTCGGTGTCGATGTTCGACCCAAACTTCCAGGCCCGGCCGCGAATGACCTTGGGGAAGGTCATGCGATCCCCGCCGGCATCTTGTCCAGCACCTCGCGCGGGTGCGTGATCACGCCCGTCACGGCGCTGGCCGCAGCCACCGCAGGGTTGGACAGGTAGACCAGCGCTTTCGGGTGGCCCATCCGGCCTGGGAAGTTCCGGTTGGTCGTGCTCAAGCACACCTCTCCCTCACCGAGCACACCCATATGCCCTCCGAGGCAAGCGCCACATGTCGCGGTCGTCCAGGCGGCCCCGCTGGCGAGGAAGATGCCGATCAGACCTTCTTTCTCGGCCTGGATCGCGACCTGGTGCGACGAGGGAGTGATGATCAGCCGCACGCCGGGCGCCACCTTGTGCCCGTCGAGCACCGCGGCCGCGCGGCGCAAATCCGTAATACGCGAGTTGGTGCAGGAGCCTATGAACACCTGGTCGAGCCTGGTCCCTGCGACGTCAGACAGCGGCGAGTAATTGTCAGGTGACATCGGCTTGGCGACACCGAGCTCGACCTTCTCGGCGTCGAATTCAAAGACCTTTTCGTATTCCGCGTCGGGGTCGGACGTCACCGGCGTATACGGCCGCTTGGCGCGCCCGTCGAGATACTGCTTGGTGATCTCGTCGAACTCCATGATCCCGTTCTTCGCACCGGCCTCGATCGCCATGTTGGTCATCGTCAGGCGCGCTTCCATGTCGATATGGCGTAGGGCTTCGCCGGTGTGCTCCATCGCCTTCGACCGGGCTCCGTCGACGCCGATCTGACCGATCACGTAAAGGATCAGGTCCTTCGCCTCGACCCATTCCTTGAGCTGGTTGTGATAGACGAACTTAAGCGTCTCCGGGACGCGGAACCAGAGCTCGCCCAGCGCAAAAACGCAGGCGAGGTCGGTCGATCCGATGCCCGTGGCGAAGTTGTTCAGCGCTCCGTACGTGCAGCTGTGCGAGTCGGCCCCGACGACCAGCTCGCCGGGAAGCACCAGCCCGTGTTCCGGCAGCACGGTGTGACATATGCCACCCTGGCCAACCTCGAAATACCATTTGATTCCCATGTCACGCGAGAACTCGCGCGTGAGCCGGCCGAGGGTTGCGCTCGCTGCGTCCTTGGCGGGCTGGAAGTGGTCCTGGGTGACGGCGACCCGCTCCGGGTCCCAGATCTTGTCCGCGCCCATCTGCTCGCGCATGATCTTGCCGGCGGGCGGGATGGTGAGGTCGTGGCCCATCGCGAAGTCGACTTTGGCCAGGACCAGGTCGCCGGGGCGCACGCTGTCGCGTCCCGCTCCGCGGGCGAGGATCTTCTCGGTCATCGTCATGCCCATGTCCTAATCCCTCAGCCTTTTCGCAACCGCGTCACCACATTCACCCGTCGACAGGTTTCCGCCGAGATCGCGCGTGCACTCTCGCGCACGGATGGCCGATTCGACCGCACCCTCGATCGCATCTGCCATTTCGTCGTGACCCAGGTGTCTCACCATCATAGAAGCGCTCAGGATCGATCCCATCGGGTTGGCCAGCCCGCGGCCGGCAATGTCCGGCGCCGTGCCGTGAACCGGTTCGAACAGGCCGCGCTTGGTTTCGGGGTTGATGTTTCCCGAGGGCGCGATGCCCATGCCGCCGATGAGCTCCGCCGTCAGGTCGGACAGGATGTCGCCGAACAGGTTGCCAGTCACGATCACATCAAACTGGGTGGGGTCCCTGACCAGCTGCATCGCGGCCGCGTCCACCAGGAGATGGCGGGTCTTGACTTTCGGATGTCTGGCGGCGACCGCCTTCCACCGCTCCTGCCAAAGCGCGCCTGCGTACGTCATGGCGTTCGATTTGTCGATCATCACGACCTCGCGCCGCGCAACCCCGAAGGCGTATTCGATGATGCGATTCACGCCAACGTAGGTGTTGAGGTCCTCCTGGATCGCGACCTCGTGCTCGGTGCCTTTCTTGAAACGGCCGCCCATGCCGACGTAAAGTCCCTCGGTGTTCTCGCGCACGATCAGGAGGTCGACCTGGCGCCTGTCTTCGCGACGAAGCGGCGACAGGCGATCGTCGTAGAGGCGGGCCGGACGCAGGTTGACGTAGAGGTCCAGCGCGAAACGGAGCCTGAGTAGCACCCCGGCCAGGTAGGCGGAATCGTTGACGCGTGGGTCGCCGACTGCTCCGAAGAGAATGGCGTCGGCCTTTTCCAGCTCCTTCCAGATGGCGGTGGGTATGGGCTCGCCGGTGCGCATGTACTGCTCGGCGTTGACGTCGAACTCTTCGAACTCAAAGTCGGCTCCCGCGGCGCGGAGCACCTTGATCGCCTCTGGGACAACCTCCTTGCCGGCGCCGTCGCAGGGCAGGACGGCGATGTGCTTTGGCATCAGGCTTGGGCGGGCTCGCGAGCGGGCTCGCGGAGCTTGTAGCGCTGGATCTTGCCGGTGACGGTTTTCGGCAGCTCGGCCACGAACTCGACCAGATGCGGGTACTGGAACCGCTGCAAGCGCGACTTGCAGTGCTCCTGGAGGTCGGCGACCAGCGGGTCGCCGGCGACGGCATTGCCCTTGGTGATCACGAATGCCTTGATCTTCGTAAAACCCTCGACCGAGATTCCCACCACCGCGCTCTCCGCGACCGCCGGATGTTCCATGAGCACGGGCTCGATCTCGATCGGTGAGACCCATAGACCGCCCACCTTGATCATGTCGTCGGATCGTCCCTCGTACCAGTAGAACCCGTCCTTGTCGACGCGGTACCGGTCACCGGTGAAGAACCAATCGCCAAGCACAGATCGCTTGGTCTTCTCGTGCTGCGCCCAGTAGAGCGCCAGCGCGCTGTCTCCCTTCACGTAAAGATCACCGGCCGCGCCCGTCTGTACATGCGTGCCTTCCTCGTCGAGGATCTTCAGCTCATAGCCGGGCACCGGTTTGCCGCTCGAGCCCGGCCGCACGTCGTCGAGCCGGTTCGAGCAGTAGATGTGCAGCATCTCGGTCGATCCAACGCCGTCGAGGATGGTCAGGCCGAAGGCGTCTTTCCAACGCCGCCAGACCTCGGCAGGCAGCGCTTCGGCGGCGGCTACGCAGTGGCGGATCGACGAGAGGTCGCGGCTCTTGGCGCCTTCGAAGTTGAGGATCGCGTTGTAGAGAGTGGGTGCGGAAAAGAAAAGGGTGGGGCGGCGTTTCTCGATCGTCTCGAGCACTGTGGCCGGCGTGTTCCGGCCAGCATGCAGAACGGTCGAGGCTCCGACCCAGTAGGGAAAGGTGAGGTTGTTGCCGAACCCGTACGCGTGGAAGAGGCCGGTGGTCGAGAAGGTCGTATCTCGCTCGGTGATGCCGAGCACCTGCTCGGCATACGTGACGCAGGTGTACGGGATGTCGTGCTGCAGGTGCACGACAGCCTTCGGCTTGCCGGTCGAGCCTGAGCTGTAGAGCCAGAAAGCCATGTCGTCTTTTCTGGTCGGAGCGGGGGCGACGTCGGGGCCGGGCGCGATGCGGTCGGCGCGCAGCATTTTTGGGGCGCCCGCCGCCTTTGTCACCGCGGCCTTCAGCTTCTCCTCGGTGTTGGCGTCGACAACCACGACGCGCGCGATCGAGTCTTCGATGTAATGGTCGTAGTCCTCGCTGCGCTGCAGCAAGGGATTGACAGGCACCGGGATCGCTCCGAGGCGGATCGCGCCGAGGAAGGCGGCGACCCAGCCGGGACTGTCATAGCCGGCGATCAGAACGCGTTCTTCACGCCGGACGCCGAGGTCGCGCAGCTCGTGGGCGGCGCCGCATGCGAGCTGGAAGAGCTCCTGGTAGGTGAGGTCGCCGGCGGCCGAGACGATGGCAAGCTTGCCGCCCCGGCCGGCTTCCAGGTTGCGCTCAAGGAGGTCCGCGCCTACGTTGTAGCGCTCCGGCAGCTCGAGGCCCCCCATCTCATTCGTCAGTGTATTTCGCCGGCCGCACAAGGACTGTGAAGAGGGTGTGGCGGAGGGGTTCGGGAGTCGAAATTATGGGCTCGAGATGTTGACAAACGAACAGATGTTTGGTAGTCTGTTCCTATGCTCGCGACGCAAGACGTCTGGCCTTCCAGCACTGCTCATCTGACCAACGAGGAGCGGCTGCAGCGCTTTCGCGAGAAGGCCCACATCATCGACTTGCAGATCATGTCTCTCGCCCAGGATGCGGCGGAACTGGCCGCCTACGATGCCTGGGATGAGGATGGTTCGGCCACGGCGATCGACTGGATCCGGTTCAACGGACACATGACGAGCAATGCCGCCGCCGACCTGATCGCGGTCGGCAAGAACCTGCAGCGAATGC
>DATNML010000059.1:0-5751 GCA_035602315.1 Candidatus Dormiibacterota bacterium
GCGATGCCGGGCCGGTCGGGCACGCCGACCACAGTGATCTTCGCCACGTTGCTTTCCTCTGCGATTCCTCGCACGCGCTGTCTTTCTTCCATCGGTACGTGAGCGACGATCATGGTACCGACGCCTTCGTGGAAGCTCGACCGGACGTGGATGGAGACGCCGTAGAGCTCGCCGATCTCCACCGCCCTCGGATGGATGACGCGAGCACCTACGGCGGCAAGCTCGAGCATCTCGTCGTACTGGACGTGGCTGAGCTTGCGAGCATTCTTTACGAGCCGGGGATCCGCCGTGAAGATTCCGTCCACGTCGGTATAGATCTCGCACGATTCCGCATTCAGGGCGGCGGCAAGCGCGACGGCCGTAGTGTCGGACCCGCCCCGACCGAGAGTGGTGACCTCGAGGTCAGCAGTCACTCCCTGGAAACCTGCGACGACCACCACCTTGCCTTGGGCCAGCGCCTCGAGAATGCGATCCGGCTTGATGTCTTGGATCCTTGCTCTCGAATGTTGCGCGCTCGTGCGCACGCCAGCCTGCAAACCTGACAGAGAGATCGCCGGCACGCCCATGCCAACCAGGCACATCGCGACCAGCGGCGCCGTGATCGTCTCGCCGTTGGCGACGAGCATGTCCAGCTCGCGCGCCGGTGGCTCGGGATTGATGCTCTGGGCGAGCGCGATCAGCCTGTCGGTGGTGTGACCCATGGCGGAGACAACCGCCACGACCTGGTGTCCTTGCTCAACGGTCGCGGCGATCCGGCGGCTCACCCGCCGGATGCGAGCGGCGGTGCCCACCGAGGTACCGCCGTACTTCTGGACGATCACAGCGTCCGGAACATGCCCTTGTCTGTGATGTGCGTGACGAGCGCACGCCCGTGAGTGGGAAATGAGGACTCCATCGCCTTGGCGATTCGCGCCGCCTGCGACGGCGGGCAGAAGGCAAAAACGCTGGGCCCGGCCCCGCAGATCGCCGCGCCATACGCGCCGGCCGCTTCCGCGACCCGGATCACCTCGGCGGTCCAGGGGTAGAGGTGCAGGCGGTGCGGCTGGTGCAGCCGGTCGCGCATCGCCTCGCCCAGCAAGAACGGCCGCTTGGACACGATGGCCCGCACCAGCAGCGCAGTGCGCGCGGCGTTGAACACAGCGGTTCCGATCGGGACGGAGTCCGGCAGCACCGCGCGCGACTTCTCAGTCGGCAGCGGTTGGTTGGCGACAAACAGCGCCAGTCCCCAGCCGGGGTTGGGCAGCTTCTCGTCGACGAGCTCGGACACGATGCGGATCCCACCGGCGGCGGACGCCGCCACATTGTCGAGGTGACCCTCGTCCGCGCCCGCATCGATGACGTGGCTCTTCACGTCCCAGGGGCTGCTGAGCGCGGAAGCGGCCAGCCGCGCGGCGGCGCTGCTGCCGAGGCCGACTCCGAGCGGAATGTCGCTCCGCACGCGTCCCTTCATCTTCAGCCGCGTGAAAGGATTCTCGTGCGCGAAGAGGTAGTCGGCGCCCTCGCCTTCGTAGTCCCACGATGGCGAGTCGGCCTCGGTGGCCTCCACCTCGAGCCAGAGGTCTATCGCCATCGCCATGCAGTCGAAGCCGGGACCGATGTTGGCGACCGAAGCCGGCACTCTGACTCTCATTTACAGTTTCAAGACCTTAGCCAGTGTGCGCGCATCGCCGTCGAGCTCGATCGGCGGCTCGACGTTCTTCAGCGCCGCATCAGGGTCCTTGAGCCCGGAGCCGGTGAGGACGACCACCGTCGTCGCGTCCATTTCGATCTTCCCGTCGCGAACCAACCTGAAGAGCAACGCCAGAGGCGCGGCCGACGCGGGCTCCGCGAAAAGGCCCTCGCTGCTGGCCAGCCTGATCTGCGCGGAAAGGATCTCGGTGTCGGTCACGGCGGCGATCATCCCGCCGGACTCGTCGCGCGCCGTGGTCGCCCCCTCCCACGAGGCTGGATTACCGATGCGGATCGCCGACGCCACGGTCTTCGGGTTGGCGACCGGACGGCCGTTGACGATCGGCGCCGCGCCCTCCGCCTGCGCGCCGACCATGCGTGGGAGGCGAGTCGCCCGACCAGCCGCGTGGTACTCGCGGAAGCCCTTCCAGTAAGCGGTGATGTTACCCGCGTTCCCGACCGGAAGGATCAGGTAGTCGGGGGCGTCGCCCAGCGCATCGACGATCTCGAACGCGGCCGTCTTCTGGCCCTCGACGCGGTGAGGATTGACCGAGTTCATCAGTGCCACAGGGTAGTGGCTCGTTAGGTCCCGAACTGTCTCTAAAGCCGAATCGAAATTGCCTTTGAGCGCGATGACCTTGGCCCCGTACATCAGAGCCTGCGAGAGCTTGTTCATCGCGATCTCGCCGGACGGCACCACGACAATGGCGCGGAGGCCGGTGCGGGCCGCGTAGGCGGCCATCGAAGCGGAGGTGTTTCCTGTCGACGCGCACATCAGCACCTTGCTGCCCGACTCGAGCGCCTTCGCCACGGCCACAACCATTCCGCGATCCTTGAATGAGCCGGTCGGGTTCAGGCCCTCGTACTTGAAATACAGGTGCTTCAGGCCGAGGGCGCGGCCGATGCTGCTGCTCGCGACCAGCGGGGTCGAGCCCTCGTCGAGGTCTACCTCAGGGGTCGACGGGCCGATTGGCAGATGCTCGCGGTAGCGAGCGATGACTCCCAAGGTTCGCTCTTAGAAGACGCGAAGGAAGGACGACACGGCACGCACCGGTTCGAGGGCTGCCATCCTCGTGCGAGCACGCTGGAGGCTTGCGTCCGGCGATGGATGGGTGGTGACCACGAGCTCGGCGGTCTGATCCTGCAGCCACGCGTCCTTCTGAATGAGACTCGAGATGCTGACGCCCTCTTCAGCGAACACCTGGCCGATCGCCGCCAGCACGCCGGTCCGGTCGTCGACCAGGATCCGAAAGTACGCCCGCGTCACCACCTCTCCCATCGGGACCACGCCAACCCTGTCGTCGAAGCTGAACGACGGGCGGCTCTGCACGCCGCGACGGATCGAGCGCGCCAGGTCGATGAGATCCCCGACGACCGCCGACGCAGTGGGCCTCCCGCCGGCACCCTGGCCGACGAGCAGCACCTGTCCGACCAGGTCGCCCTCGACGAAGACGGCGTTCTCAGCCCCTTCCACGCGGGCCAGGGGATGGTCGAGCGGGACCATCGCCGGGTGCACGCGGGCCTCGACGCGACCGGGATGACGCTGCGTGTGCGCGATCAGCTTGATCGCGTAGCCCAGCTCTCGCGCGTATCGAAAGTCGACCGGCTCGACCCCTTCGATGCCCTCGCGGTAGATCTCGTCCGGTCGCACTTTGATCTCATAGGCAATCGATCCCAGGATCGCCAGCTTGTAAGCGGCGTCGAAGCCGCCGACGTCGTCGGTGGGATCTGCCTCGGCGTACCCGGCGGCCTGCGCCTCGGCGACCGCCTCACGCAGCGTGAGCCCGGCCGCCGCCATGCGGCCGAGCACGTAATTGGTCGTGCCGTTGATCACGGCCGAAACCTTTTCGATGCGGTTCGCCTGAAGGTCGGTCCGGAAGGTGCTGATCAGCGGGATACCGCCGCCAACGGCGGCCTCGAAGTAGACGTCGACGTTCTTCTCTGCCGCCGCATCCAGCAGCTCGGGGCCATGCTTCGCCATCACCACCTTGTTGGCTGTGATCACGTGCTTGCCGGCTGAGATGGCACGCTCCAGGTAGCTGCGCATCGGCTCGTCCCCACCAGCGACCTCCATCAGCACGTCGATTTCTGGGTTCTCCAACAGGTCTGCCGGCTCGGTCGTCAGGAGGGCGGGCGCGATTTCGACGGCGCGGCGCTTTTTCAGGTCGCGGACCAGGACCCGCTTCAAGCACAGCTCGACTCCAGCTCGGCGCGAGAGCTGCGGCCCCCAGGTCAGCATTCGCTCGGCGACCTGCGCGCCGACGGTGCCGAGGCCGATCAGTCCCACGTTCAGGGGGCGTTGAGTAGTCATTAGTGTCGCTATTCTCCCTGCCGTGGCCCTGATCCTGCGCGAAGCCGATGTCCAGGAGGTCATCGAGATGGACGAAGTCATCGCCTCGGTCACCTCCGCCATGCGGGAGCTGGGCGAGGGAGTCGCGCAGAACGAGCCGCGCCGCCGGGCCTTCGCTCCGGGCGGATTGCTCAACGTGATGTTTGCGTCATACCCCGGCGGGCGCTGTACAGGACTGAAGGCCTACACGGTCGCCGACGGACATGTCCGCTTCCTGGTCGTGCTCTTCGGGCTCGACGGGTCGCTCGAGGCAATGATCGAGGCCGACTTCATGGGGTCCTACCGCACCGGGGCGGCGACCGCGGTCGCCGTACGGGCGCTCGGACCGCAGGGTCCGGCGACGGTCGCGATGATCGGGGCCGGCTGGCAGGCGAACACCCAGGCGCTGGCCGTTTCACGAGTGCTGAAGATCAAAGAGCTGCGAGTGTTCAGCCGCGACCACGACCGGCGGGCCGCGTTCGCTCGAGAGCAGGAGGAGCAGCTGGGGGTGCCAACGGTCGCGGCGGGGAGCGCTGAGCTTGCGGTTCGAGGCGCGGACGTCGTGATCACCATGACCACCAGCGCGACACCCGTCATCGAGGACGCCTGGATCGAGCCGCACGCCATGGTCGTCGCGGCAGGTTCGAACTGGCGAAACAAGGCAGAGCTGCCGGCTGAGCTGGTCGGGAGGGCTCAGACCGTCGTCGTCGACCAGCTCGCGGCGGCCCAGCTCGAGAGCGGCGACCTGATCGCGGCGCAGGAGGCCGGGAAGTTCGACTGGAGCCGTGCCGTCGAGCTAGGAGCCGTCGTGGCCGGCAAGTGGCAGCGGCCCACCGGCGCCGGGATCACGCTCTTCGAGTCACACGGTTTGGCACTCTGGGACCTTGCCGCGGGCTCGGTCGTGCTGAAGGCCGCGCGGGAACACGACCTGGGCGAAGAAGTCCGGTTGTTCTAGCGCCTAGTGGTTCAGGTGGACCTGCGCCGGCTGCAGTCCCAGGCCGCCCAGGTCAAGGGCCGAACCGACCAGGAAAGCCGCGATCAGGATCACGGCCAGTGCGGCGCTGGCGGTCGTGTAGATGACCCACGGCGATGGTCCGCTGCTGGCGATCCGGATGAGGATGTCCGGCCAGTCCGGACCTCGGCGCGGAGTCCAAGAGTCGACTTCCGCCCGGATCATCCGGCTGACGTCTGCTTCGGAGGGCGAACTGAACCCTCCCCGTGTGGTTTTATCTTCCACGTAGGGCACCTTCACTTCTCGAACGCGTGGTGTCCAGATCTTGGTCGTTCCCGATCGTTTTTCTCATGATCGCGACCGCCTTGGCGATCCGGGAGGCCACAGTCCCGGCCGGCACACCGAGCACGCTGGCGATCTCCTCTCGCGTCAGGCCGTCGTAGTAATGAAGGACGACGGCGGCTCGCAGCTTCGGGCTGAGCACGGCCATGGCCTTGCCCACGACGTCCCGGGCTTCGGCCCGGTCGTAGTCCCGGCGGTCCGGGGCCATGTAAAGGCGGGCGGGCAGGAAGCGGGCCAGCTTCTGCCGGCGGAGGTGCGAGATGGCCAGGTTGATCCCGATCCGCCGCAGCCAGGCGCCGGGCGGAGCGGTGGGGGTGTAGCGGTGGCGGGCACGGTACGCGCGGACGAATGTCTCTTGGGTCAGGTCCTCGGCCGCCGCTGATTCCATCACGACGGCCCGGATCGAGCGGTAGACCGAGAGATATTCCTGGTCGTAGAGCTGCTTGAACTGGGTGGCGGG
>DATNML010000060.1:0-13102 GCA_035602315.1 Candidatus Dormiibacterota bacterium
GGCGGCCACCAGTTCGGCCACATCTACACGGGCCCCGTCGGGCTGGTTGTCACCCCGTTCCACCATGGCCTCGAGGAGGCCGACCTCCCGAACGCGCTGTGCACACAGTGCAACGCCTGCCAGGAGATCTGCCCGGTCGACATCCCGCTGCCGCGGCAGATCCTCGAGCACCGCAAGGTGGGCCGAAAGTCGCTGCGCAAAAAGGCGCTGCTTGGTCTGTGGAAGCGGCCCGAGCTGGCCGACCGCGTGCTGAGGGCCGGCGCCCCGTTCAGCGGCCTGGTGCCAGGGACTCCCAGGCTGGCGCGCATCCCCTACCGCGACAGCGTCCTGCCGAGCGACGTCGACGGAGAGCCGCTCACGATTTTCGCCTCCTGCATGGTCGACCGTGTCCAGCCGCAGGCCGCGGTGGCGCTCGAGCGGATCGCGACCGCGGCGGGTTTCAACGTTGGTTTTCCCAAGGGTCAATGGTGCTGCGGTCTGATCACAGCCAACGCCGGCGACTTCAAAGGCGGCGCCGCCCTGCACGCGAGCCTGGCCAAGAGCCTTGAGAATTCCAAGGGGTTGATCGTCACGCCGTCAGCCTCCTGCTTCGGCGCCTTCACGCTCGACGCGCCCGACTGGGGCGCCGACGTCTCCGAAGATCTGCGCTCACGGATGCGAGACTCGACCCGATTCGTCCTCGAGCTCCTGGCACGCAACCCTGATCTCGTCGACGCCAACTCGATGAGCTTGAAGATCGCCTATCACGACTCCTGCCAGAGCCTCCGCCAGCTGGGACTCAAGAGTGAGCCCCGCCACCTTCTCGAGCTCGCCGGGTACGAAGTCGTCGACATTCCGGACATCGCCAACTGCTGCGGTTTCGGCGGCACCTTCAGCCTCGAGTGGCCGCGAGTCGCGGCCCGCCTCGCGCAGTGGAAGCTCGACGCCATCGGCAAGACCGGGTGCACGGTGGTCGCTTCGGACAACCCAGGGTGCCTCATGCACATCGAGGCGGCGGCGCGCAAGCGCGGGATGGAGCTGCGCGTGGCCCACGTCCTGGAGCTCGTCGCCGAACGCCTGTCCTGATCAACCCGCGGTCGAGTAGATGCGAATCCCCAGGATGTTCAGTACGCCGCCTCGCCCGTAGCAGCCGAACGCCGGAACGCTGAGCGGCGACCCGCGCGGGTCAGTGACATCGAAGACTCTGGCCCGATCGAGGTAGACGACGTAGTGCGGCGGCTGGACGAGCGCAGCGAGGGTGAAGCTTCGGCCAGTTTGCAGTCCAGTGAGGGGGTACTCGGCGCTGAGCAGGATCGACGGTTTCGGTGTTGGATTCGAGCCCGGCACCGATTCGAAGTAGGCGACGTGCATGCTCGAGCGACCCGCATCGACCTCGACCTGCATGTTGCCGTGGCTTGGGTCTCCTGAACTGATCACCCAGACCAGAGTCAGGTTGGATCCCGGCTTCACCGCGAAGTCAAGCTCGGTGACGTATTGAGCGAGGTTCGTGTACTTCATTCCGCCGCCGATGCTCCCGTTCCCCCCGAAGACCTCGACCTGGATCTCGTTCGACAGAAACGTCATCTTCTCCGCAGCAGGATCACCGACCTGAAAGCGGTCGATGTCGCTTCCGTCGAGCTTGGACGTGTACAGCAGCTGACCTTTCGCGAGCGGGGACGGGCTGGCCGCCAACGGCGTCGGGGTTGACGCGGATTGCGAGCGATTTGCGACCGGACCGTAAAGACCCTGGTAGAGGAGAAATGTCCCCCCACCCGCGACGAGCAGCACGACGATCGCCATCACGATCGTGACCAGCCTACTGCCGAGAAAACCGAGCGCCGCCGGCGCAGTCACCGATCGGCGGCGTGAAGCGGCCACCGGCGGTGGAGCAGTCCGGATCGGTGCGATCGACTCCTCAGCGGTCAGCGCGTGAACGAAATCGCCGGCGTTGCGAAACCGCTCAGACGGGTCTTTCGCGAGAGCCTTGAGCAAGGCGCCCTCGACGGCAGCCGAGAGATTCGG
Organism: Candidatus Dormiibacterota bacterium; assembly: GCA_035602315.1. Classification (GTDB taxonomy): domain Bacteria; phylum Chloroflexota; class Dormibacteria; order Dormibacterales; family Dormibacteraceae; genus Palsa-870. The sequence continues at coordinate 2,002 of DATNML010000060.1, forward strand.
GTTCGACTTGCGCGGAGGGGGAAGCTCGTTTTTGATCTGGGCGATGAGCACGGCAGCGGGAGTCGCAGCCGAGAACGGAACTCGGCCGGTGAGCATTTCGTATGCAACCACGCCCAGGGAGTAGATGTCCGCCGCCGGCGTCATCGTGGCGCCTTCGCACTGCTCGGGCGACATGTACTCCGGCGTGCCGAGGATCATCCCGCTCTGGGTTAGTCGCTTATTCGAGGTGGTCATCATCAGAGCAAGACCAAAATCGCTGAGGATTGGTGTTCCGTCACTTGCCATCAGCACATTCGAAGGCTTGAGATCCCGATGCAGCACTCCGCGTGAGTGCGCGTAGTCGAGCGCCGACGCGATCGGACCGAGGATCTTTGCGGTGTAGTCGACCGGAAGAGGCTTGCCGAGTTGATCGGCGAGAGTTCCACCATCGACGAACTCGGTGACGATGTAAGCGACACCATCCAGCTCGCCGTGGTCGTAGACGGTGAGGATGTTCGGGTGCCGGAGCCTGGCAACAGCGACCGCCTCCTGCTCGAAGCGAGACCTGAACTCCTGGTCGTCGGCGAGGAACTCGGGAAGAACCTTGATCGCGACGAACCGTTGGAGCGAGGGGTGGTAGGCCTTGTAGACCGTGGCCATCCCGCCTCGTCCGACCTGTTCGACGATGCGATAAGGACCCAGACTCGACCCGGCCGCCAGGGTCATTCGAATGTCTCTCCCGGGGCGGAGTTTAGTCCCTGCTCGCTAACCTTAAGGCTGCCGTGAAGGTCAGCCTCGTCTCCACGCCGCCCGCTGAGCTGCCTGTCGACGCCCTCGCCGTCGCGGTTTCGACCGGACAGCGCCTGGCCGGGAGCGCGCTCGAGCTCGACCGAGCCCTGGGCGGAGTGCTGTCCGAGATGATCGCCAGCGCCGAGTTTCGCGGCCGCATCCACGAAGTGCTGCCGGTGCCCATCCACGTCAAGGGAGGACCGCGCCGCGTGGTGCTCTACGGCGTCGGCGCCCTCCCAGACCTGGACGGCCAGCGGCTGCGGTCAGCGCACCACGAGCTGATCCGTGCGTCGCGCACCTACGGCTACAAGCGCATCGGCCTGGTGCGCGCGGACCCGCCATTGCGCATGGACTCGTTGAAGGGTGTGGTCGAGGGCTGCGTCATGGGCACCTTCGAGCGGCGCTCGCGACAGACCGGGGCACAGCCCGAGCGCCGGGAGATCGAAGAGCTCGTGCTGACCGGCTTTGGGATTGGCCGCGAGCATGAGGTGGTCGCCGCGCAGGAGAACGGCGAGGCGACCAACCGCACCCGTGAATGGCAGAACGCGCCGCCCAACGAGCTGACCCCAGACGCGCTGGCGCAGGAGGCGATGCGTATAGCGCAGCGCCATGGTCTCGAGGTTGAGGTGCTCGGCCCGGCCGAGCTGCGAGCAGGGGGCTACAACTTGCTCCTCGGCGTCGCGTCCGGCTCAGCCAACCCCCCACGGCTGGTCCGCGTGCGCTATCGCGGAGGACAGCGTCCCGGGCTCCCGGCCCAGCCCGGCGCGCCGGTGCTTGCACTCGTCGGTAAGGGAGTCACGTTCGACTCCGGCGGTATCTCGATCAAGCCTGCCGAGCACATGAGCCAGATGAAAGGGGACATGGCGGGCGCGGCGGCAGTGCTGTCGGCCATCGACGTGATCGCATCGCGAAAGGTGCCGATCGACGTGATGGCGATCATCGCGGCGACCGAGAACATGCCAGGTCCCTCCGCCCAGCGACCCGGCGACGTTGTGGTGAGCGCCGACGGCAAGACGGTCGAGATCGTCAACACCGACGCCGAGGGAAGGCTCGTCCTTGCCGACGCCCTGACACACGCGCTGCGCAACGGCGCGACTCACATCATCGACCTGGCCACGCTCACCGGCGCAGCGAAGATCGCGATCGGGCACGCAGCGACAGCAGCGGTAAGCAACGACGACGTCTTCTGGGGCCTGGTCGATCGGGCCGCGGCCGATGCTGGGGATCGCGTCTGGCGCCTGCCGATCCTCGCCGACTACCGGATCCTGCTCCGCAGCCAGATCGCAGACCTGCGCAACGGAGAGTACGGGGAGGCCGGCTCCATCCTGGGAGGCATGTTCATCGGCGAGTTCGCCGGCGGAAAGCCCTGGGCGCACCTCGACATCGCCAGCTCGAGCTGGAATACGAACACCGAGCTCACCACGGTGCTGCGCGGTCCGAGCGGGGCCGGGACCCGCCTGTGCATCTCACTCGCGGAACTCATGTCGGGCGCCGAGCGTTAACCAACCTATGGGCATCCTGGAAACCATCAACTCCCCCTCCGACCTGCGCGCGCTCGACCAGCCGCGCCTGACACAGCTCGCCGACGAGGTTCGCAGCTTCCTGGTCGAGCAGACGTCGAAGACTGGGGGCCACCTGTCACCAAACCTTGGCGTGGTCGAGCTCACGTTCGCGCTCCACAGGGTCTTCGACAGCCCTAAGGACGCGATCGTTTGGGACACCGGACACCAGGCGTACGTCCACAAGATCGTGACCGGCAGGGCCAAGGACTTTCCAGGTCTGCGGCAGGGCGGCGGCCTGTCCGGGTACCCATCCCGCAAGGAGTCGGAACACGACCTGGTCGAGAACAGCCATGCGTCCACCTCCTTGAGCTACGCGCTGGGCATCGCCGAGGCAAGACTCCGAAAGCGCGTCGGTGGCCACGTGGTCGCGGTCATCGGAGACGGCGCTCTGACCGGCGGCATGGCGTACGAAGCGCTGAACCAGATCGCACACCTTCAACCGCCAAACCTCGTCATCGTGATCAACGACAACGGCCGGTCGTATGCGCCGACTGTCGGCGGCCTTGCCCGCCACCTCTCGCAGCTACGAGTCGACCCGCGCTATGAGCGCATCAAGGACGAAATCTCCCGCTTGCTGCGCGACCTCCCGCTGGTCGGATCGACAGCGGACCAGGCCGCGTATCGCGTCAAGGAAGGTCTAAAGCAGCTGCTCCAGCCTTCAACGATCTTTGAGAGTCTGGGCATCAAGTACGCGGGTTTGGTCGACGGGCACGACGAGGCTGCTCTCGAGGAGGTGCTGTCGCGGGCCAAGAAGCTGCGCGAACCCGTCGTCGTCCACGTCGTGACCGAGAAGGGACATGGCTACAGCCCGGCCGTCGACGACGAGGTCGACAAGCTGCACGGCGTGTCGGCGTTCGACCCGCTGACCGGGCGCCCTCGCTCGACCGAGCTCACGTACACAGACGTCTTCGGCGAAGCGCTGATGACGGCGGCTGCCAGAAAGCCTGAGGTTTGCGCGATCACTGCCGCCATGGCCTCGTCGACGGGACTCTTGAACTTCGCGAAAGAATTTCCCGATCGTTTCTTCGACGTTGGCATCTGCGAGCAGCACGCGGTCACTTTCGCAGCGGGCCTCGCGATGGCCGGAATGCACCCGGTGGTTTGCATCTACTCGACCTTTCTCGCGCGCGCCTTCGACCAGACGATCATGGACGTCGCGCTGCACAAGCTCCCCGTGACATTCGTGATCGACCGCGCCGGCGTCACCGGCCCCGACGGCTCTTCACACCACGGAATCTTCGACCTCTCTTACCTGCGTCTCATTCCCAACTTGAAGATCGCCGCGCCCGCCGACGCGACCGAGCTCTGCGCGCTCCTGGAAACCGCGCTCGCCACCGACGGCCCGGTTGCGATCCGCTACCCGAGGGGGCCGGTGCCGGCCACCCCAGACCTCCCGGTCGAGCCCCTGCCCGTCGGCCGGTGGGAGGAGGTGCGCAAGGGCTCCGACGCGGTCATCTTCGCGGTCGGGCGGATGGTCGAGGTGGCGAAGGAGGCGGCCGAGCGCCTCGAGATGCAGAACATGTCGTGCGCGGTCGTCAACGCCAGGTGGGTGAAGCCGGTCGATCCGCGCATCACCGACTGGGCCCGGACCCACCCCGTCGTGGTGACCGTCGAGGACAACGTCGGCACCGGCGGTTTTGGCGGCGCGGTGCTCGAGGCGCTTGCGCCGCATGGGCTGGCCGGGCGGGTCCGGATGCTGGCGCTGCCGGATGAGTTCCTGCCGCAAGGGAAGGGGTCCGACATCCTCAGAGATAAAGGGCTCGACGCCGCCGGCATCGCAAGGACGGTGTTCGATGCGGTGAAGGGACGCGTCGCGACCGAAAGGACCGAGTCTTAGAGTTTTTTCCTACCGGCGAAGCCTTCGCCGATTCGGTGCCAGTGTTCGACCCGCTCCTCCCCGAGCTTCCAGCACAGCTCGATCTGCTCGCCGTTGCGATACGAAGGAAAGTCGATCAATCCCTCCAGCGGACCTTTGAGCTGGATGCCCAAGCTGTTCAGGCTGGCCACAGCCTTGAGCAGTTCGAGCTCCGCACCGCTGACCGCGTCACGTGCTTGCTGGTGGCGGTCACGGTCGTCCGCGCTTCCGGAGGGTCGCTTGGATTCGTACTCCGCGATGCGCGCCTGGTCCTCGAGCTCTGGCAGCAAGGCCGAGAGCTCCGCGATCTGCGCGACGATCCTGCGTACGCGAGACAATTCCTTGTTCGCCTCATCGACCGTGTACGTGCGGAGCCTCTGCACGGGTCAAAGATAGCCCCAATGCAGTCCACACTTCATCTCATGGAATCGGATATAGCAAGGCGACGGCTGGCCGAGGCCAACGTTGCACGCCTCGCGACCGCCGGCAATGACCGACGTCCTCATATCGTGCCGATTGTTTTTGCGATCGACGTCGACACGCTGTACTTCGCTGTCGACGCAAAACCGAAGCAGACGAAAAACCTCAAGCGGCTCAAGAACATCGCGGCCAATCCCGCGGTCTCTGTGCTCGTCGACCATTACGAAGGCGACTGGACCAGGCTCTGGTGGGTGCGCGTCGACGGCAAGGCGCACGTGGTCAGCGATGATGCACAGGCTCGGCGCGCCATCGACCTACTGGTCGAGAAGTACGCGCAGTATCGGAATGCGAGACCTGAAGGCCCGGTGGTTGGAATCGGTATTGATCGCATCACCGGATGGTCCTTCAATGACGCAGACACCGAAAACCTAGCCTGTTAAGGCACATGCAGCACTCGCTCGAACCCGCCGCTGCCCACGCTTCCATCTACCCTCCACTACTGGCTCTGGCCCCGAAACCGGACAGTCGGGCGCTCGAATCTAGAATCGGACGATGCGCGAGCAGCGAAAGGTCGTAACGATCCTGTTCGCCGACGTCGTGGGCTCCACGGCGCTGGCAGCCCAGAGCGACCCTGAGGTCGTACGAGCGACCATGGCGCGCTACTTCCAGCGGATCGCCGAGGTTGCAGAGGCTTACGGCGGCACGGTCGAAAAGTTCGCCGGCGATGCGGCCATGGTCATCTTCGGCGTGCCCGCCGTGCATGACGACGACGCCGAGCGAGCAGTTCGGGCGGCACTCGAGATCCGAGATGGAGCTGCGGAGCTGGCAGTTCGCGTAGGGGTCAACACGGGTGAGGCGGTGACCGCGGCCCGTGAAGATCGCCAGTTCATGGTCAGCGGCGATGCGGTCAACGTGGCGGCGCGGCTTCAGCAGGGCGCAGAGCCGGGGGAGGTGGTGGTCGGGCCGTTGACCGAACAGCTCACGCGCAACGTGATCGATTACGAGTCACACGACGCAGTAGCGGCCAAGGGCAAGTCGATTCCGCTCGTTGCGTTTCGGGCAGTCAGGGCCCGCTCGATCGTGCCGGAACAAGCGCGTGGCGTACCTGGTCTCCATGCCTCTCTGGTCGGGCGCGATCGGGAGCTGCGTCTCATGCTCGACACGTACGCGCGCACGGCGCAGGACCGAAGGTCTTATCTCTTCACGCTGGTAGGAGCGGCGGGAGTTGGAAAGTCACGCCTGGTAGCTGAGGTGTTGTCGGGACTCGCGAGCTCCGGCGCCAGGGTGCTCCGCGGCCGGTGCCTTCCCTACGGCCGAGGCATCACGTACTGGCCTCTGATCGAAATGCTTCGCCAGGACACCGGTATCTCGCTCACTGATGAACGCGACCTGGCGCTCTTGAAATTGGATCGGTGGCTCGGCGAGCTGCTGCACGACGACCCACAGCGTCCGGCCATCCGGGCGAGGTTGTCGGTGATGCTCGGATTCGAGGCCCCGGAATCGGTGATGCCCGACACGCCTGCGGAGCGCGTCGAGCGAGAGCTTGGTTGGGCAATGAGACATTACTTCGAGGCGCTCGCCACGGCCGCACCGCTCATCGTGGTGATGGATGACATGCAGTGGGCGGAAGCCCCTGTAGCGACCATGATCGATCAGCTCGTCGAGCGCGTGACAGACGCGCCCATGCTCGTCGTGTGCATCGCCCGCCCGGAATTTCTAGAGCAGCGTCGCGACTGGAGCTCAGGCAAGCCGAATTCCACGACGATCACGCTCGACCCACTGAACCCCACCGACACAGGAACTCTCATCTCGAGGCTGCTCGAGATCGAGGCGCTTCCGCCAGACCTGCGTGCCCAGATCATCGAGCGGTCCGCCGGCACACCACTCTTCTGCGAGGAGTTCATCCATATGCTCATCGACGATGGGAGTCTCGTCCGCGACGGGACGAGTTGGCGGACGACCAGTGCGGTCGCTCAAATCCAGGTACCGCAGAGCATCAACGCTGTCCTGGCAGCGCGGCTCGACGGACTGCCGGAGCGCGAAAGGCACGTGCTTCAAGCGGCCAGCGTGGTGGGCCAACGGTTCGAGATGCGTCAGCTCAAGGAGCTGGCTGGCGGGAGCGACCTGGAAGAGATCGTCGAATCGTTACAGCGCAAGGGACTGGTTGCCGGTGGGGACGGCGCCGCGGATGACCTCCGTTTCCGTCACCTTCTCATTCGCGACGCCGCCTACGGTTCAATGCCGAAATCAGGGCGGGCAACGCTTCATGATCGGTTCGGCACCAAGCTCGAGGAACAGGCCGGCGATCCCCAGCAGCTGACCGAGATCCTTGCTTATCACGCTGAACGTGCCTTCACGCTGTCGAGCGAGCTCGGGGTGGAAGGCGATGCGCTGCACGATCGAGCGCGTCGAGCTCTTCACTGGTCGCTCGCGATGGCCGACCGAGCCCGCACGAGAAATGACAACCAGATCCTCGAAGAGACTCTGAGGAGCCTGAGGGCAGCTGCGGAAGCGTTGCCAGACGGCGGCGGAGACGCCGTGCGCGCCCAACTGCGCCTCCTCGACGCCCAGCTGATGGTGATGAAGGCGGACTACCGCGGCGCGCAACAGGCCGCCGCCGAGGCTGCGGCTCTGGCTGAGCAAGCGAATCTACCGGCGGTGGTCGTCACGGCCCGCCTGACAGAGGCCTGGATCTGGAACTGGAGCGGTGGCGAGGATCTGCACGGGCACTTCCAGCAGCTGGTGAACCGCGCGATCGAAGCATCTCAGCAAGCCGGTGATGTTTCGGGCGAGATCGAGGCGCGCCACATCGCCAGCAATATTCAGTTTGGGCTAGGCCGCCTCGACGAATTCGTTGAGATCAACCAGCGACTGCTCGCGCAGGCGCGCTCAATCGGCGATGACGCCCACGCCGCTTCGATATTGGATAGGTTGACCGCAGTCGAGCAGCTCCGCGGCAACAAGGAAATCGCGGCGCGCTATCTGATCGAAGTCGATGAGCTGGCGAACAGGCTCGGCCTGCGACGCATCGCCTTGAACGTAATGCGGACGCGAGGCATCATCGCGCTACACGGAGGTGACGCAGAGCGTGCGGAGTCCTTGTTCCGCCAATTTGTCGCCGCCGCCGCCGATGCCGGATCGGTCCAGGCGCAAATCAGCGCTCTTCGCTTTCTGGGTTATGCATTGCGACAACTACATCGGTTTTCAGAGATGGCGCAGGCGTTGGACCGCGCGATCGAGCTCAGTGAATCAAGCGGTGAGCGATGGAACCGCGCCGAGGTGCTTGCCGTCCGAGCGCGCGCGGCTCTAGAGCTGGGAGAAGTGGAGTCCGCCGATCGATTTATCCATCGGGCGCTCGAAGCAGTTCGCGAGGACGACGTTACCGGGATCTCGGAAGTCCACGACCATCTGGGGATGATCCTCGCCGCGAAGGGCGATTTCGCTGGTGCCGAAACCGCGTTGCGGCGCAGCTTGGAAGTCGTAGGCGCCACCGAATTCCTATGGCCCAAGGGTTACGCCGCCATAGACCTGGCCAAATTCCTGGCCCAGCGGGGCCGCCCCGCCGAGGCGGTGGCCGTGCTCGACCAATTCGCACAATCGAACGCCTGGGGCATGTGGGACAGCGAGATCGAAGCCATCCACGCTCTGGTCAAAGCAGCCAGCGGCACAGACTGAGACTTGACAAGACGGGACGTCCCATTTAGTCTCGTCCCAGGTGGCCGCGACCAGGGAAAGGATCCTCGGCGAAGCCCGAGGCCTGCTGGCCAGAGGAGGTAGCCCGACGGTGGCCGAGTTTGTGGCGGCGGCGGGTGTCTCCCGGGCCAGCTTCTATCGGGCATTTGGATCGCGCGAGGCGCTGCTCGAGGCCCTGGACGTCCAGCCCGAGCCCGTGGCACGCGAGCGCATCCTCGACGCCGCGCTGACGCTGATCGGCGCACACGGCCTGGCCGCCCTGTCGATGGACGACCTGGCCGTCCAGGCCGAGGTTTCTCGAGCCACTCTGTACCGCCTCTTCCCCGGCAAGTCGGCGCTCTTCACAAGCCTCGTCCACGCCTACTCACCGCTGGACCCGGTCAGCCGGCTGCTCAGCTCCCGGCGCGCCGAGCCCCCCGAGGTCCTGATGCCCGAGATCGCCCGCACCGTCTATCGCGTCTTCTACGGCGCGGGTGAGAACCGGCTGGGGTTGCTGCGGGCGCTGTTCTTCGAGATGACCGCCCTGGCGCCCGACACGGCCGAGGCCGCCCAGGACGCGATCCGGACGATGGTCGGCTCGCTCGCCATCTATGTCATGGAGCACATGCAGTCGGGCCGGCTGCGCGCGATGCATCCGGTGCTCGCGCTGCAAGCTCTCGTCGGTCCGATCCTCTTCCACCTCCTGACTCGGCCTCTGGCCGAGCAAATGCTGGGCCTTGACATAGAAGGAGAGCAGGCCGTGACGATGCTGGCCGAGCTGTGGCTGCGTGCGATGACGCCTGAGGAGAGAGCCCATGAGTGAATCTTTCGCAGTCGACGTGCAGAACGTCTCGAAGTCTTTCGGCACCGTGAAGGCGCTCGACGGTGTGACAATGCGGATCAGGCAAGGCGAGATTTACGGGTTGCTGGGACCGAACGGCGCCGGCAAGACCACGCTCATCCGCATGATCGTCGGCATCGTAGAGGCGCATGCCGGGACCGTGACCGTGCTCAGCCAGCGCATGCCCAACGTGGCCGTGCTGCGACACGTGGGCTACATGACGCAGGCGGCCGCCCTGTACCCAGGCCTGTCGGTGGAGGAGAACGTCCGCTTCTTCGCCGCGATCAATGGCGCAGAGAAAGGCGTGAAGGAGGCCCTGGAGCTCGTCGAGCTGTACGAGCGCCGCGGCTCGGTCGTCTCGACCTTGAGCGGAGGTATGCGGCAGCGCTGCTCGCTAGCGTGCGCGCTGGTGCACAAGCCGGAGCTGCTGCTGCTGGATGAGCCGACTGTTGGCGTCGACCCTCAGCTGCGCGTCCAGTTCTGGGAGAGCTTTCGCCGCATGGCCGAAGCGGGCACGACGATCATCGTTTCGAGCCACGTCATGGACGAGGCGGAGCGCTGCCAGCGCCTGGGGCTCATCCAGTACGGCAGGCTGCTCGCGGAAGGCTCGCCCAACGAGATCCGGGCGATGGCAGGCACGCAGAACCTGGAAGAAGCGTTCCTCACCCTCGCCGGGCAGAAGGCGTCATGAGCGGACACCGCATCGCTGCCATCACCCGACGACTGCTCCAGGGGTTTAGGCGCGACCGCCGCACGCTGGCCCTTCTGTTCGTGGCGCCGATCGTGATCCTCGGCCTTCTCGGCTACTTGATTCGCGGATCGGCGTCCGCGCCGGCGGTGGGCATCGCCAACGAAGATCAGGGCCCCTTGGGGCCAATCGTGGCGAGCGCGCTCGGAGACTCCACCATGATTAAAGCCAGCGCGATCCAGGCCGCGGACGGCGACTCCCGTCTGAAGGACGGCTCGCTCGTCGCCTACATCTTCTTTCCCGCCGATTTCAGCGCGCGAGCACAGCAGGGAACCATCGCTCCCGAAGTCCATCTCGAAGGCTCACAACCAGGAACGGCGGGACCCGTGCTGCAGGCGCTGCAGCAGGCTCTGGCAACGATCGCGGCGCAGCGCACGGGCAGCTCTCTGAAAGTGGAGCCGAAGGTCATCTACCTATACGGGGGCCCTTCCCTCGATCGCCTCGACTACTTTGGCGCGGCGTTTATTGGCCTGATCGTCTTCTTCCTGGTCTTCGTCATTACGACCGTCGCGTTTCTCAACGAGCGGTCACAGGGAACGCTCGAGCGCCTCATGGCCAGTCCACTGCGGCGCGGCGAGATCGTTGTCGGCTACATGCTGGGCTTCACGGTGTTGGCGCTGATCCAGGCCGCCGAGGTCCTCGCCTTCTGCCTGGCGGTGCTCAAGGTGCACAACCAGGGCAACGTGCTGCTGATCTTTGGGGTCGAGGCGCTCATGGCCATCACCGCGGTGAACCTCGGCATCTTTCTGAGCATGTTCGCTCGCACCGAGTTCCAGGCGGTGCAGTTCATCCCGCTGGTGATCGTCCCGCAGTTCATCCTGTCCGGCATCCTCTTCCCCATCTCTACAGAGCCCAAGCCGCTGCAATTGGTCTCCGATGTGCTCCCCCTGACGTACGCCGTCAGCGGGCTGCGCGACATCATGATCAAAGGCGCCGACCTGACGTGGACCTCGCTCCAGATTGATGCGGGTGTGGTGGCCGGGTTCTGCGTGGTCCTGATCGTCGCCGGCATCGCGACTCTGCGCAGGCGAATCGCCTGAACGCCGTAACCTGACGTCCGTGCTTCTTGTCTGTTCGCGCCGGTGTGGAAGCAAGCTGTTCCGCGCGCTGTTTGCGGAGGTCGACATCGACTCCGGCGGCGACTACCAGGACTACCGCTTGACCCAGCCCGGCTATGTCTGCCTCAACTGTGGCGCGCCCGCCGTCGACCTCAGCGAGGTGCAGGCCGACATCGC
>DATNML010000061.1:0-21869 GCA_035602315.1 Candidatus Dormiibacterota bacterium
CTCGCTGACGAAAGTGATGCGGCCTCCGTGGAGCTCGACGAAGCGCTTGGTGAGCGCGAGTCCGAGCCCGGTCCCATGCTGCTGCCGCGCCAGGCTCGAATCGAGCTGCCGGAACTCCTCAAATAGGTGATCTCGGTCCGAATCGGCGATGCCAATCCCCGTGTCGGAGACTGAGATTTCGACCGTGCTGGCCAGCCGCTGCGCGCCGATCGCCACGCGACCGCCGTCCGGCGTGAACTTCACGGCGTTGGAGACGAGGTTGAGCAGCATCTGGCTGAGCTTCCCCACGTCCGCCGGCGCCGAGCCTCCAGCAGCTACATCCGCCTCGAGCCGGATCGCCTTCTTCGCCGCAAGTGGCTCCATCGCGCTCAGGACACTGCGCACGACATCGGCGATGACCACGCTTTCGATGCGGAGCACCGTTAGGCCGGCCTCCACCTTGGACAGGTCGAGGATGTCACTGATCAAGCCCAGCAGGTAGCGTCCGCTGGAGTTGATCTGAGTGAGGAACTTCCGCCTGCTCGGCTCGTCGTACCGGGCGGTGGTGTCATTCAGGAGCAGCTCCGAGAAGCCTATGACTGAGCTGAGCTGGGTACGCAGCTCGTGGCTCATGCTGGCCAGGAAGTCGCTCTTGTGCCGGTAGGCGCGCGCCAGCTCGACGTGCAAGCGCCTGGTGGAGAGGAGGTTTCTCACCCTAAGCACAACCTCCTGCCGGTCCAATGGCTTGGTCAGGAAATCGTCGGCGCCCAGGTCGAGGGCGTTGTTGCGCGCGACCTGCCCTATGTCTCCTGTCAGCACTACCACGGGCAAGAAGCCCAGCCGCTGGCGCGCATTCCTGAGCCGCCGCAGCATCTCCAGTCCATCAGGGTGCGGCATATGCAGGTCGAGCAGGACGATGTCAGGCTCGAATTCGTTGAAGACCCGTTCCGCCTGCGTCGAGTCGGTCAGGCCTCGAATCACCGTGTCCTCGCCGGCGAGGAACCGCTGGAGCATCTCGACATCGTCCTCGCTGTCGTCAACGATCAGCACGCGGCTGCTCATGGCTTGACCGCGAGTGCCTCACGGACGCTGGCGAGCAAGGCGGGTTCGGTGAATGGCTTGTCCAGGAGAGCCGTGCCAGGCTCCAGGGTGCCAGTCGCGCCGAGAGCCGGCTGTGCGAACCCGGACATGTAAAGCACGCGGAGGTCAGGCCGGCTCGCGATGAGGCGCGGTGCCAGCTCGCTCCCGTTCATCTGCGGCATGATCACATCGGTCAAGAGAAGGTCGATATGGCCGGTAAACTCCCGCGCCATGTCGAGGGCATCTGGACCGTTGGCGGCGATCATGACCTGGTATCCGCTCTTGGTCAGGATCCGGTCGACAATCTCGCGCAGGTCGTCCGAGTCCTCCACCACCAGCACTGTCTCGCTGGCCGCAGGCGCCGGCTCCGACGCCGCCGGCTGCGCGGCCGGCTGCGCCTGGTCGGTGGCCGGCAGGAGCACCGACACGCGCGTGCCAATGCCCGGTTCCGAGTACACGTCTATATATCCACCGGCCTGTTTCACGATCCCGTAGGTCGTCGCGAGGCCAAGGCCCGTGCCCTGCCCCCTCGGCTTGGTCGTGAAGAAGGGCTCGAAGACATGCTTCAGCGTCTCCTTGTTCATGCCGTTCCCCGTGTCACTGACTCGCAGGCGCACGTAGCGCCCGGGATTCAAGCCCGCACGCGGCGCGGCGAACGCAGCATCGACTTCCAAGTTCTCGGCATCGATGGTCAGCGTGCCGCCCTGTGTCATAGCGTCACGCGAGTTGATCACGAGGTTGGTGACCACCTGGCTCAACTGGCTCGAGTCGATCAATACCGGCCACAGGTCTGGGCCGGGATGCGCGATCAGGTCGATATGCTCGCCGATGGTGCGTCGCAACAGGGGCTCCATCTCGGCCACGGCCGAGTTGATATTCATGGGCTTGGGCTGGACCACGTCCACCCGCGCGAATGCGAGCAACTGGTGGGTCAGGCGCGCGGCGTTCTCCGCGGCTCGCTCGATTCTCTCCATGTCTTTCAGCACCGGGCGCCAGCGCTCGCCGTCACCACCCTCCACCTCTGCGGTGAGGTTGGCTTTGACGAACCAGCTGAAGTTGAGGATGACTCCCAGAAGGTTGTTGAAATCGTGCGCCACACCACCCGCCAGCTGTCCCAAGCTTTCCATGCGCTGCGCTTGGTGCAGCTGAAGCTGGGCTTTGCGGGTCTGCGTCACGTCCTGCGCCATGACGTAGCGTGTCTGATGACCAAGGTCGCGGGTCGAGACCTCGACGTCGATCACGGTGCCGTCCTTTTTGCGAGCCTGCCGAGGAACTGATCTCTTTTCCTCGTGAATCTTGCCGATGTTCTCCATGTATGCCGTCATTGACTCGGGCGGAATGAGGTCCTTGACGGTCATGGCCATGAACTCGTCGCGTGAGTAGCCGTATTGCCGGATGGCGGCGTCGTTGACCTCCAGGAAGCGGAGCGTCTCGACGTTGTAGACCCACATCGGTTCGGGATGCGCCCTGAACAGGAGCCGGTACTTGCTCGCGGTCGCCTCGAACTCGCGGCGCGCAATGTCCAGCTCCGTCACCTTCTCGTAGAGCTTGGCCGACACCAGGCGCAGATGCCCGATGTGAAACTCCCCGGGGACCGGGTTGACGTCGAGGTCCAGGACCGCCTTCTCAAGCAGTGCGTTATCGACCGCGTCGAGGAAGGCCTGCGGCTCGAAGGGCTTGATGAGCACGTGCTGGATGCGCATCTGAGCAGCAAGCCGCCGGACCTCGGGCTCGAGGTAGTGGGCGGTCACCATGATGATTGGAGTGGACGCGGTTGCCGGATCGCCTCGCACCGCGCGGGCCAAGTCATATCCGTCGATGGTCGGCGTGATCAGGTCGGTGATGATGAGGTCGGGCTTCTCCTTCTTGATCAGCTCGAGTCCCGCCAACCCGTCATCGCTCGACAGCACCGTGTGCCCGGCATGCTTGAGCAGGGTTTCGGCCAGCTTCCGATCCGCAGCGCTGTCGTCAACGACTACGGCCAGGGCCACTCAGCCACCGTCCAGGGTGCGGAGTGAAGCGGCCACAAAAAAGGCCTTGATCTGCGCGGCGAACGTGGTCGGCTCAATGGGTTTTGCGATGTACCCGTTGAATCCGGCCTTCAACACACGATCGCGATCGCCGACCATCGCGTAGGCCGTTACGGCAACTCGCGGAATGGCCTTCAACTCTGGATCGGCGCCGAGCACCGCAGCCGCCTCGAGGCCGCTCATATGTTCGAGCTGGAGGTCCATGACGATCACCCTCGGGTGCTCCCGCCCGGCGATTGCGATGGCGTCAGCGCCATCCGAGCATGTCATCACCCGATTCCCGGCGGCCCTGAGCAGGTAAGCCATCAGGTCGCTGCTGGCCTTGTTGTCCTCGACGACCAGGACCAGGTCTTTCTTATGGCTCACGGTGCTCTCGCGGCACGATGAAGCTGAAGACGCTGCCCTTCCCGAGCTCACTGCTGAACTCGATCGTTCCGCCGAGCAGCCCGGCCAGGCGCTGGCAGATGTACAGCCCGAGGCCCGTGCCTTCCCTGGGCGCGGCGATACCGAACTTCTTGAGCTGCTCGAATGCCTTGAACAGCTTGGCCTGGTCTTCTTTCTTGATCCCCATACCCGTGTCGATCACGTCGAACCGGACGGTCGCGTGGCCGTCGGACGAACCCTCGTGGACCTCTATGCGGACCTCACCCTTGTCTGTGAACTTGATCGCGTTGCTGCTGAGATTGATCAGGATCTGATGCAGCGCCCGTCGGTCGGTGGAGGCGGTGACGGCGTGATCCAGGGCGGTCACCGTGAAGTTGAGGCCCTTGTTGCGCGCGAGCGGGCTCAGCCCGCCAACGACCTCTTTGGCCACCTCGGCGCAGTCGAGTGGCAGGAAGTCTCCTTCCCACTTGCCCGACTCGATCTTGGCCAGGTCCAGCAGGTCATTGATGATCGCCAGCAGATGGCGGCCGCTCGACTGCACAGTCTGCAGCTGCTCTTCCTGCTCAGAGTTCAGCGGGCCGGGCAGCTTCATCAGCAGGGTGCCGGTAAAGCCGATGATCGCGTTCAGGGGGGTTCGCAACTCGTGGCTCATGCTCGCCAGGAAGCGGTCCTTGGCCTGGTCTGCGCGCTCCAGCTGGAAATTCGTCTCCTGCAGCTGCTGCTCGAAGCGTTTGCGCTCGGTGATCTCGCGGACCGCAGCGAAGATGCCTTCCAGCTTGTGGTCGGGGTCGAACAGCGTCGCCGCGTTGTACACGACGACGGTTTCCTTGCCGTCGCGGCTGCGGGCCGTGAGCTCGTAGTCCGTGACCTTGCCCTCGCGCAGGGTCTGGCGCAATCCTTCTTCGGCACGTTCCGGCTCGGTGAAGTACTTCTTAAGGTCGGAACCGATGAGCTCGTTGCGGCCGAAACCCATCATCGCTTCCATCTGCTGGTTCACGTCAGTGATCGTGCCCACCGGGTCGGTGGTGACCAGGGCGTCGATGTTCGACTCAATCAGCGAACGCGTGTAGACCTGCGAGTCACGCAGCTGCTGCTCCAGCAGCTTCTGCGCGCTCGTCTCGCGTGCGCCGGCGAGGATGCCCAACGCCTGGCCGGATGCGTCGGTAAACACACCGGCGTTGAAGCTCACGGTGATGCGCCTGCCCTGGCGCGTCACGATCACGAGCTCGTAGCCGAGGACGCGCCCTTCGGCCAGCGTCTTGGCCATTCCTGCGGCCGCCTGGTCGGGCTCCGTGAAATAGTCGTGGAAGCGCGAGCTGATCAGATGCTTGCGGGAGTAGCCGCTCAGCCTTGTTGCCTCCTCATTCACGTCAGTGATGATCCCGTCGGGCGCAATGGCGAACAGAGCGTCAGCCGAGGCTTCGAACAGAGAGCGGTTGTAGACCTGCTGCTCGGTGAGCTGGGTTTCGAGGCGAGCCTTTTCGGAGATGTCGCGCATCGACGCGAAGATGCCCTCGATGTGGCCGTCTGGAGCGCGGAACACCGAGGCGTTGAATGACACGGCGCCCTTCCGGCCTCCCTTCGACTCGAGCACCAGTTCGTAGTTCGTCACACCGCCTTCGGCGAGAGTCCGGCGCACGCCCAGCTCGGCGTTGTCCGGCTGCGTGAAGTACCGCTTGAACACAGAGCCCATCAGCTCCTGCCTCGTGTAGCCGGTCATGCGGCACATCTGCTCGTTGAGGTCCGTGATGAACCCTTCTGGGTCGACGGTGACCAGCCCATCGCCCGAGGACTCGATGAGGCCACGCAGGTAGTTCTGCTGCTCGCGCATCTGCTCCTCGAGGCGGACGCGATCGGTGACGTCGCGCACGGACGCGAAGATGCCTCGCGCGATGCCGCCCGAATCCTTGAACACCGAGGCGTTGAACGTCACCTGGAGGTGGCGGCGCGTGCGCGAGACAAGGGTGAGTGCGTACTCGGTAACGACCCCCTTCTCGAAGGTCTGCGTGACGCCCGCGCGCGCAACGTCCCGCTCGGTGAAGTAGTCGGCGAACTGCGTGCCCGTGAGATCGGCACGTACGTAGCCCGACATCCGGCACATTTGCTCGTTGACGTCGGAGATGAAGCCGTCGGGGTCGAGCGTGATGAGTCCGTCGCCTGACGATTCGA
The DNA here is from genome assembly GCA_035602315.1 of Candidatus Dormiibacterota bacterium. GTDB lineage: Bacteria > Chloroflexota > Dormibacteria > Dormibacterales > Dormibacteraceae > Palsa-870. The sequence goes on from DATNML010000061.1 coordinate 5,643, forward strand.
TCAGTCCTCGGAGATATGCCTGCTGCTCCCTAAGCTGCCCCTCGAGCTTCCTCTGCTCGGTGATGGTGCGCGCGGCGGCGAACACCCCCTGCAGGCGGTTGTCGCGGTCGAAGAACGCACTCGCGTTGTAGCTGACCACCGTTTCGCGACCTTCTTTCGAGCGGGCGGTCAGCTCGTAGTTGGTGACCTTGCCCTCGTGTAGCACCAGCCGGATGGCTTCTTCGGCTCGATCGGGCTCGGTGAAATAGGTCTTGAATGCGGAGCCGATCAGCTCCTGCCGGGTGCGGCCGGTCAAGGCAACCATCTGTTCGTTGACGTCGGTGATCACACCTAGCGGGTCAGTGGTCATGATGCCGTCGACGTTCGACTCGATCAGAGAGCGCGTATAGACCTGGGTGTCGCGCAGCTGAAGCTCGAGCTCCTGCTGGTCGGTGACGTCACGGAAGGAGGCGAAGATTCCACGCACCACACCGCCGGCATCGCGGAAGACTGCGGCGTTGAACGAGACCGACAGCTTCTGCTCGTTGGCTGCCTGCATGGTCAGCAAGTAGTTGGTGACCAGGCCCTTCTCGAACGTGACGTGCACGCCATCGATAGCGCGGTCCCGCTCGGTGAAGTGTTCGGGGAACATCGAACCGACCAGCTGCGCGCGCGTCCGGCCGACCATCTTGCAGAGCGTCTCGTTCACGTCCGTGATTCGCATGTCTTCGTTCACGGTCACCAGGCCGTCGCGCGAGGCCTCGAACAGCCCCCGGTTGTATGCCTGCTCCTCGGCCAGCAGCTTCTGGAGGCTCCCCTGCTCTGTGATGTCGCGGGCCGACGCGAAGATGCCTCGGACCTTCCCCTCCTGGTCGGTGAAGGTGGCGGCATTGAACGACACCAGCTGCTCATGACCATCCTTCGTGAGCAGGGTGAGCTCGTAGTTGGTTAGGGCGCCTTTGTCCAGCGTGTTGCGGACGCCTGCGGCGGCGCGCTTGACGTCGGTGAAGTAGTCCTGGAAGGTGCTGCCGATGAGCTCGGTCCTCTCGTACCCGGACATCTGGCACATCTTTTCGTTCACGTCCGTGATCGTCAGCATTGGGTCGATGACGACGAGGCCGTCGAACGATGCCTCGATGAGGCCGCGGTTGTAAGCGCGCTCGCTCAGGAACTGCGCCTGCAGCACGGCCTGGTCGGTGATGTCGCGGGCCGAGGCGAAGATGCCGCGCACGCTGCCGAGGTGGTCGCGGAAGATCGAGGCATTGACGGACACCTGCCGCTGCTGCCCCGACCTGGTCAGCAGCGTCAGAACGTAGTCCTTGACCAGGCCCTGGTCGAAGGTCTCCTTGACGCCGGCAGTCGCACGCTCAGGCTCGAGGAAATACGTGGCAAATGCAGTGCCGAGCAGGTCTTCGCGTGAGTAACCGGACAGGCGGCACATCTGCTCGTTCAGGTCTGAGATCAGGCCCTTGGGATCAACAGTCACGAGGCCGTCGACGCTTGACTCGATGAGCCCGCGGAGATAGCTCTGCTGCTCCCGCAGCTGCTCCTCCAGCTTCTTCTGCTCGGTGATGTCGCGCGCGGCCGCGAAGACGCCCTGCAGTTTGTGATCCCGGTCGAAGAATGCCGTGGCGTTGTAGCTGACCAGCGTCTCGCGGCCGGTCTTCGAGCGGGCGGTGAGCTCGTAGTTGACGACCCTGCCCTCGCGCAGCACGAGACGGATACCGTCGTCTGCTCGCTTCGGATCGGTGAAGTAACGGTTGAATCGCGATCCGATCAGCTCGTCGCGCGAGTGCCCTGTCAAAGACTCCATCTGTTGGTTGACGTCAGTGATGATGCCCAGGGGGTCGGTCGTCATGATGGCGTCGACGTTGGACTCCATCAGGGAGCGCGTGTACACCTGGGTGGTCTCAAGCGCTCGGGCCAGGCGGATCTCGTCTGAAACGTCCCTCGAGATGAGGAGGAAACCGATCGCGTCGCCCTTGAGGTCCCGGCGTGGCGTCAGCGTGGCACGGGCGGTAAAGGTCGTGCCGTTCTTGCGCCGGCGCACGATCGTACTCTCGAACTTGCCGGTCTCGAGAGCGGTCGCGGTCATCCGCTTCGGCAGTCCCTCCGCCACGTCTTCAGCGGTGTGAAGGATCGAGGAGTTGGCCTTGCCGATGACGACTTCAGGCTCGTATCCATACAAACGGCGCGCACCTTCGTTCCAAAGCTGGATGTTGCCCTCGAGGTCCATGCCGATGATCGAGGTCTCAGTCGAGGACTCGAGCACGTTGCCGATGAAGTTCGCGGCGGCGTACGGATCGGCGAAGAGGGTGGGGTCGATCAGCCTCTGCATGGCGCCGGCCCCCGGGCTCAGCTTTGCAGTCGCGACGTGGCTTTCAGCCGGGCCGCCCTTGAGCTCGACCTCGAGGCCGTGACCGTTGGTCTGGACGCGCCGCTTTGCCGCCACGTTTCATTCTCTGGCCGCACGCACTGCGTCCACAACCTGAGAACCCATATGCACAGGCCCCTCTATTCAGTGGGGTGCGGGCAGGGAATATCCTTGCCTGTGATGGCCAAAATCTTCTCCGCCGACGAGTCGAGCCGCCTCTACGAGCTCGATCGGACACACTGGCTGCACCCGCAGGGCGACCTGGGCGCAGCCCCGGGCACAATCCCCCAGGTGATCTTCGCGAGCGGCCGAGGCGCAACCCTCACCGACATCGAGGGCCGGGAGTACATCGACGGCATGGCCTCGCTGTGGAACGTGAACGTCGGATACGGGCGGGCGGAGCTCGCCGAGGCGGCGGCCTCACAGATGAAGACGCTCGCGTTCAGCTCGGCTTACGGCTCGTTCGGCGGCGCGCCGACGGTCGAGCTCGCGGCCAGGCTGGCCGAGCTGGCGCCGGGCGACCTCGAGGTCACCTTCTTCGCAAGTGGCGGCGCCGAGGCGAACGACACCGCATATAAGATCGCGCGACTTTACTTCAAGCTCCGGGGTGAGCCGGAGCGCGTGACCATCATCTCCAGGATCCGCGACTATCACGGCTTGACCTACGGCGCGACCAGCGCCACGGGGCTGGCCAACTTCTGGAAGGGGTTCGAGCCGCTCGCCCCCGGCTTCCTTCACGCGCCCGCACCAGACCCGTACCGGTATTCCGGCGAAGGCTCGGCCGGCGCGGCCTACGTCAAGGCGCTCGAGGACGTGGTGCTGACGGCGGGCCCAAAGACGGTCGCCGCCGTGGTCGCCGAGCCAGTGCAGGGCGCCGGCGGCGTGATCGTGCCGCCGGCGGATTACTTCCCTCTGCTGCGACAGGTCTGCGACAGGCACGGGCTGCTGCTGATCGCCGACGAGGTTATCACCGGGTTCGGGCGGACCGGGCGCTGGTTCGCGCTTCAGCACTGGAACGTGCAGGCCGACCTCATGATCTTCGCCAAGGGTGTGACCAGCGGGTATCTACCGCTGTCAGGAGTGATGCTCACCCGGTCGGTTCACGACACCCTCAAGTCGGTGAAGGGACCTTTCATGCACGGCTTCACGTACAGCGGCCACCCTACCTCATGCGCGGTCGCTCTCCGCAATTTGCAGATCCTCGAGGACGAGCACCTGGTGGAAATGGCGGCTGAGAGGGGTGCTTACCTGCAGGAGCGGCTGCAGACTCTTCGCTCGCACGAGATAGTGGGCGATGTGCGCGGCCTGGGATTGGTCGGCGGCGTCGAGCTGGTGCGTGACCGCGCGACGAAGGAATCGTTCGACGCCTCCGTGGGCGCCGCCCGCCGCGTCGCGATCGCCGCGCTCGAGCAGGGCGTGATCGTCCGGGCCCTGGGTGGGGACGTGCTGGCCATGTCACCGCCCTTTGTGATCAGCAAGGAACAGATCAACCGGATCGTGATGGTCCTGGACAAAGCCATCGCGCGCGTGGAGAAAGAGCTCAAAGCGAGCGTCTAGCCGAATCGCCCTGACCTGACGGTTCTGTGCGAACATCTGTTTGTGGCCGCGCGCACGCAGGGCGCACATTTCGAGTGAGTCCGAACGAGCTCGGCCTCAACACGGCCGCCCCCACCACGCTGGTGGTCGACCTGAACTGCGCCTTCGCCTCGATCGAGCAGCAGCACGACCCGAGCCTCCGCGGGCGGCCGCTGGCGATCGCGGCCTACGCCACCAACGCAGCCACGATCGTCTCCTCGTCCCGCGAGGCCCGAGACCTTGGCATCAAGACCGGGATGAAGGTCTTCGAAGCCAAGGCCATCTATCCGCGGGTGCTGGTCATGGAGCCCAACCCGCCGCGCTACCGCGACGTGTCCGATCGACTCATGGAGATCCTGGCACGGCACAGCCCCGACGTCCTGCGAATGTCGATCGACGAAGCCTCTATGAACCTGGTCGGGACGCCTGACCTCGTCCGCCTCGGACCTGCCGGTGTCGGGCTCGCCGTCAAGAAGGCTCTGCGGGCGGAGGTCGGCGAGTGCATCACCTGCTCGGTTGGAATCTCGACGTCGATCTGGATGGCCAAGCAGGCGAGCAACCTGAACAAACGCGACGGGCTCGAACGCATCGACCACACCAACCTGGTCTCCGTCTTCGAGCGCTTGCAGCTCACCGACCTCTCCGGCATCGCGGAGGCCAGCGCCCGCAGGCTGCGGCTTGGCGGGATCGACACCCCTCTCGATTTTCTGCGGGCCACTCCAGAGAAGCTTCGCCTGGCCGGGATGCAAGCGGATCATGCCAACGGATGGCTGAAACGGCTGCGCGGCTTCGAGGTGAGCAACTTCGAGGGAGTCGCGCGGAAGAGCTACAGCCACTCCCACGTGATGGCTCGCGCGACGAGCTCACAGCGCGAGCTCGAGGAGCTGCTGATGCGGCTTTCCGAGATGGTCGGCCGGCGCCTCCGCGCCGCGGGGCGCCGCGGCAGCGTCGTGTCGGTTGGCGTTGTGTACCGGCCGGTGGCAGGGCGCTTCTCCAAGCAGGTCACGCTGCCTGCGCCAATCTCTACCGGGGAGGAGATCTACCGCGCCGCACTGGGCTTGCTGGCGGCGCGCGAACCTCGCCGCGAGGTTGGCACGCTGGGCGTCGGCCTGGCAGGGCTCACCCAGGCCGAGGCCGGGCAGCTCGACCTGTTCGCCGCCGCGACCCGGCCGCGCAACGAGCGCCTGGAAAGAGCGATGGATGCGATTCGCGACCGCTTCGGCGAGGACGCTGTCCAGCGCGCACGGCTGTTGGGTCGGGCCCAGGTCGTCCGAGACCGCATCGCGTTCGGCAACACCGGTCACCCGGACGAGCGCTGAAGCTTATGAGGGACCGAGGCAAGGTGCGCGACCGAGTCACGGGAGCGATGAACGTCAACATCCTGCGTCAGTGGGTCGAGCAGCGACTGCCGGCGCTCGAAATGATCAGCCGGTGTTCTGAAGCCCGGCGGCGACCCCGTTCACGGTGACCAGCAGGACCTGTTCGAGCTTCTCCCGCTCACGATCGTCGACCGGCTCGCGGCGGAGCGCCTCGAGAGCGTTCAGCTGGATATGCGACAGCGCGTCAACATACGGGTTGCGCAGCTCGACCGCCCAGGACAGCACCCGGTGGTTCTCGAGCAGCCTGCTGTGGCCCGTGACCGCCAGCAGCCGATCGACCGTCAGGTCGTACTCCGACATGACCCGGGCGCTCAGATCCGCGCGCCGGCCCAGCTCCAGGTAGCGCTGTGCAATCCGGCGATCCGTCTTGGCCAGGCTCATCTCGGCGTTGTCGAGCAGCACGTTGAAGAGGGGCCACTCAGCGTAAGCCGCGCGCAGCTCTTCCAGGTCTGCGGCCGCCATGCCGCTTCCGAGGCCATACCAGCCGGGAAGGTTCAGCCGCATCTGTGACCAGGCGAAAACCCACGGGATCGCCCGCATCTCGGCCAGCTTGTTGGACTGATCGCGGCGCGCCGGGCGCGAGCCTAGCCTGAGGCGGCCAAGCTCGTCGATCGGGCTCACCCGGCTGAACCACTCCTCGAAGCCTTCGCTCTCGACCAGGCCGCGGTAGGCGTGCCGTGCCGGCTTCTCGATCTGAACCCCGAGCTCGCGGAAGCGTTCCTCGGCGCGCTGCGCCACCTCCTCGACCTCTGGCAGGGAGCTCATCAGTACCGCGGACGCGACCTGTTCGAGGTGGCGGCGGGCGATCGCGGGGTTGGAGTAGCGCGCGAAAACCACCTCGCCCTGCTCAGTTACCTTGAAGTGTCCTCCGATCGACCCGGGCGCCTGGGCGCGGATGGCCCGGTTGGCCGGCCCGCCTCCGCGGCCGAGGGCGCCCCCGCGTCCATGAAACAGCGTGAGCTGCAAGCCACGCTCCCTCGCCCAGCGGACGAGATCCGCCTGCGCCTCGTACAGGGCCAGGCTCGATGAGGTAGGTCCGACTTCCTTGGTCGAGTCCGAGTAGCCGAGCATCACCTCCAGTCGCTTTGTCCTGGCAAGCTGGCGTCGCACCGGCTCGAGCTCGACCATGCCGTCGAGCACGACCGGCGCGCGGCGCAGGTCCTCGACTGTTTCGAAGAGCGGTATGACCTCGAGCTCTGCGATAGGCTCGCCTCCCGCGGCCGCTTCGGCCAGCGCGTAGACGTTTGCGATATCTCTGGAGTCGCGAGTGAAGCTGACGATGTATCGCCGGCAGGCCTCCGTTCCAAACCGCTGCTGGATCTTGCCAATTGCACGAAACGTCGCCAGCACCTCATTGGTCTTCGCCGATTGCTCGCCGCCGAGTTTGAGCTCAGTGAGGGCGAGATCGTGAACCCGGCTGTGCTGGCGAACCTCGAGCTGCGCGAGGTGGAAACCGAACGTCTCGACCTGCCAGACCAGGTTCTGAAGCTCGCCGTAGGCGAGCCGCACCGCGCCCGATGCGGCAAGCGATCGCTGCACCGCGCGCAGGTCCGCGAGCAGGTCGGCCGGCGATCGATACGCGATCGAAACACGTGCCAGGCGCGTGGCCCTGATCCGTTCCGCCACATAGAGAAGGAGTTGGCGGTGCTGCTCCGACGGCGATCGAGCTGCGATCTCGGCGAGCAGCGTCGGTTCGGCAAGCCGTGCGGCGTCCAGCCGTGACGCCACCTCCGCGCCGGGCACAGTGGTGACCGAGTCCGCCGTGAGGCCGCGACCGATTCGCGTCGTCGCCGCCTCGAGGCCGCGGAGAATGTGGTCGGCCTGGATGCCGACCGCCTCCACCGTCACCTCGGCGGTGACCTCTGCGTTGCCATCGCGATCGCCGCCTACCCAGCTCCCCAGACGAATGAAGGCCCGAGCCAGTGGAGGACGCGACCCTGCGTCATCCGGAGCGAGCACGGAGTCGAGCTCCCGATAGATCTCGGGCACGACGCGGAAGACAGTCTCGTCGAAGATCGCCATCACCGAGCGCACCTCGTCTAGGGGCTGCACCTGCGTGCTGCGGAGCTGCGCCGTGCGCCACAGGATGTCGACCTCTTCGAGCAGGCGCCGTCTCGCCTCGCGCTCCTCGCGCGCCGAAACACGTGGATCGTCGAGCACCTCCAGCTGGGCGCCGACCCGGGTGATCGCCGCGACGACGGCACGGCGACGCGACTCGGTCGGATGCGCCGTGAGCACGGGCTGAATCACGAGGTCTGCGAGGAGCTCGCGAAGCCTCTCCTCACCCTGACGGGAGCGGATCTCGGCGACGGCCTCGGCCAGTGACTCCTTGATCACCGCCGTGCCCCGGTCCCGCTCGCGCAGGGTGCGCGCACGATGTCGCTCCTCGGCGAGGTTGACGAGCTGGAAGTAACACGTGAACGCCCGTGCCACTTGCTCTGCGCGATCGATCGACCACGATGCGACCAGACTCGCGGCAGCGCGTTCCTGGGCGTCGCTGTCGCGCGCGGCAATCACGGTCCGGCGCAGCAGCTCGACATCTTCGAGCAGCCCGGGACCGCCGTACTCGGCAAGCACCTGCCCGAGCACGTCGCCGAGCAGACGCACCTCTCGACGGAGCGCCGCCGGCATCTCGGTCCGCGCGACTTCACGCGATGTCACGAGAACCTCAGCCAGATCGATAGTCGAAGCTGGCGGCAAATCCACAGCGACCTTCGAATGCAAAATCGAGGCCGCCACCTCTGACGTCGAGCCGGTCCATGACCACCTCGTAACCCGCGCGGTCATGGCCGGGCACTCCACAGCTGACACTGGAGTCGGTGTCGAATCGGGCCGCGGCCCTGGCGTCGACACGGCCGCGCACGTGAATCCTCTGATTCCCGTCCGTGTGGTCGATCTCGACCGCGGCAGGCTCTACGAACAGCACCTCTGAGATGGCACCTGCATACTGTCGCGCCGGAGAGCCGCCTTGGCGCCCGGTCAGGATCCCGGCCAGCAGCTCGCGCTGCTCGTCGGTGGCGCCGTCGTCAACGTAGACGCCGACACGCCAGGGCTCGCCGCGCTCGTCCTCGTCCCAGTACCCGACCATGACCCCGCTCCGGCCGCCCAGGTCGAGCTCTCCAAAGTGACCCTCGGCGACCGTCCAGCCGATCGCAAACTGGCAGTAGCGGAACATCGCATGCGAACCCGGCCGGCCGTCCACCATGCGACACGGGCAGATCGCCTCGCAGCTGCATGACTCGAAGTAAGGCCCGGCGATCCGCCAACTGGTGGATGCCGGTGGCTGATCAGTGCGTCGCATGGACGGAATCATGGCACCGCGACGGGGCAGGAACTAACCAGCGGACCTTCTGTTCACCTCGAACGAACACGGGCGGCTTGATTCGTGTCAATGCCACCTGACGGACTCGATCTCGCACCACTAATTTCAGTCACATGCAAGAGTTTCGGCCTTGGATGTCAGCCCGACTGTCAGCGGAGACGTCAGCGCCTGCCAACCTGGATGAGGCGCTTGGCTGGCTCATCGAAAGCCAGTCCAACCCGGTTCGGCTCGGCGTCGACGACCTGCCCGCGCTCGGGCAGGACTTCTGGCTCAAGCTCGCCCTTCCGATCACCGCGCCGCGTGCGGTGATCTGCGCCCTGTGGCTGATCGAGGATGTCGACGACGGCGGATGCGTGCTGGCCGGCCACCTTCGCTTCGTCGGCCACCCAACCGGAACAGAAATCCGGCTGAGCTTCAGCGGGCGGACCGCGACGCCCATGGAGCCTGGGCATGACGCGGCACGACAGCTACTTGGAGTGATCGCCGCCTCGATCGAAAGCCGGTCGACCCTGGCCCGTGCCGCGATCGCTTCCTAGACGGCTGCTCTTACCGCCAGGTCGCTGCGGATCCGAAGGCCACGAGCAGCATCAGGAGCGTGGTTCCCGCTAACACCGGGCCAATCAGCGTCAGGACTTGCTTGAGGATGCTCACCCGGCGCCGCCGGCGCAACAGTCCAAGCCTCGACTCCAGGCTCGGTATCGGGATGGCCATGGCCGAACACTAAGTGGTGGGGCGAAACATTCTCAGCAACACCTGGGACGTCTACCAATCGCCTCGCCGGCGCATGTCTCGCGACCGGCCGTCGGGGTCGTAGATCGTTCGATAGAAGGGCTCGGCCCAAAGCCTCGCCGTACGCGAGGGTTGGATCCGGGGGTGCGGCCTGACACGTCCTGGTGGCCGCTCACCTCGCTCACCGTCCAGGTGCCACTTGTCAAGGGCCAGTGCGGCCTCACGGAACTTCGCCAACGCCTCGACAGGATCGATTAAGTCACGATCGTCACCTTCAGCACGGCCAAGGTGCTCGCGCCACAGCTGCATCCGCAGGTCCCGCGCGAACTTCCGAGCGCCGTCGCCAAGTCCAGCTGGATCGACGGGTTCCCGAACGTCGAACTCGTCGTCGATCACAGCGCAAGCGATTTCTGAGTCGTGGCTCCAGGACCTTCGATTGAAGTTGTCCGACCCGACCGACGCCCAGACGTCGTCGATCACGCTGATCTTGGCGTGAACGTAGACCGGGACGCCGGCGACGTTCTCGATATCGTAGATGGCGACACGATCGCCTGCCGCATCCTTAAGCACGCTTACCGCCTGCTCCCGGCCCACCTGGTTCGGCCGCAGGGTGAGTGTCCTGGCCTGGTCAAAGTACCGCGGAAGCAGCACGATGAGATGGAGTGACGGAGACGCCTTTAGCGCGGCGGCAAACACGTTCGCAATCTCGGTCGACCAGACAAACTGATCTTCGATGTAAATGAGCCGGCGCGCTCGTTGGATCGCCTTCCGAAATCCGCGGGCCACGCTTCGCTCACCCTCGGCAGCAAACGGGTAGCCGCCATGACGGCGCGCGTAGGTACGCAGCACCTGGACGGAATGGGTTCCGCACGGCTGGGGATCAGCTGCCATTGGTGGCAGGACGCTCGCCCTCCGATCCGTGTGGCGCAGCAGGTCATGCAAGATCCCGAGGGGATCGCGACTGAGTGGGCTGCGGTCATCCCACCGTTCGCGAAAGCAGAACTCCAGGTCCCCCACGGCCGGGCCCTGGATCGCAATCTGAGCGTCGTGCCAGGGCGGTCTTTCCCCGTACAGCGGTGCCATCGCCTGGCGCTGGAGGTCACCGTGGTGGTCCGCATCGTCGCGCCGGCTGTGGCACAGGTCGATGCCACCCACAAAGGCAACGTCGCGTTCACCCCTCTCGGCGTGGCGGATGACAACGAGCTTTTGGTGATGACTGCCGCCGAGTCGCACCCGTTGGTCGAGAAGAACCTCGCCACCCGCTGCGTTGACCTGCACTCCGAGGTGACGGTTCTCCTTGGCGCTGAAGCCAAGCCGGTCCATGTGTGACCGCCAAAGCAGCCCCTTGACCTTCACGCCGCGACGCGCGGCAGCGGCGAGGACGGCCCCGATGGTGGAATCGGGATCGTCGCTGAGGAGCTGGTCGGGGTCGCCCCGCCAGTCCGTGAAATACAGCCAGTCGGCGGGGCCGAGCTCACGAACGGCTTCCAGCAACCGGCGGAAGTAAACGGCTCCGTGCACGAGGGTCTCGACCCTGTTTCCCGTGCTCCAGGCCAAGCCGTCCGCATTCCGCCGGTCGAGCTTGGTGAGATCGTTTCCGCGTTCAGAACTCGTCAGAAACCAGCTCTCAAGCACGTTTTCAGGCACGTCGGGCTCCCTCACGCCAGATCTAAGTTACTGCCTTTGTTACCACCTTCGGAGCACCCTCGACTGACCACATGCCTGACGAAAAGAACGGAACGCATCGCCAATCGGTAAGCGAACTCTTGCGCGTGCGGCCGCGGCGAGGCCGGTTCAAGCTGGCCGCCATCGATCCCTCGGAAACCAACGGCGTCCTGCGGCACCAGGTTGATGAACGGACGCTGGCTGACGAGGAACACATCATGTCGCTTCAGGATTGCCTCCACGCGGAGGGCAAACGCTCGGTCCTGATCGTGCTTCAAGGCATGGACACGAGCGGCAAAGACGGCACCATCCGGTATGCGCTCCGAGGCCTGAACCCTCAAGGGGTACGGATCGTCTCGTTCAAGGCGCCGACCCCGAACGAGCGCCGGCATGACTTCCTCTGGCGGGTCAAACGCCAATTGCCCAGGCCTGGTGAGATCGTCATCTTCAACCGCTCCCACTACGAAGACGTGTTGATCGCCAAGGTCCGAGCGCTTGCATCGCCCAAGGTGATCGACAAGCGATACGAACTGATCAATCGTTTCGAGGCGGAGCTCGTCAAACACGGCACAACCGTCATCAAGGTGTTTCTGAACATCTCGGCCGAGGAGCAGCGAGACCGGCTCTTCGCCCGCTTGAGGGAGTCGGACAAGCAGTGGAAGTTCAGCGGGAAAGACATCAGCGAGCGACGGTATTGGGCCGACTACCAGAAAGCGTACTCAGCAGCCATCGGGCGTTGTTCAACGACGGCTGCGCCCTGGTACGTCGTTCCCGCCAATCGCAAGTGGTATCGGAACTGGGCCGTCGCGCAGCTTCTGATCGAGACCATGGAGGAAATGAAATTGACCTATCCCAACCCTCACCTCGACGTTCGGGCGCTCAAGAAGAGCCTGATGAAGGCGGCCTGAAGTGGCTACCCTCCAGGCTGGCAACAACGCCGTTAAGCGTGCGGCCGGCAGCCCGCTGCTCCGGCTTCTGGAGCGTCTGGGTTACGCCGCGCGCGGCGCCCTCTACACCGTCATGGGCGTGCTTGCTTTAGGGATTGTGTTCAGAGTGGGCGGCGGCCAGACGACCGACCTGTCGGGAAGTCTGGTGTTCCTGGTCTCCAACCCATTTGGAAAGCTGGTGCTGATCGTCATGGCGATCGGTCTCGCGGCCTACTCGCTGTGGGGTTTCATCAGGGCGATCTACGACCCGCTGCATCGCGGCAGTGACGCATCCGGCTACATGGCGAGGCTTGGCTTTGTCACGAGCGCAGTGTCTTACGCCGCTCTCGTGATCCTTGCCCTCCAGCTCCTTGCGGGATCAGGCGGCGCATCCGGCGACAGCACGCAGACCACGATCGCCTCCGTCCTGAGTCACCCGGGCGGCGGCTGGCTGACCATCGTCATCGGACTCGTTGCGATCGGTGTTGGCCTCGGGCAATTTCTTGAGGCCTATCGGGCCGTATTCGCACGCGACCTGAAGGGCACAGAAATGAGCGAGACCGAGAGGAAACGCGCGATCGCGCTCGGCCGCTTCGGCATGTTCGCCCGTGGCGTCGTTTTCCTGGTCATCGGTTGGTTCATCGTGCAGGCCGGCGTCCACCATGACCCGGCCCAGGTCCAGGGCTTCGGAGGCGCATTCCAGTTCCTCCTGAACCAGCCCTTTGGACGCCTCGTGATGGGCATCATCGCGCTGGGATTCGTGGCGCTGGGGCTGCACTCCTTCGCTTGCGCACGCTGGATCCGCTTGATGGGCAGCTCAGCTTGAGCGTTATCGTTGCCGCCATCCCGAGACGCGAGGCCAAGACCTCCCCGTTTCGATGGCCTTTCCTCGCGCTCGGCCTGGCCCTGCTCGCCATCTTCGCCGGCCTGACCTACTACGCAGCCGGCAACCCCTACATGCCGTTCGACGTTTCCCTCGAGCGTTCCATCCAGGCCGTCAACTGGGGGCCGCTCGTCACCGTCTTCAATTGGTTTGACTGGCTGGAAGGCGCCCGCCAGCTTTACGCCGGCATCGGTGCCATCGTCCTGGTCGCCGTGATCAGCTGGAAGAAGGCACCGCTGATCGCGGTCGGTGCGGCTGCCGGACCCATCTACTCGATCGTCCAGGGCATCATCCAGCGGCCGCGGCCTTCAGCCGACCTGGTCCACGTGATCCGGCACACCGGCAGCTTCAGCTTTCCGAGCGGGCACGTCGTTTTCTTCAGCTGGGTGCTGGTCCTGCTCGTCGTCTGTCTCGGGGTCGGCCGCCTCCCGCGTCCTTTGCTTGCAGTGGCCTGGATCGCGGCAGCTTTTGTCCTGATCGTGGACTGCATCGGCCGGATCTATCTCGGGGAGCACTGGCCCAGTGATGTTCTTGGCGGATTGGCACTTGGGTTGGGCTGGACCGCGCTGGCGCTGTCCGTGCGGCTGCTTTCGAATCCTGCGCTGGCGCCAAAGAAGTAATCCGATGGCGGTGAGGTCGACACTTCGATCGGTGCCGCAGACACACGCCCTGCCCAAAGACAGGTTCTTCAATCGTGAGCTTTCGCGGCTGGATTTCGACAGTCGCGTACTCTCAATGGCTGAAGATTGCGCGCGCCCCCTGGCGGAAAGGATCCGTTTCCTCGCGATCGTGAGCGACGGTCTCGACGACTTCTTCCAGGTCAGGGTGGCGGGCCTGCACGAGCAGCTCCTGGCGCCCTCCAGGCTGACCTCGCCGGACGGAATGACCCCCGAGCAGCAGCTGGAGGGGATAGGGCTGCGGGTCCGCGACCTGGTCGAGCGCCAGTCGGCGGCCCTCAGCCGGGACATCGTTCCCGAGCTTGCCGGCGCCGGCGTCAAGCTGGTGCAGGCCGCCGATCTGTCCGACGCCGACCACGACTGGCTCGCAGAGGTGTTTCAAGAGCGGATCTTCCCGGTGCTCACCCCGCTGGCCGTCGACCCGGCCCACCCTTTCCCCTACATCTCCAACCTATCGCTAAACCTCGCGGTGATGGTGCGCGACCCGATGCGACACCAGCCTCGATTCGCACGGGTCAAGGTGCCACCCCTGCTGCAGCGCTTCATCCGTCTGCCCGACGGCGAGCGGCTCGTGCCCGTCGAGCAGGTGATAGCTCTGCATCTGGCGGCGCTGTTCCCGGGGATGGAAATCGTGAGCCATGACTTTTTCCGCGTGACACGTGACGCGGACCTTGACCTCGATGACGACGAGGCAGAGGACCTGATGGCCGCGGTACAGGCGGAGCTGGTACGGAAGGGCCGAAAGGGACGGGCCGTGCGCCTCGAGGTGGGTCCGCATATGTCCCCAGACGTTCTCTTTCTGCTTGTACGGGAGCTGGAGCTTGGCTCTGAGGATGTGTACACCGTGACGGGGATGCTTGACCTGACGAGCCTTCTTTCGATCCACGTGCCCGGCAGCGACTCGCTGAACGACAGGCCATGGATGCCTGCGACTCAACCAAGGCTTCGAGCAGATGACGGTAAGCCGGCCGACATGTTTGGCGTCATAGGGACAGGTGACCTGCTGGTCCATCACCCGTACGACTCCTTCGTGACCTCGGTCGAAGCGTTCGTCGAGCAAGCGGCCGGCGACAGAGATGTCCTCGCGATCAAAGTCGCGATGTACCGGACCTCCGGCCCTGAGAGCGCGATCGCGCGCGCGCTCAAGGCTGCGGCTCAGTCGGGCAAGCAGGTCGTTGCGCTCGTCGAGCTGAAGGCGCGCGGCGACGAGCAGGCGAACATCGTGTGGGCTAAGGCGCTTGAGGCGGCGGGCGTCCACGTCGTGTACGGACTCGTCGGCCTCAAGACGCACGCCAAGCTGATGCTGGTCGTGCGACAGGAGGGCGCCGGGGTGCGGCGCTACGCGCATATCGGAACAGGCAACTACAACGCAGCGACAGCCGGCCTGTTCGAAGACATAGCGCTCTTCACGGCGGATCCCGAGGTGACAGCCGATATTGCCGAGCTCTTCAACTACCTAACCGGGTACAGCCGCCAAAGCAAGTACCGCAAGCTCCTGGTCGCCCCCACGACCCTTCGATCGGGCTTGGTCAAGATGATCCAGCTCGAGGCGGTGAAGCCTAAGGGGCGGATCGTGATCAAGGTCAACAACCTGGTCGACCCGGAGATGATCGACGCCCTTTACCGAGCTGCGCAGGCCGGCGCACAGATCGACCTCATCGTGCGCGGCATCTGCTGTCTGAAGCCAGGGGTGCCTGGACTATCGAAAGGAATTCGCGTCCGTTCGCTGATTGGCCACTATCTCGAGCACTCACGAATCTTTGGCTTTGGGAGCGGACCCGAGCGTCACGTTCTCATCGGTTCCTCCGACCTGATGCCTCGCAACCTCGACCGCAGGGTCGAGGCCGTGGTCCCGGTGACCGACCCGCATCTCAAGCAGGAAATCGAGCAGTTCCTGGAGCTCGAGCTGTCCGACGACACTCTCGCCTGGGAGCTGGCCTCGGACGGTGCGTGGACGAAGGCGACCGCCGGCCACGGAGTCAACACGCAAGAGCTGATGCAGCGCGCGTCGCTGGGTATCGTCGGAGATGAAGGAGTTGAAGCTGCATGACGACAGCCAGACGGACGACTAAGGCGCAAAGCAGCTCGACCCGCGCGAGCAGTCTGCTGATCCTGAGCTCCAAGGCGGGCTCGATGACGCCCGAGATCGAAGCCAAGCTCCGCAAAGCCTTCGACGGCAGCCTGGCTGTCGAATTCGACCCCAAGCTGGACCTGGAGAAGCTGATCACTCCAACGGCGACCGTGATCGTGGCAGGCGGGGACGGCACCATCGGCTGGGTGGTCCGCAAGCTCGCGGAGACCAAACACCCGGTCGGCATTCTCTCGATGGGCACCTTCAACAACTTCGCCAAGTCGCTACATCTGCCTACGACGGTCGATGCCGCAATCCGCGTCATCAAGACCGGGAAGCCTCATCCCATCACGCTTGGCCGTTTGAATGGAAAGATCTTCCTGGAGGCCGCCGCGATCGGACTTTTCGGCGAAACCATCGCAGCCGGCGAGTCGGCCAAGGACAAGGCGTTCGGGGCTTTCGCGGAGGATGTGAAACACATCGCGGAGGCAAGACCGTTCACCTACGAGCTGACCGGGGACATCAGGGGAAGCGGGACGGCGATGTCGCTCGTCTTCACCAACACCACTTCTATCGGTTCCCAGATGCCGGTGAGCGACAAGACGCCGGTCGACCCCTACCTCGAGCTCTCTGTGCATGCGGGTGCG